>JBFJXC010000008.1:0-25683 GCA_041623325.1 Lentisphaeria bacterium | reverse complement strand
CGTCGCCCGTCCACAGGCCGGTGGCGCCCTCCCGCCAGGCGCTGCTGGCCAGAATACGCTCCACGACCGGCCACAGCTCGCGCACCAGGTCGACGTCGCCGCTGAACTGCCAGTAGTCCCGCAGGAAAAGGATCCAGATCAGAGAGTAGTCTTCGAGGCTGTCGGTCATCCATGACGGCGCCGCCGACGGCATCTGACCGTCGGCGAACTGAGACTGCGCAAACAGCCGCAGGACGCGCCGGGGAACCCGCAGATCGGTGTTGAGGTAGGCATGCAAGTGCAGGTTGACGTAGCTGTCCCCCAGGTAGGTGCCGCGTTCGCGCCAGGGGCAGTCCGCGTAGGAATCCTCCACGGACACCTGAAGCGTGCGGGCGCTGAGCCGCCAGGCCCCGCTGATGACGGGATCGGAACACTCGAACGCGCCCTCGATGGGAAACGCGCCGTTGGCGCTGAGCACGCGGCAGTCGTGGATGCGGGCGCTGCCGGCGCCTGGCACGGTTAGGGTGATCTGCAGATGCTTGCCGCCGCGGACATGAAACCCCTGAACACGCTGTCGGCCACCGGCGAGAAGGTAGCGGTCCACGGTGTTGGCAAAGGGGTTGCTGGCATATAGCGCGATCAACCCATCGGGGCGCAGATGATCGTCAACCCCGATATCCAGGATCGTTCCCGACGGCGCTTCGACATCCACGACCACGTAGCCGACAAATTCGTCCGCGGCATCGTAGCACCAGACCTGCTTGCCCGGACCGACCAGCACGTCGCTTCCTTCCCCCTCCGGCAGGTCCCAGGCACGCACGCGGGACGGCAGTGCGGGTTCCGCAACAGGCTGCCGCGTCCAGTTCACATTCATCGTCTCCAGATCGCCGATTCGGGCGGGCACGCGCGGCTGATGCCCCTGCAGCTCCTGTTCGTCAAAGAGGCCGGCGCATCTGAGTTCGGAAACGCCGACCGTGTCCGGCAGCCCCAGCAACATTCCCCAGACATCCTGCAGCTGTTCGACTTCGCCGTAGAGCAGGTTGGCGCCGCGCCGCAAGCTGAGGCTCGCGCTCTGGCGATTGCCGCGAAGCGGGTCGTTGGTGCATTCGACGGGCTGCCCGTTCAGCCAGTGTCCGCTCCAGAAAAGCCCGGCCTCGACCAGGCAGTCTTGCTTGCTCTCCAGCACGGCCGCGTAAATGGAGTAGTGCCTGCCGTCGGTTCGGCGGTCGAATCCCGGTTCGGCCCAGCGATAGCCGACGATGCGCTCGCGCGAGGCCAGCCGCCACGTCCCTGTCGCCCGAATGGCCGCCGGTTCGAAGGTGGGATAGGCCGTCGCCCGCGGGGCCAGAGGCCCCCAGGGTCCATCGATCGCTTTTGGCGTTTGCCAGCGCGTTTCAACCATCCGTGTGTCCCGGAGTTCAACCGGCCCCTGGGCGAAGCTGAAAAGCGGCGCTTCCGGATCCCAAGCCGCACTGCGCTGGGCCTGCCACTCACCCGGCGTGGAGAAATCGTGTTCAGCCGCTTCACCCCAGGCAATGAAGCCCGCACGGCTCGCGGGTGATGTTTGGTACGTGCTTGCGCCGTACGAGACCACTTCCGCCAACAGCGTGTTCTCGCCTGCCGACAGCCACGGCCCCAATTCCACCGAATCATATTCCGGATGCGACGGCACGAACCGGGCCGGACCGGCTGTCACAAATGTCCCGTTCACGAATAGGCGATAGCGCGAGTCCGCGAACAGATGCAGTTCGGCCGACGGCGGCACGGCCGCCAACTCGAACACTCGCCGGAACCGGCACACATCGTTCCGACGCTGCGTTTCCGCATCCACCCAGGCAAAATTTATGTCCATCCGTTCCAGTCCTCGCTTGTGTTCACGCCGACACCCTCACGGAGCATGCCGATGTCATTCACTTGGCCGTGCGAACTCCGGCAAAGACATACAGATAGGTTTCGGCCGGAGGCAGCCCCTTTGCTGTCCCGCCGGTATTCTCATCGATAATCAGTTCCCCGTCCTTTATGAATCCCGGATCAATGGCAACCTCTTGCCATTTCACCTTTTCGCTGAAAATATTGTTGTCGGTCGGTTCACCTGTCATTTTATACAGGGTGATGGACTTCGCCGCGCGGATAGGCAGCTTGACCTTGAATGGTGTGTATCCGTCATCACCTTCCACAGGATAACCGGCAATCTTTCGGGAAATGCAGAAAACGCTCAACTGGTCGCCCTTCTCGGTGGCATAGACAGCCGCAAGCGGGGCATCCTTGACTGCGCGACGTCGCTTGGCCTCTGGAACATCAACGGTAGGCACGCTGACGGCTTTTGTCTCAAGCATATCGCCGGTTGACAAGCGATTGAAGATTGACAAGGTCATAAAGCATGGGTATGCCTGACCCCCGCGATACTCCTTGGCATGGGAGGTCCACAATTCTCCCCGGGAAAAGGTAAAGAAATTCTGAATGTCGAAATCATGATACGCTCGTGCCAGGAACGAATCAAGAGTTGCCGTTCCGGCAAGCTTGCTTTTCATGACATTTTCCTGCTGGCGTCCCTGCTCTTTGGAAACCTTGGCCTTGTTCAGGCCATTCAATGCGTAGCCGGGACCGGCCTCATATGTGCCGAGATGGATTTTCTTGCCACCGGCACGAACTTCATCCGCCATGGCCTTGAGCTCGATGGCTCTTGGTATGGCGGTCTGATTCACTTGGCAAAGCACACTGAAATAACTGGCCGGATTTTCCTGAGCTGGTCCTTCCCCTTCATCCCAGCCACCGTTATATGCGGCAATGGTTAGGAAATCCCCATGTTCAGTGGCTCCGATGATTTCTTTGTTGTAGCTTCCTATGGCCCAGCCACCCAAAACATTAATGAACTTCTCAGCGGCTTCCTTGTTCCAGTAAGGACTGCTTTTCAAGGTTTCAAAAACCATATCATGGAACTTGCCATAGACTGCGCCACGCGCATATCTCTGCCCAGTTGCGGCATCAACCTGATTCTCAAACACCCACGGCCGGAATAGCGAATTCCACGTCTCATTGGCCAATTCAAAGTATATCCGGTCAAAATCATGAATCCACGGTTCGTGATGCCCCTGCCTGTATCGTCTATAGGCCCAGGGTTTGCTTTCCGGTGTATCTTTCTTCGGGTCATATTCAGCCAGCATATATTCGGCAAATGCAAGCCATTCATCTGGGCTCATATGAAACTCAATCTGCAGCCATGGAAACATTCCGGCATTCTTAAACGTTGTAAGCATCTGAGGCAATGTATTTCCCCCCATTTCAGGAGAACTGCCTGCCGCACTTAGGTAGTTGTTCATATTGTAGGTCGACGTGCCTGTCTTGATGGGACCATGGGTTCTGAAGGCCATCATGCCTGATTGTTTCAGATTCTCATAGTCCTTCTTGCTGTAGTCAAGATAGGGTGTGTCTGCCCGATAGACCCTGAAATTGTCAAAACTGTATGTGGCACCCGGCTGGCACGTCAGCACAAGATAGGCATGAAACCCTTCGCTAGAAGGTTTGCCCATAAATGTGTGCTCAAACTTTTGCCACTTCGTGGTCGGCTGAAAGGGAGTATGCCCCACAAAACCGCCAACTCTCTTGTCCCCATTATATTCAAACACAAACGGTGGCGCATCAGCCTTGTCAGCCTTTGCCCAGACTTCCATTTTGTACGTTGTCTCTTCGGGAACCGGATAATAGTCCTGTTTAGTGGTCGAAATGTCCGGTATGCCGCTCTTGCCCACGTAAGCCGGTTTGCCTTCTTCCGGCGTAATGTCAAGATAATAAAAGCCGCCATCGGTGACAGGGGTGTCTGTTTCGTGCTTAACCAACTTCCAACTGTCGCTTGAAGCATACTCATTCGGCACACCGTTCGGAACCCATTCTCGTACGATTCTATCCAAATTTCCCAGCCTGTTGGAGAGCATACCGGCAGGGTTTCCCTGATCCAGCACCTTGCTTACAAACAGCATATCGCCATCTCTAAGGATCTCTTGCTCAATCGGCGACTTGTTTTCCAATTCAAGGTAACAGCCTCTATGCTTGGCGGGATCCGTATCTGTCACACCAATTGCATAGCCAACGATGTCAGGGTCGCTGACTCCAGCCCATGACAACTCATACACGCCACGCGCTTCATCGAGCTTGACCCTCAGATTCGTTGGCGCTGGCGGTTTTGAATCCGATGCCGCATTTCTGGGCGCCCGGAATTTCACATATTGATTCTTGGCTTTGGCATTCTTCGCCGGTGCGGCAAAGCGAATTTTCACTGGATCCGATGCCGTTGAAAGGTTGCCGGATTTGTCAACGGAAAAAACGCTTATGAATCTTTCAGCAGTAGGTCGAGACCATGGATCCCAGTTGTATTCTCCCTCCGTCACAGAGGGATCAATCACCTTATGATCGCCGACATTCCAATATTCAAGAACTGTCTCCTTCACCTTGTCCTTGCGAACCAGTTTGAATTTTCCATTCACAATTCGGTAGACAAAGACCTCCGCACCATCAAGATATCCAGATTGGTAGCTGTCATAGAACGACAATGGGGTCTTGTCGATTACCGCGATATCCCGACTATCCCTTTCCAACTTGAATTTATTGCGGAATACCACCGGCTCGAATCCGGAAGTCCCCAACCGCTTTAACGAATTTCCATATCGTGGCGCTGTAATGGAAAAAGGCTCGACATCTTCATTGACAACGGTCCCCGTTATCTCAAAGACAGCTGGCCTGTTCTGATAATTATCCAAGGAGGCACCCTGGATATTCAGGCCGAGCGCACATGCTGCGCCCATCGCAATCACTGCATGTTTTTTCATCATGGAGTCCTCCGGCCTTATTGGTTTTTCGCTTGGTTGATCAGCACCAGCACGCTGTGCGGGGGCATGTCGAAGCGGTGGCGCTTCGTCATACCGGTCCTCTTCGAGGTTTGAATCGCGACCACCTCCTCGTCGATGTTGTGCAGTCCGGGGTGATCGGCGCCGAGAAAATGCACCGTGTAGTCAGTCTTGGGTTCATACGGCAGGTTGAGCACGACCGGCGTCGCGCCCTTTAGCCGTCGGGAGATGAACATGTAGCTGTAGCTGTTGCCATCCTTGAAGGCATAGCAGTCGACTAGCGGCAGGTCGGGCAGCGGCGGGAAGGATTTTGTCTTGCGGTTGGCGCTGTTGGACTGGCTCACGACATCGGCCTGGGTTTCGGGCACATCCAGGGTGACCATCTCGGACGCGTTGGCGGTAATCAGATCGCCCTTGAGGTACGCATTGCGCATGCCCAGCGCCTTCCAGGCGATATGCTCGCCCCACGTGCGGTTGTGGGAGGCCCAGTAGTGCCCGTTCTTGAACAAGTAGAAGGATTGATCCCCAAAGCCGCCGCGCAGGTTCATCATGAAAATGTCCAGCGCGTTGATGGCGTGGGCCAGCGACTTGCCCTGCTTCTGCTCTTCCCGGTCGAACTTGCCGGGACCGGGTAGCGTGTAGCCGGGGCCGGCCTCGTAGACCAGCGCCTCGACCTGACCGGGCTTGCCGTGCTCGGCCGCCAGTTCGTCGGCGGTCCGCTTGAAGCGCGCGGCTCGCGGCTGCAGCATGCGGCGTGAGAAGGTGAGAATGTTCATCCAGCTTTCCTCCTCGGACTCGGCTTTCATCAGCCCGACCGAATCCCAGCCCCCGGTGTAGTAGGCCACGTCGATGGCTTCGGCGCTGGGCGCATTGCGCAGGGCGCGCGCACCCCAGGCCCATTTGGTGTTGTCGGGCTGGGCGACCCAACCGTTCAAGACAAGCTGGAAGACATCGTCGTCGAAGTGCGGCGAGCTCTTCATCTGCTTGAACATGAACTCGCTGTAGGCGCCGTAGATATCCGGCTTGCCGGAAAAGCCCTGGGGCGAGAACATGCCGTTCCAGGTTTCGTTGCCCATCTCGATCTTGATGTGGCCGAACACCTCGGTCCACGGCGCGGCCTGGCCCATTTCGGCGCGCTTTCCGCCGTAATTCGTGTCCGCGGGGCCGGCGAGGTATTCGATCAGGTTTTTCTGCTCCTGAGCGCTGAACATGGTGGAGGTGACAATCCAGGGGCTGGTGCCGGCCTGCTGGCAGAGCACCAGCTGCTGATGCAGCCCGAGGGGGTCGGCGGTGTCCGCGCCGTGCCGTTCCCGGAATCTTAGGTTGCATGTTTCCGGATAGCCCAGACAGTCGTCGAGTCCGCCGCCGGCACCTCGGTTGGTCTGCAAGGTCCACAGGCGAAGGGTGCTGGGATTGAAGCGCCTGATCGTGTCGACGATTTCCGGGTAGAAGCCGTAAGGCGGCGGCCCGTCGTTCTGGACAATGGTGACATTGTCGATGTAGAGCGTGCCGGCTTCGGCGCTGCCGACGGCGAAGGGTTCGGCATTTTTCTGCGGAGGCTTGGCGGCAAAGTCGATGGTGTACGCTTTCCATTCGCCGTCGACGGTCAGGGTTTCAGTCTTGATGCCGGCGATCTGCACCTGCACCGATCCGGTGGCCATGCCCTCCTGCCTGAGCCACATGCGCGCGGTGTAGGTGCCGGGACGGAAGCGCGGCCAGTCCTCTTTCTCGGCGCTGAGCAGCCAATAGCCGACTTTGACCGGCCTGGTCTGGCCGGCGGGAATGGTCATGGCAAGACTGCCGCCTCCGCCGTTCGGGGGGGCGTCCTTGGCAATCCGCAGCCGCACGCCCTGCTGGTGCAGCATTTTGGGATTGCCCATCAACTGGAAACCGCCCACCAGCCACCACGGATTTTCGCCCCAGGTGCGGGTGACCGATGCCGGGAATTCGGTGCGCTCGACGGTCAGCACATAGAGGTCGTCCTTCCGCGGAGCGGGGCCTTCCTTCTCGAAAGTCAAACGGTTCGGACCGTCCTTCGACGCCTCGTAGGTTTTGATCTTGTCCTCGCGCAACAGGCGTAGTTCATGGCCTTCCATGCGATAGACATAGGCGGTGCCGCCGTCGAAATAGCCGGTGCGGAACACATCCCAATAGCCCAGGCCCGGTTTGCCGGTGTCCTCGAGGTAGTCGGGGCCGCCGCCGGTGGCAAAGCCCTTGATGCGGGTGGTGACCGGGTTGATCCCCGGGGTCCGCCACCACTGATTGTGCCACGGCTCCGTATCCCAGTGGCTCATCGCCGGCGGGTGGATATTCGCCCCGAAACGCGGAGGGGCGGCCACGACGACCTCATCCGATATGTCAAAGACCGCCCGTGCGCCCTTCGGCTCGGGAACTTCCGCCGCGAAGCAGGCCGAAAGGCACAGTGCCCCCGCCAAACAAGTCATTCGGTTTCGCTTCATCAATCCTCTCCTTTGGGGCTGAACTTGGGAAGCACCGGCCAGTAGCGATGTTTGGATGGCGCTGTAGCAGGGACCGGTCCGTTCCAGGCGGTCAGTCCTAGTAGGGGTGGAAGGGCATGTGGGAGCCCCTGGCCGTCGTCAGGTTGACGGACTCGACGTGCCCGTCCATGTAGACCGCGTTGGTCTTGTTCAGGTGCCGGTAGCTGGCGCCGGAAATGGCGGTCTGGCCATAGCAGGTGTCGCCGAGCACGTCGGTGACGAGCACATCCGGAGTGCCGCTGGTGATGACGTCCGCGCTGGTGTAGTAGTTCTGCGGCAGGTAGTGGTTGGTGATGGCCGCGTCCGCCAGGAACATGGCCTGGTGGGGGGCGATGCTGTATTTCTGCCAGCTGTATGTCATGGAATTCAGCTTCATGTAGCGCGTGCCGCCCCCGCCGATGCTCCAGTAATGATAGCTGGCCTGACCGTTTGTACTGTAGGTCCACTGCCAGCGACCTGAACCCGAATACTCGCCGATTTGGAGACCGGCACTGATCTCCGGGCACCGGCGCACATCCGCAGGAATGTACGCATTGTATTGCGTCCGGCCATTGTGGGCGACCAGGACGCATTCGAAGTCGTCGATATACAGCGCCAGGCCCAATCCGCACTGCTTCAGATTGCTGAGGCACTGGATCTGTTTGGCCTTGCCCTTGGCCTGGCTCAGGGCCGGCAGCAGCATGGCGGCCAGAATCGCTATGATCGCGATTACGACCAGCAGCTCGATCAGGGTGAAGCGGTCGCGGCGGACGGCCAAGGGAGTGTGCTTGGGCGACATCATGGTGGCTCCTTGGGTTGGGTTCGCGAGGTGAACAATAATTCCCTCGCGGCATGGATTCAAGAAAACAAGCTCGAAAAAGCGGCTTACGGTGTCGGATTAACGTTGATCAACGGCCCGCGTCCGGGGGGGGCGCCTGACCGAGACACCCGATGGCATGTGCAATCCGTAGGCGACACCCGATGCCTCCCGCCTGGCGACCCCCGCCAGCGTGATGGGTCCGGCATCGTCCGGCATCGGACACCCCCCCCCGATCCGCGGGAAAGTGCCATCGACCGTATTTGTACTGTCGATACCATCGGGGCGGCCAGCTCGTTTGTCAAGCCGGGGTCGTTCGCTTTTTGTTTGACGGCGGAAGTTGGCGGGTGCTGCCCCGGGGTAGAGGGTGCCCCGGCTCGGCGATTGAGACGACGAGGGGGCTTCGCAAACGCCCTTGTGGTGATCTTAATCGTGGACTCGATGCGCTCCGGAATCATGATTACACGCTGGGGCGCAGCCAGTTTTGGATGAGCAGGCCGGGAATGCGCTGGAAATGGCGGACGTTGCCCGGTTTAGGGACAGGCACTGTTCGATTACCCGTTGCCGACGGCGATTTTGCCTGGTCCTTGAAACTTCCGCGGCACGGTGTCATAATTAGTATGACAACGGTTCAGATGCGAGGTGGAACCATGAGAGTAAATGCCAGATTAGATGGCGCCTACGAGGCGAAGTTGGCGTATTTGATGGAATGCGATCATACGGGGGTGTCGGCTGTTCTCAAAAAGGCGGTTGATGCCTACTATCAACAAAAGAAGCGGGAAGAAACCAACGCTCTAGGCATTTTAGAGTCCAGCGGCTTTGTGGGCTGTGCGGAGGGTCCGGAATCCCTTTCCGAGACTTATAAACGCGACCTGACCCAACTGTTGAGTGAAAAATGGTAATTGCCGACACTGGATTTTGGCTGGCATTGGCCAATAAGCGAGACAGCCATCATCGTGAGGCTCGGGTTGCTCTGGCCTCGCTTCAAGAGCCCCTGATTACCACATGGCCAGTCATGACTGAGACCTGTCATCTTTTATTGAATCGCTTGGGGCACCAATCGTTGCTGCGCTTTATGGACAGTTATGCCAAGGGGGCGTTTGCCACATTCGAATTGAGTCACGACTTTCATGCGGAACGCCTTGCCGCTCTGATGGGAAAATATGCCGATCTTCCCATGGATTTGGCCGATGCCTCCCTGGTCATTCTGGCCGAAGAGTTGAAAGACGGTCGGATTCTCACGACCGATGCCAGGGACTTCAAGACCTATCGCTGGAAAGAACACTATCCTTTCGCCAATCTTCTCAGACTCGCTTGAACATCTACTGCAGGCGCTCCCCGCGCCCGTAGCTTGGCCTGAAGGGCCAAAACAACATAGCCTGGGGCAACGCCCCAGGCTATGTTGTGTAGCGCCGTTGGCGCAAGTTTGGACTTCTTAGAGTCGACTCAGCGTCCAACGCTGAGTCCACTCTAAAAAAGGCGGGTTTCGCAATAATGGGCAACTTTGTCCCGAACTTTGTCTCGAAGCTCGCCGCGTTTCGTGCTCAGTTCGTTTTTGGATATTGGTTCGGGACAAGGTTCGGGACAAGGTTTCGACTTTTTAGAGCAGATTCAACGCTCAAGTGTCCATGGCAAGTTGGGAGGGGCTGTCCCAGCCGGGTTCAAGAAGATGCCTTGTTTTGGGGGGCCGAGTCATATCACCAAACGCACCTCGTTGACCGGTTCGAAAACCTCGGTTGGAATGAGATTGCCGGTCTGTTTGACGCCGTTGACGCTCAGGCCTTTGTCGGGGCCGCGGACCACCGAAATCTCGAAACGGCAGCCGCGGAATTCCCGGGTGGCTTCGAAGCCGGGCCAGGCCGCCGGAATGCAGGGCGCGATCTCCAAACCGTCGTAATGGGGTTTGATGCCCAGGATGGCGTTGCTCATGGCGACGTAGTTCCAGACGCCGGAGCCGGACAGCCAGGAGACGCGTCCGGCGCCGAAGCGCGGACTCTCCGGGCTGTGGGTGCTCTGGCAGACCACGTAGGGTTCGACCTGGCGGATCTCGGCCATGTCGTTGAAGCTGGCCGGCATCACCGCGCGCATCTGCTGCCAGGCTTTTTCGGCATCGCCTTGCATGGCATGGGCCATCACCGCCCAGCCCTGGGTGTGGTTGAAAATGCCGCCGTTCTCCTTCATGCCGGGATTGAAGAGCCGACCCAGGCAGACGGCCGGGTCGGTGGCGACGTAGGCCGGGGCGCAGAGCCGGGTGCCGTAGTCGGTCGTCAGGTGTTTTTCCATGGCGTGCAGGCATTGGCTGGCCTTGGCGCCTGTGGCGTGTCCGCTGAGCACGGCCCAGGTCTGGGGATTCATGAAGATGCGGCCTTCGCGATTATGTTGGGACCCGAAGGTCATGCCGTCTTCGCGATAAGCGCGCAGATACCAGTCCCCGTCCCAGGCGAAGCGGTCGAGATCGCGGTCCAGCCGGGCCAGTTCCTGTTGGGCGAACTGTTCCTCGGCCGCTTCTCCCAAGCGGCGGGCGATCTCCTGGTACTCCCGCAGAGCCAAGCGCAATTGGAAGGCCACGAAGACCGATTCGCCGCGCTCGCCGAGGCGAATGCAGTCGTTCCAGTCGGCGTGCAGACCGCAGGGCAGCCCGTGGGAACCCGAGCGCTCCAGGCTGAAATCGATGGCCCGGCGCAGATGGGCGAAGACCGTGTCCTCGCCCCGGTCGGCATAGGGCAGGACGCGCTTGTAGAAAGCAAAGTCGCCGGTTTCCTTGATGTATTCGGGGACGGCGTTGAACAGCCACAGGCAGTCGTCGGCGCGGTAGTGGTCGGGCAGAGACTCGCGGCCGGGGTTGTGGGCAAAGGGTTTGACTACCGGCATGGCACCCCCGGTGGAGCACTGTCCCGTCAGCATCAGTTCCAGACGCGGCCCGGCCTCCTCCGGCACGATGCCCGCGGCGCCGACGATGTCCTGGACCGTGTCGCGGTAGCCCAGGCCGTCGCGTTCGCCGGCGTAGACCATGCTGGCGGTGCGCGACCAGTAGAAGGTCATCAGATTGTTGTAGGGCGCCCACATGTTGAGCATAGAGTTGAAGCCGGCATCGGGGGTGGTGGCGGAAAGGCGGTTGAGCTTGCCGTGCCAATGGGCTTTGACCGCCTCCAGCGCGGCCTCGATTTTTGCGGGCGAGTCCATCTCCCGGCGGGCTTGCCTGCCTTCCTGTCCCGCTTCGCCCACCCCGAAGAGCACGGCGAAGGTCCGTTCCTCTCCCGGCCCCAGGTCGAGATCCACCTGGAAGGCGCCGCAGGGCATGTCGCCAGCGCTTGATGAGTTGCGGCAGTGGCCGGCGACCACGGCGTCGGGGGCCGAATAGCCGCCGTAGGGTCCCAGAAAGGCCCCCAGATCCGCGTCGAAACCGGCCGGCTCGATGCCGCTCAAGGCAAAGAAGGTGTGCCGTTTTTGGTCCTTGTTTTCGAAGTGCTCGGGATCGACGGGCATGTTGACGTTCGAGCCGATGTCGATCATGCCGTCGAGGCACGCGGTCCGGCTGATGTATTGGGTATACTGGAGATTCGTGCCATCGTCCTCGGCATTCCAATTGCACTGCGGCTCCACGAAGGGAAAGACGGAGAGCTTGCGTGGACGGTCCGACTCGTTGCGGACGCGAATTTGCCAAACTTCGTAATGTTTGCCGAGCGGGATGAAATAGCCGACCTCGCCTGCGATTCCCGCATAGTCGCCGCGAATGATGCTGTAGCCCGCCCCGTGTCGACATTCGCTGGCGAACTTTGCGGTCGGTTTGCCAACCGGCATCCAGGAGTTGCTCCAGAAATCGCCGCTTTCGGCGTCGCGCAGATAGACGAACTTGCCCGGCAGGTTGGCGGGACTTGCATTGAAGAGGAAACGGGTCAGGCGGCCCTGGGCGGCGGAGTTGTAGAAGGTGTAGCCCGCCGCGTTGTTGGTGACGACCGCCCCGAAGTCGGCCCCGCCCAGGTAGTTGCTCCAGGGGCGCGGCGTGTCGGGGCGGGTGACCACGTACTCGCGGGCTTGATCGTCGAAGTGACCGTAGTTCATGTGCGTTTCTCCGTAATCGTGATGGCCACAGCCGGTGGGACGGCCGGACAAGTGTTTTCCTTGCCTACAATGCTTTCGATGGCATTTTAGTGGGTCGTCCAAGGGCTGTCAAGAGCCCATGGCAACGAGGCGGCACTGAAGAATTGGAGTGATGGGGCAATGGAGTGCTGGGTGCAACGATGGGGCAACGCCTGGTTTTGTTCGAGGTTGAAGAGAGGCGCTGCCTCGTAGACCTGCCGTTTCCACCGATCGCAAAGCAGGCGCAAACGTCAGTTAGGAGTGCATGGCTGCAGCTCCCCGGATCACGTTTGACAGACGGCGGCAGCGGGAAAAATATGTACGACAGTAAAAGTGAAGTCCTAAAAAGTGACGTCCTAAGTATCATTGTTTCCGTCCGGCGGCGGAGGCCAGTCAGGTGGTCGGGAGACGGTGTGGGGCGTGGTCTCCAGGCATCCACCCGGGCCAGGGGGTGGGCGAGGGGCAGCCAAGGCTTCCGCCTTCATCAGACTTGACGGCGGCGTGACACGGTTTTAAAGTACTTTCGAAAGCACAAGTGACTTCGTAGGTGTCGGCGCGGGTCCGCCCTGACTGCGGAAGCAATGAATCGAAAGGGAACGGTTGAAATGGCGAAACGCGAGCATTTTACCCTTGTCGAACTCCTGGTCGTGATTGCGATCATTGCGATTCTAGTGTCGATGCTCCTTCCGGCGTTGTCGGGCGCCAAGGATAAGGCGAAGGAGATCGGCTGCGTCAACAATCAAAAGCAGATTGGCGTCGTGTTCATGAACTACATGGACGATTACGACGAGTGGCTGCCTCCGACCGTTACGGGGATCGACTTTCCCGACGCGGCCTACGGCAGCTATCCGGGGGCCATGAATTTTTTCATGGGCTATGCCGCCGAGCGTCCGATCTCCGAATGGGGCATGAACCTCAGCTACGAGTATATCGGCGAGTACTGGCGCTGTCCGTCCGACCAAAATCCCGAAAGTGAAATCAAATCCGGTTTCGACAACCGGAAATTGAGCTACAACGTTTGTCGCTCGCATTGGACTTATATCGACGATCGGGATGCCGTGTCGGGAGCGAGCGATGCGAACAAGCGTTGCTTGAAGATGACTCAGGTGCCCCAGGCGTCCACGGCGGTTGCGCTGGGGGATCGGGGCGGCTGGTACAACGAGTATTTCAAATTCGCGAACACGAGTGTATCCGGGCAAAAGGTTTGGGTGACCCGCAACAACACCTACGCGGGAGAATGGCATGGGGTGCGTCTTGGTCATCGGAATCGTCGTGGCTACAATGCCTTGTTTTTCGACGGTCACGTGAAGGGCTTTACCTACCCCAACGTACCCGAGGGGATGACGGAGGCTTGGGCGAAGGCCAACTGATTTTTCAGCGCCGCCGTCATGCGGACTGTTGCGAAGCGAGAGACTGGAACAGGAAAAGGTGTTTGATGAAAAAGCTGTTGTTGCTGACGTGCGTGTTGTGGGGTGCGGTTTTGTTCGGAAGCGAGCTTTGCTACACCTTGGATGGCAAAGGCCTGCCTGAGATCTCGGTCGAAGGCAAGAAGATCGTCCGGATCAGCGGGATCGGCTTCACCAAGAACTGGGGCTGGGCCGGGTTCTACCACGAGAAAAAGAGCGCCGACGAATTCGCCTTCAAATCTCCGAAACTGGAAATAGTCGGCTCGGGCCAATGGCGTTTCGCACCGAACCGGATGATCTGCACCTACAGGCTGAAAGCCGGCGCGGATATGCCCGAGGCCATTGGATGCGGCTATTCCATGAAGCCCGCCCTGAACGACCCGGCCTTTGGGGGCAGGGACGGCACGTCGGTCCTGCTGCCCGACCATGCCGGCTGGGAGTGGGAGGTCGCCCCCGGCAAAAAAGTCGTCTTCAGGTTTTCTCCGGGACTGGCCAATGTGGATTTCGAGCGCGGCAATCACGGCGAAGTCAGATGTTATGTCTTTAAAGACGGGGTGAAAGCCGGTCTGAAGGAATTTACCCTGACTGTGGAGCTGCCGCCCGGTTCCAGGAAGATCGTTTCCGCGGAGGAACGCTACGGCAGCGACGACCATGCCGACTGGTTCAAGAATCCCCTGGCCTTGACGGGCGCCTTCGTCGACCTTTCCCATCTGAACCACAAACCGGCCGGCAAATACGGCTTCGTCGAAACGCAAGACGGTCGCTTCGTCCTGGGCAATGGCGAGACCGTCAGGTTCTGGGGATGCAATATCCAAGCCTATTCGCTCTTCATCAAGGACAAGGAATTGATCCGGGCCCATGCCAGGCGCATTGCCCGGCTCGGCTTCAATCTGGTGCGCCTGCATCATCATGATTCAGCCATTTGGGTTCGCAAGTGCTTGATCAAGGAAGGGCCGACCTCGCAGGAAATCGACCCGGAAGCCCTGGACAGCTATTTCTATTGGATCAAGTGCCTGAAGGAGGAAGGGCTGTATGTCTGGATCGATCTCCAGGTCGGACGTCCCTACCGCCAAGGCGACGACATCCCCGGGTTCGAGGAAATCTTCCGCAAGAAGCCGCATCAGCGAGGCGTGCTTGTCCACGGCTACAACTATGTCAATCAACGCCTCAAGGAGTTGATGAAGGCTTTCAATGAGAAATTGCTGACGACCCCCAATCCGTACACGGGGCTCACTCTCGCCAACGAGCCGGCGGTGATGGGCATGTTGGTTTGCAATGAAAACGACCTGAGCGGGCATTTCGGCAACGCCATGCTCGCGGACAAGAAGGTTCCCTACCACAACAAGCTGATGTTCAAACTGGCCGATGCGTTCGCCGAAAAGTATTTTTTCGATCCGGCCCGGGTGAAGCGGTTTTGGCAGGCGGGGGAGTCCAAGCTGTTTCTGAACGACCTGGAGGCGACGTGGAATCGGGAGATGATCGCCCATTTGCGTTCGCTGGGCATCAAGGTCCCCATCTGCGCCGGGCACATCTGGGGCGGCATGGGAATGAGCGGCTTGCCTTCGCTGACGACCGGGGATATCATCGACACCCACAGCTACGAACCGGGCGAGTTCCTGGTCAAAAATCCTCGCTACAACGCCAACTTCGCCACCTCGGTGATTCGCTCGCATGTCGCCGGCATGCCGCTGTCCATTACCGAGTACAACGCCACCGACCACGCGCCCTACGCCAAGGACCCCTTCACGATCCCCTTGTACTTGGGGGCGTTGGCCGCCTTCCAGGGGATTGACGCCCCCATGCTGTTCGCCTATTCGCAAGACCACTTGAGCAACATGAATCCCGCCAGCTACCTGAACAATGCCTACAAGTTTACGAATTTGATCGGTCTCTACCCCGCCGCCGCCCTGCTGTTTCGCCGCGATGTCAGCCCCGCAAAGGAAACCTGGACCTTCACGCCGGGCCGGGACATCTTTATGAAGCCGATCAAGAACCCGCGAGCCTTCAGCACGATTCAACTCAGGCATCGCCTGGAAATCGCCATGCCCAAGACCGAGGAGCTGCCTTGGCTGAAGGCCTCCGCGATCCCGAAAAACACCAAGACGTTCGCGGACCCGGACAAGGATTTCATTCCGGCCGGTCAGACGTTTGTCAACAGCGACACGGGCGAGTTGCGGCAGGATTGGCGGCAAGGCGTCTTCTCCGTCAACACGGCCCGAAGCCAAGGCGTGGTCGGCTGGTTGAAGGAAGCCGGAAAAATCGAGCTGGCCGATGTCTCCGTCGCCTCCTCGACCGCCAAGGCGGCGGTCATTCTCAGCAGCCTGGACGGCAAGGCCCTGAACAGGTCAGGCCGCATCCTGGTCAGCACCGCGGCCCGCACCAAAACCGTCAAGCAGGGCTGGCCGCACAGGCTCTACTCCGAACCGGTCGCCGGAACCATCACCCTGAAAAACGCCAATGCCGCTCTAACGCTAGTCCCCCTGAAAGGCGACGGAACCGAAATGACGCCGATTCCGGTTTCGGGATCGGCGGGCACGTTTAGCTTCGAGCTGCCCACGAACAAGGGAACCCACTGGTTCTTGCTGAAGCCCGCGACCTAGGCCCTTAATCCTGACGAGGAACTCGGCGACAAGGCAACATTGCTCGGTAACCCTCTTGACAGCAGGGCACTCGGATGGCAGTTTTGCCTTTCTGGCAAAAATACTCACGATGGCACGGGGTGCCGGGATGGAAGGATGCGGGTTGTGATGACGAACGAAAAGACGATTACGCTGGCCACCATCGCCCAGCAGGCGGGGGTCGCGATCAAGACGGCCAGCAAGGTCATGAAGAACGATCCCACCGTGCGCTCCTACATCCGGGAGCGGGTGTTGAAGGTGGCCGACGAGCTGGGCTATACGCCCAACGTCCTGGCCCAGGCTCTGCGCAACAAAAGCCTGAATCTGATCTCGTTTCACATCTCCCAGTTGTACAACCCGTTCTTCGGCAAGCTGTTCGAGGAGGTTTCCTGCCGTCTGGCCCGGCACGGCTACATGACCGTTCCCTGCGACGGTGTGGACGAGATCAACGAAACCAACCAGCGCATGTTCGCCTGCGCGACCATCCTGACCAGCGCCGGGCCCGACAAGATTCGCCAAGTGGTTCAGGCCGGCCCCCTGATTTCGATCGACTCGTCCGAGCCCGTACTCGAACTGGCCTCGGACGTGTCCGTCGACTTTGCCTGGGGGTACCGACAGTTGGCAGCGGCCCTGATCGCCGCCGGTCACACCAATGTGGTCTACTGCGCGCCCTCGCAGGACGAGTTCGTGGGCAATATGAGCGGCAAATTCTCGCGCGTCGAGGAGACGCTGTTGGCGGAAGGCTTGAGGTCAGTCTACGGTCGGCAAAAGGTCGCGCTCTACAGTGAGGACGATGTGCTTCGGTATCTCCAGGCCAATCCCGGCCAAGTCAACGCCGTGGTCTGCTCCAACGACCTGGTGGCGGCCAAAGTGGCGGCGGCTCTGCAGCAGCACGGCCTGGGTTTCCCCGGCGAGGTGACGGTCGCCGGGTGCGACGGCACCTTCCGCATCCCCGGCATGTGGACCTTGGAAGTGGATATCGAACACCTCGCCGACACTGCCGTGGAACTCTTGATCAAGACCCTGAAAAACAAGGACGGCAAGACCGAGCAGGTCATCATCCGCCCCAAGCTGATCGCGGGGTGAGATCGGCGATCGGAGGTCAAGGTCGGAAGTGGGATATGGGGCAAATCGTAATCGCGCTCGTGGTCGATGCCGGGATACGAGGCGGAAGGTGTGAAATGTGGGAATGGGTGACCACCACCGGGCTCGCCCCGGTGGAATCATGATTGGACTATGATAAAAAAATGCCCACCTCCAGTCGCGGCGCAAACGTCTAACGCAAAAATGCCTAACGTCAAACAGCAAAAGCAACCTTGGCCCGAAGTCTGTCGCCCAAGAAACACAAATTGGTCGTCGCTTGGATAGTCATTCATCAAGAAGACTTGATGGCGGATTGGGAACTGTGGCCGTTAATGGCCGGAGCCCATTGCCTATCAGGCCTCGACTGTGAAGCGAGCGCGTTTGAGGACGGATTCGCGCGAGGAGGGCCCGACCCGAAGCTCGAACTCGCCGGGTTCGACAACCCGCTCGCCGGCCGCGTTGACCATCGAGCAGGCCGAAACCGGAATCTCGATCCTCACGGTTTTCTTCTCGCCGGCCTTCAGCGACACTCTGACAAACGCCTTGAGTTCCTTGTCCACCCAGGTCGCGGAGGTGACCAGATCGCTCACGTACGCCTGGACGGTTTCGATGCCGTTCCGGTCGCCCACGTTGGCGACCTCGATCTCGGCGACGAGCGTATCGGTCGGGTTTAGGTGATCCTGTCTGATGTTGAGATTGCCGTATTCGTAGCGGGTGTATGAAAGCCCTTCGCCGAAGGCATAGAGCGGGTCCTGGGTAAGGTCGCCGTAGCTGTCGCCGTGTTGGCCGCGGACTTGACTGTAGTAAATGGGCTGCTGGCCGACGTGATAGGGGAACGAGATCGGCAGGCGCCCGCAGGGATTGATCATGCCGAAGATGGCTTCGGCAATGGCGGTGCCGCCAGTCATGCCGGGGTTGAAGGCTTCGATGATGGCATCGGCTTCCCGCACCTCTTTGGGCAGAACCAGAGGCTTGCTGTTGATGAGAACCACGATCATCGGCTTGCCCGTCTCCGCAACGGCTTCGATCAATGCCTTTTGCCCGCCCATCAACTCCAGGGTGGCGGTGCTGCAGTATTCACCGAAGAAACGTTTCATGTCGCCAAGCACCAAAACGACCACGTCGGCTGCCTCGGCGGTGGCGACCGCTTCGGCCATGAGCTCCGGATCGGCATCGGCCGCTTCCAGACGGGCGGATCGCACTTGGCCATCGTCGTAGCCGTCCTCCTGGTTGTCTACATAAACGGCGATGTCCGCGCCTTTGGCATAGCGGACGTCACTGCCGGCGGGTGCCAGATCGCGAATGCCGTCGAGCACGGTTTTGCTGCACTCGCGCGGATGGCCGTCGGCAATCCATGCGACTTGGCCGCTGTCTCCGGCCCAGTCGCCCATTTGCGCCTGGGCGTCATCCGCGTTGGGGCCGATTACCGCGATCTTCGCCGGTTTGTCGGCGGCCAGCGGCAGCACGCCTTCGTTACGCAGCAGCACCAGTGACTGCCGGGCCAGCTCCAGGTTGACCTGGCGATGCTCGTCGCAACCGATCACGATTTTCTGGGCATCGAGATCGGCTCTGCCGGGGTTTTCAAAGAGCCCTAGTTTGAACTTGAGGCGCAGCAGGCGGCGCACGATGTCGTCGATTTCCGCTTCGCTCACCAATCCATCGGCAACCGCCTCCTGCGCGGCGTCGAAAAACCCCGGGGTGGCCATCATCAGATCATTGCCGCTCTTGATGGCCCGGGCCGCGGCATCTTTCAAGGTGGGGCAGATTTTCTGTTCCCAGTGCATGCGTCCCACGTTGTCCCAATCGGTGACCAGAACGCCGTCGAAGCCCCATTCTTCTCTTAGGACGTCATGCAGGAGCCAGCGATTGGCGGTGCTGGGCACGCCGTCGATGGACTGATAGCCGGTCATGAAGGACAGGCAGCCTGCCCGGGCGGCGCGTTCGAATGGGGGCAGGAAGAAGCTGCGCAGTTTTCGGCGGGAGAGATCCGCCTCCGAGGCGTCGCGTCCGCCCTGGGTTTCCGAATAGCCGGCATAATGCTTGGCCGTGGCCAGGATCGCGTTGTTGTCGTCGAGTCCCTGGCCCTGGTAGCCCCGAATCATGGCGCAGGCGAATTCGCCGATCAGAAAGGGGTCTTCGCCGAAGGTTTCCCCGACCCGTCCCCAGCGCAGGTCGCGGGTCAGGCAGAGCACGGGCGAAAACGTCCATTTCAGTCCGGTGAGGCGCACTTCTCGGGCCGTGATTCGGGCGGCCTCCTCAATAAGGTAGGCGTTCCAACTGCAGGCCATGCCGAGCTGGGTCGGGAAGATGGTGGCGCCGTGATGAAAGGAATGGCCGTGGATGCAGTCGTCTCCGAACAGAATGGGTATGCCGAGGCGGGTTTGGGCCGCTTTGTCGATGGCCTCGTTGATCGCATGGTTCTGAATATGCAGAAGCGACCCGATATGCATGTGGTGAATCAGCTGGTCCAAGTCGTTGCGATGCCCGTCCAACTGGATGAGTTGCCCCACTTTTTCCGCCAGGGTCATGCGGGACAGCAGGTCCTCCACCCGTGCTTCCAGCGGTTGCGAGGAGTCCCGATACGTCATCTTGTTCAAAGGCATGGTTCCGTTGTCCTTGTTGTCGCCGATGTCTGCTCACGCGAAGTGGGATTGGTCGTCGGCGAAAGGGAGTGGGTGCCTTCGCCACGGGAGTGGCGGGTTGCGCCCTTGGCCGTAATGCTTTCGGCGCTATTCTAGCGGCTGGCCGTCCCCCGTCAAGGGGGGCGATGGGCTATTTTGATACCTGGGGCTGGGCCCCCGGCTAAAGTTGGTGCCGTGCCGTCGGCACGTCCTTTGTGCCGGAGGCACAAACCCAGCCACAGTTTGTTTGCCGGGGTGAAGCTCCGTAAAATTCGATGCGGTCAGCGTGGTTGACGAAGGCCTCCAAGTCGCCCAGGCTTTCCACCGCCCGACCGCCGATGCGGAAGTTGTCGAACGTAATCCCCTCCACCCGGTGAGCCGGACTGCAGCCGCCGATCAGGGTGACTGAATTGTGCTCGTTGGCGACGCAGTCGATGTCGCGGAAGCGGATGTCGCGGACATGGCCGCGGCACTCGTCCTGGGAATAGCGCGAGTGCATGATCCGCAGATCGACCAGTTTGTCGAAGTAGTGTTGCACCCGGATGTTCTCGTACAGCACATTTTCCACCACGGCGCGGTCGCCGTTGTGGATGGTGAAGACGCCGCCGTGGCCGTGGCTGTAGAGAATGTCCAGGTCGCGGAAACGGATGTCGCGGATGCTCTCGGCCTGGGTTTCGAAACCGATCTCCAGGGCGTTGCCGCAGGCGTCGTTGTAGAGCACGCAGTGGCGCACCTCCACGTTGCGCACGTTTCCCCGCCAGTCCAGTCTCGGTGGCGAGCCGTCGCCGTTGCTGTGGGCGACCGACTTGACCGCCACGCAGTCGTCGTTGCTGCGCAGGCAGCAGTTTTCGATCAGGACATCTCGGCTGCCGACGATGTCGATGCCGTCCGAGCACATCACCCAGCCCAGGGTTTTGTAGTTGTCGACATGGACCTGCTTGCAGGCGCCGAACACCGTGTTCCAGGACGGCGTTCCCACCGTGACGATGCCTTCCAGTTCGACGTTTCGGCAGCCTTCGAAAACCAGCATCCGGTAGGCGTGCTTCGGGTAGAAGGACGCATCCATGATGCCGCGGCCGCGCACCGTCACGTTGTGTGATCTGAAGGCGTTGAAGCAGCCCTTGAGCACCGCGCCGCCCTCGATGTAGACGGTCTGGTCGTTCTCTTCGATCGTCAACCGGCCCACGTCGTAGACCTGGCCGGCTTTGAAAAACATCACGTTCGGGTCGTCGGGACTGGGTACGTCCCGTTCGGGCGGGTTCGCGTAGAGGAACAGCTCCGGCAATCCCGGAATCTCGAGCATCAGGTGACCTGGCCGGTCCAGACTGAAACGCAGGCGGTCGCCCGCGGTTTCCGCCACGAGGTGACGGCTGAAGGGGTGGATCCGAGCCTCCTTCGCCTCTCCCTCGACGGTCAGGTCGACTTCCACGGTTCCCTCGAACGAAAAGATCGCGAAGTCCGCAGCCCGGCAGGTATGCACGAAAACCGGCTCGCCGTTCACGCTCAGCCGATAGTGCGCGGACTCCGGCAGATGCTCGGGCCAGCGGTAGTTGATCAGTTTCGACATCGCCATGTTCCTGGTTCGGTCCCTCGTGAAAGTCGCGCCCGCCTCCTGCCTACGAAAGCAAAAGTGCCTTCGGTGGTATTATAGCGGTGGGGGCTGTCCCGTCAAGGTTCGATTCTGACGATTGGCTGACGGAGATTTGGGGTCGCCCATGTCCAGCCTGGGCGTCAGGGAAGTGTAGACTCGCTGATCAGCCGAAGTAGCTCGCGCAGGCCTCTGCGTGAGAAAGCATACGCAGGGCCTGCGTATGCTACTGATTCCGCACAGAATGCCCCCTTACTCCAGTTCTCCACCACTCCTGCGGGATGCCTGTGTCGCGTTCTCTACTTTTCAAAGGTAAAGATGGAAAGGTCGCAAGGGTTTACCATTAGCTTGCCTTCCCGGACCTTCTCCATGTCAAGGCTCTCCTGCTTCCAGACAACCTGCTCGGCGTCGGCATTGCTGGCGTCGTAGTTTCCGCTGAGCCAGTGGCGGGTCAGCTTTGCATAGGCGTTGCCCGGCACCTTCAGGATGACCGGCGCGGCACGGTCGATGGAGCGGTTCAGCACAAGCACGCTGAGCCGATCCTCGGTGCGGGTGGCGTAGGCGGCAACCATCGGGATCTCGTAGCTGGCGCTTCCCCGCATGCGTTCGAGGTTGCGGGCTGTTCTCGGATCCTGTTCTGTGTGGCTCATTATGGAAGCGCCGCTGACCGTGACCGCCTTCATGTCGCCGGTCATAAGCCGGTTGACCATGGACATGGCGACCCAGGCCGGGCGCGGGCGGAAGACGGTTCCCACGGGCTCGAACAGGCACCAGCGGGTGCCCTGCTTGAAGAGGAAGGCCGTCTGCCAGACCCAGCCCTTGGCGCGGCTGCTCAGCCATATGTCGGCCGCCGCTACCGCCGAGGCCTTGGAGTGGCCGATGATCTCGTCGGGAGAATCCGTGGCTTTGTTCTTCATGTCGTAGCCGCTGGGGCCGCCTTCGTAGCCGGCGATCCTGACCTGCGGATGCGCCTTCTGGATGGCCTTGACCGCCGCCAGGTAGTTGTCGTTGCGGTATTCTTCCAGGACGGGGGCGATCACGTACTTTTGGTAGTTCTCGGGGGTCAGCGCGTCGCTTGCCTTCTCGTTGAGTTCCCACTTGGGGCCGAAGTAGTTGGCATGGGTGAGGTAGTCGTGGATGCCGCAGGCCAGGGAGGCTTCCGAGCCGTAGCCGATGGCTTTGCTGTTGTTGACGCGGTCGCCGTAGTTGCCGTTGATGGCAAAGCGGAGCTTGGCGGCGGCGGTGTCGTTCCAGGCCGGGCTTGCCTTGATATCACGGATCAGATGGCGGCAGTAGAGCCCATAGTCGTGCCCGTACCGGTGGATGCCGCCATAGCGGCCGACTCCGATGTAGACCTTGCCTTTGCGGTTGTGCCAGCTTTCGTTGCCCAGTTCGATGATGATCTCGCGGAAGTCTTGGCTCCACGGGCGGTTGTGGCCGCGCTGCCGGACGCGCATCGCCGCCCAGGGCTTGGTCGCGGCCGTGTCGGTGGCCGGATCGAAGCTGCCGCAGAGGTATTCCACCAGCCCCTGCAGTTCGGCTTCGCTGTGCATCATCTGCACGTTGATCCAGGGAACCATGCGGTCGGCGGCGCTTGTGCCCGTCTGCTCCAGAATGGTCAGACACTTGGGGATGGACGGCCATTCGCCATCGTCGCCGGACCAGGAGAGGTTTCGCTTCATCTCTCGTTCGTTGAGGGCGGTCCAGAAGCGCAGGTGTCCCTTGGGGCCGCTTGCGGGCTGGCTCTTGAGCAGCGTTTCCAGAATCTGGGGATTGGCAGTGAAGCGCTTATCCTCTTCTCCCGGCTGGTAGAGGGGGGTCAGCCGCAGATTGTCAACCAGCACGCTGCCCTGGCCTTTGAGCAATACCCTGGCTAAGCAGAGGCCCTGTTGCGTGACCGGTTCGCTGGGGGCCGTGAAGATCGTGCGGTAGCGTTGCCACTGATTGGTGACGGTGAAGGTCTCGCCCAGCACGGTGCCAAAGTAGCCGTCACGTCCGTTGGTGGCGAACCCGAGTTGCACGGTAGCCTCTTCGGCCAGATCCTTGCCCTTGATCCACCCTTCGTAGAGATAGCGCCGGCCCGGTTCGAGCTGCCCGTACCAGAAGGAACTCTTGCTTACCTCGCGGTCGGGGCTGGTGAAAAGCGCCTGCTCCATCGCCGCGACACCGTTGGCGGCGGTCAACTCAACGCAAGCCTTTCCGCCCGGCATACCGTCGGGCAGGGGCCCTTGGTGGAGAACAAGACGAGCCTTGCCTTTCTTGTCGCAAATCCAACCGTCCAGCGGGGACCTGTATTTTACAATCCGGTCATGATAGAACTCATCGGGACTCATGAAGGTGCGTTTGAAGATGACCACGTCGTCCACTCGCAGGGCCGGTTCGCCGCGGTAGTAGACCTTGCCGGCATTGGTGAAGGTTTTGGCCTCCTTGGCGTATTCCTCCCATGTGGCCGGGCAGCTGGTTGTCCAGCCGCCATGGGGCGGGAGTTGTTCGCGCGAGGGGATGTGATAGGTCGCCAGGGGGACCATCTGGCTGGCCTGGAAGCTGTTGATCGCCAGTTCGCCTTTCCTGTCGGCCTGAATAGGCAGCGGCTGGCCCTGCGAGTCGAGGAAGCGAAAGGCCCGAAAATCGGTTCCGCTGTAGGCGCCCTCGCGAAAGGTCAGATAGTTGCTGGTGTTGGATTGGTCGATCTGGAAATAGGCCCCCTTGTCGTCATCGCCCGTGGCGGTGATGCGCCGCAGGTCGCGCTTTTCGTACGGCTCGAAATCGGCATCGTTCAGGTAGTTGCCAGAGGCGTAGTTGATGGCTCCGATGGCACCGAGTCCGTGCGTGCCGATGGGATTGGCTGCGTCCGCGCTTGCCAGCGTTTCGTCGCTGACGGTGATGGTCGCGGTTGCCTGGACTTGGGGCAGTGCCTGGGACGGCGGCGTCTGGCTCTCAGCCCCCTGCGTCAGGATGGGTAGGAGGGTTGCGGTCAGGGTCAGAAGACGTCGTTTGGACATAGTGTGAGGCTCTTTCGATCTGAGGGGTTGAAATCGTAATCGCGCTTGTGATCGAGTCGTTCAGGTTTCAGTGGTTCAGGTTTTCGGGTGTCGGGGTCGAAATCGTGATCGCGCTCGTAATCCTCTCGTTCAGGTTTCAGCCCTGCCTCCGGCATAAATGCCGGAGTGATCTAGGATTGAAACTTACGTTGCATCACATTTTCGCTGAGCTCAACATGACGAAGTTTCACACGAGTCGTTCAGGTTTCAGTGGTTCAGGTTTTCGGGTATCGGGGTCGAAATCGTAATCGCGCTCGTAATCGCGCTCGTGATCGAGTCGTTCAGGTTTCAGGTTTTTTGCCCGCCCTCCTAGTGGCTCGCCTCCAGCCAGGCGCTTGTGAGTCCGTCCGGCACGGACGGATAGCGCTGGCTGGCGGCGTGCCCGTCGAAGTACAGCAGGTTGTAGCCGCGGCCGTGCACCAGGTTGATGTTGCCCCAGGTCATATTGCCAGCAATGTTGGCGAGAGGTTCGCCGGTGGGGTCCGCTAAACCCGTGACTGTCAGACGGAGGTCGGTAGCACTGCTGCAGCGAACGTCACCCAGCAGAGGCACCTGCTCGGGGAACGGCACCTCCACCTCGGCCTTCAGGCAGAGATCAGTTCCGCTCCAGGAGTTCAAGCCCTTGGAGACGGCAAGGTCACCCCGGCCGGGGAGATTTCGCCAGACATAGTAGGACCCATGGTAGCTTGTTTTGCGTGCATCGGTGCCAACAAGTTTTGGTCGTCGAGCGCGGTCGGCCGGGCAGAAGAACAGGGGGTTGCTGATCGTCCCTTGGAGGTGTCCCCATTTGCCGATGTCAGCGCCCCTCGCGTAACCGTACAGAAACGTGCTGAAGTTGCCGTTGGAGCCGTACGCGCCGCCATGGTCAGTGGAGCAAAAGTCGCTGGCAGCAGAAATATTGTAGAAGGGGAAGAGGTAGGCGTCGGATTCGTCGATGTACATGGCGCAGGACAGCCCGAGCTGTTTCTGCTGGGAAAGACACTGGATCTGGTGCGCCTTGCCCTTGGCGCTCTGCAGGGCCGGCAGCAGCATGCTGGCCAGAATCGCGATGATCGCAATGACCACTAGTAGCTCGATCAGCGTGAAATTGCTGCGGCGGATGGCGAGGGACTTGTGCTTTGGCGACATCATG
>JBFJXC010000007.1:0-26771 GCA_041623325.1 Lentisphaeria bacterium | reverse complement strand
AGCAAAAGCAAAACGGCAGCCCTGTCGACGACAGGCCTGCCGAAATGGTAGATCAGTATAGCCGGACAACGGGGCCAACACGACACAGTCATTTGGATATACCGTGTTCATCCTGTTGGCCCTTGGTCCGGTCGCTAGCCGACCGCGGTCTACATGCGGCGACGGCCGCGCAGATGCCCCTTGGTCAGGAAGCCATCGTAGTGACGAGACAGCAGATGGGCCTCCACCTGACGCATGGTATCAAGCATGACGCCGGCAATGATCAGCAGGCTGGTCCCGCCGAAAAACTGGGCCACAAGACCGGGGATCTTGAACTGATTGGCCATGACCATCGGGAAGAGAGCCAGGACCGTCAGGAACAGGGCGCCAGCCAGAGTGATCCTGGTCATGGTGTAGTCCAGGAATTCGGCGGTAGGCTGCCCCGGGCGGATACCGGGTATGTATCCACCGCGCTTCTGCATGTCGTCGGCAATCTGAATTGGGTTGAACTGGTTGGCCACCCAAAAGAAGGAAAACAACAGAATGGCCAAGCCGAACATGATCATGTAGGAATTGCTGCCATAGGCGAACCAGCGTCCCCAGCCATGGTCCCGGGCAAACGGGATCTTCTGGAGGATCAGAGCCGGAAACATCAGGATGGCGCTGCCGAAAATGATCGGCATGACTCCCGAATAGTTGACCCGCAGCGGCATATAGCTGGTCTGGCCAGCCACCCCGGAACGCCCACCCTGACGGGCGGCATGGCGCACCGGAATCTTGCGATGACCCTGAATCAGGGCCACCGTGGCGGCACACACCACGAAAAAGACCGCCACCATCAACAAGGCATGAATGATGGTGAACGGACTGCCACCCGTGCTGCCGCCGGCACGCACCAGATTGACCATGCCGATCAGCGCTTGCGGCATGCGGGCCAGAATGTTCACCGTGATGATCAGCGAGGCGCCGTTGCCGATGCCACGCTGGTCGATCTGCTCGCCCAGCCACATCAGCAGCATGGTCCCGCCGGTCAGGATAATGACGGTCATCATGATGAAGCCCGGACCGGCATTGAGAACCGGATGAGCATCGCCGGACAAACCCACGCTGCCCGGATTAGCCATGACCTTGGCCGCGGCACTACCCTGAACCACACAGATAAGCAGAGTCAGATAACGCGTATACTGGGTGATCTTCTGCCGCCCGGAATCTCCCTCGCGCACCAGCTTCTCCAAGCTGGGGATGACCGGAGTCATCAGCTGCATGATGATCGAGGCCGAGATGTACGGCATAATCCCCAGGGCGGCAACGGCGAACTTTTCCAGCGCCCCGCCGCTGAACAGATTAAACATGTCCATGACCCCGCCGCCGGAGTTGTGGGACACGGCATCGAACAGCTTGGCCAGCTCGTTCGGGTCCACACCCGGACACGGAATGTTGCCGGCAATCCGACACAGGGCGATAATGCCGAACGTGAACAGAATGCGCTTACGCAACTCGGGTATCTTCATGCTGTTAGCATACGCGGATAGCATCAGACTTAATCCTCGCCATTCGCCGAAGCTTCATTCCCCCCGCCTGCCAGACCCGAGCACGCAGGTCCGCAGGGCAGAAAGGAAAGCCGGAACACGGCTTTGCTCCGGCTTTCCCTTAGATCACTTCGCAAACGCCGCCAGCGGCCTCGATCTTGGCCACGGCGCTGGCGGAGAACTTGCTCGCCTTCACCGTCAGCGACTTGGTCACTTCGCCATCGCCGAGGATCTTCAGACCGACACTGCTTTTGCCGAGCAGGCCCAGCCGGCGCAGACCAGCTTCGTCGACCACGCCGCCAGCCTCGAAGTTCTCCTCCAGATAGGAGACATTAATCACATCGTAAACCACGTGGTTGGGGTTTTTGAACCCGCGCTTGGGCAAACGGCGGAACAGCGGGATCTGACCGCCCTCGAAGTGAGGACGATGCCGATTGCCCGAACGGGAACCGGCCCCCTTGTCGCCACGACCACAAGTCCGGCCATGACCCGAGCCATCACCGCGCCCAACACGCTTACGCGCCTTGCGCCCGGCCGTATTTTGTAAGGTGTGCAACTTCATCATTGAACCTCAGAACAGGTTTATAGCCTCCGCGCCTTTAGCGCAGCGAACTAATGCCCCGCTTTTCCAGGATTTCATCTTTGGTACGCAACATCGAAATCCCCTTCATGGTAGCCCTAACCACGTTGACCGGGTTATTGGACCCCAGAGACTTCGCCAGAACGTTGCGAACACCGCCCAGCTCCAGAACCGCACGCATCGCCCCACCGGCAATCAGACCGGTGCCTTCGGACGCCGGACGCAACAGAATCTTTGCGCCACTGAAGTCCGCCGTAATCGGATGCGTCACCGTGTGCCCGGTCATGGGCACGGTCACCACAGCCTTGCGAGCGAGCTCCCCGCCCTTGCGAATGGCATCGGCAACTTCGTTGGCCTTGCCCAGGCCGATGCCGACCCGACCATTCCGATCCCCGACGGCCACCAAAGCGCTGAAGTGGAAATTGCGTCCACCCTTCACGACTTTGCTGGAGCGGTTGATGCAGACAACCCGTTCTTCAAGCTCGCCGGTGGACTCCTTGTCCCTCCGTTCGATCTTCTGATCTGCCACGGTCATACTCCTATGCTCGTCTTCACCGAGCGTATGCGCCTACGGTTAAAATTCAAGTCCCGACTCGCGGGCGGCGTCAGCCACCGCCTTGACGCGGCCAGTGAACTTGAAGCCACCACGGTCGAATACGACCCGCTTAATCTCCGCGGCCAGTGCCCGCTTGGCGGCAATCCGCCCCAGCTCGGCCGCCCCATCGGTATCCACGCGCTTGTTGGTTTCCCGAAACGCGCCGTCCAGTGTCGAGATCGAAGCCAAGGTTGCCCCCGCCTCGTCGTCGATAAACTGGACATAGATATTCTTGCTGGATCGGAAGACGCTCATGCGCGGACACTCGGCGGTGCCGCCGATCTTGCCGCGAATGCGCCGGTGCCGGCGCTGACGCGCTTCCTTTTTCGTTAACTTGCTCATATCAATCCCAGCTCCTCAGACCCGGTCCTGGTTCCGCGGGCGCCCGGCTTCGAGGCCGCGCCCGCCTAGTTATTAGGAGGACTTGCCTTCCTTCAGCGAAATCTTCTCACCGACATACCGAATACCCTTGCCCTTGTAAGGCTCGGGCGGTCGGAAGCCGCGAATCGTCGCTGCCACCTGGCCGACCTGCTGCTTGTCGCAAGATTCCAGGACGATGTTCGTGTTGTTGGGCATGGAAACACTCACCCCTGCAGGCACTTCGAAAACCACCTGATGGGAGTAGCCCAGATTCAGAGTCAGGGTCTGCCCGGCGCTGGCGCCGCGGTAGCCCACCCCCTGGATCTCCAGCGCCTTGGTAAAGCCGCTGTTGACCCCGGTCACCATACCTTGGAGCAGGCTGCGACCCAGGCCGTGCATGGCCTTGGCCTTCCGGGATTGATCGTTACAGATCACCGTCAGCTTGCCGTTCTCATCCTGGAGCGACACGCACTCTGGAAGAGTCTTGACCAAGGTGCCCTTCGGGCCCGTGACGGTCGCCACCCCATCCACCAAGGTGGCAGTGACTCCTTTGGGGAGTTCAATCGGTTTTTTGCCGATGCGTGACATTGCTGTCTAGTCCTTTCCTGGCAAGACCCGTTACCAGACGTAACAGAGCACTTCGCCACCAACATTTGCCTTGCGCGCGGCCCGGTCGGTCATGACGCCCTGGGAGGTGGACACAATGGCCACTCCGAGACCGCCGAGGACGCGGGGAATATCCTGGCTGCCGGCATAAACCCGGCAGGAGGGTTTGCTCACACGCCTCAAGCCTTCAATTACCGGAACACGCTTCTTGCCGCCCTGATACTTGAGGACCAGGCTCAGAACCTTCTTGGGTCCGTCTTCGGCCACGGAGTAATCCTCGATATACCCGGCCTGCTTCAACACTTCCGCGACAGAGACTTTCTCTTTCGAGGAAGGCATTGCCACGTCAGGAAGCTTGGCCCCGCATCCGTTCCGGATGCGAGTCAACATGTCCGCGATGGGATCGCTCAAACTCATTGCTCAGCCCTTCCTTGATTACCAGCTAGCCTTCATGACGCCGGGAATCTGACCGGTGCTGGCCAGCTCGCGGAAACAAATTCTGCAGAGCCTGAACTTCCGGATGAAAGCCCGGGGCCGCCCGCAACGGTCACAGCGACTGTAACTGCGCACTTTAAATTTCGGCGTCTGATTTGACTTAGCGATGAGAGATTTCTTCGCCATGGCCGATATCCTTTCCTAGTTCTGGAACGGCATGCCCAGCATGCTCAGCAGGTCCCGGGCCTCATCATCGCTCGATGCGGTCGTCACAATCGAGATGTTCATCCCGATGGTGTTCTTCACCTTGTCCAGGTTGATCTCGGTGAAGACCGACTGATCAGTCAGACCCATGTTGTAGTTGCCAGCGCCGTCGAACCCCTTGGGGGAGATTCCCCGGAAGTCCCGTACACGCGGCAGAACCACATGAATCAGGCGATAGAGGAAGTTGTACATCAGGTCCTTCCTCAAGGTCACACAGGCCCCCACCGACATGCCGTCGCGCAGCTTGAAGTTCGAGATACTCTTGCGCGCTTTGGTCACCACCGGCCGCTGTCCCGTAATGGTTGCCAGGGTTTCCACCGCCTCCGGGAGGAAATCCCGTTCGCGTGCCGTGCTCACCCCGGTGTTGACGACAATCTTGACCAGCCGCGGCACTTGCATGCCGTTCTGATACTGACGTTTTTCCTTCAACTTGGGAAAAACGTCGTTGTTGTAGGTGTCTTGCAAGACGCTCTTAGCCATCAGTCACTATCCTTGTCTTGCGGCGCGGGCTTGGCGCCCTTGGCCTGCCGGCGACGGTCGTACTGCTCGGCCTGCATCACATTGGAAATGTGAATGGGACATTCCTTTTCCAGAATGCCTCCCTGAGGATTGGCAGCACTGCGCCGGACGGCACGCTTACGCTGATTGACTCCCTCGACCACAACGCGATCTTTCTTGTGGTCGACGGACAGCACGTTGCCGCGCTTGTCCTTGTCGGCCCCACTGATCACGACCACCAGATCATTCTTTTTTACATGCGCTCGGGCCATCATAGCACCTCCGGAGCCAGCGAAATGATCTTCATATAATTCTTGTCGCGCAGTTCGCGCGCCACCGGACCGAAAATCCGGGTTCCACGCGGATTACCCTGGTCATCGATGACCACGGCGGCATTGCGGTCAAAGCTCAGGCAGGAGCCATCCGGACGGCGTACGTTGGCTGCGGTGCGAACCACCACGGCCCGGATCACATCGCCCTTGCGGACATTGCCGCGGGGCTGGGCTTCCTTGACGGAGGCCCGGATCACGTCGCCGACGCCGGCATAGGTCTTGCGCTGGCCGAGAACCTTAATACACACAATCCGCTTGGCGCCCGAGTTGTCTGCCACGTCCAGACTGGTTTGCATCTGAATCATCGAGCACCTCCTATTCCGTGAAGGCCCGCTGGACTATGGATTCCAGGCGCCAACGCTTGGTTTTGCTCAGCGGGCGGGTTTCCACAATCTGCACGCGGTCGCCAACCCGTGCTTCATTAGTCTCATCGTGCGCCTGATAGCGCTTGGACAAGGTAATGACCTTCCGGTAGCGCGGATGCGCAGTACGGCGGTCTACCCGGACAACAATGGTCTTGTCCTGCTTGTCACTGACCACAACGCCGGAGCGCATTTTACGCAGCCCGCGTTTTTTTTCGTTTACCGCAGTCATCAGCCTACTTCCCGATCTTCTGCTTGCTACGAGTTGCCTCTTCGCTCCGCAATCTGGCCAGATCGCGGCGAAGCAACTTAACCCGAGCCGTATTTTCCAGCTGGCCCGTCTGGGCCTGAAGCCGAAGATTCAAAGCTTCGCGCTGGTTTTCCTCGATGGCTCGCGCCATTTCTTCGTCCGTCAATTCACGAATCGCTGACGGTTTCATAGTCGAACTCCTCAGCTATGCGATTCAGGCCGTGTGATGACGGGCCAGAAGCTTACACCGGTACGGCAGTTTACTGGCCGCCCGTGCCAAGGCTTCCTTGGCCACAGCCTCTGAGCAACCGCTCATTTCCAGAACGATATTACCCGGGCGCACCACGGCGACCCAGCCTTCCGGATTGCCCTTGCCCTTACCCATACGAACTTCCAAGGGTTTCTTGGAAATGGGCTTGTGCGGGAACACCCGGATCCACACTTTTCCGCGACGCTTCATATGGCGCGTCACCGCAACACGCATGGCCTCGATCTGCCGGGCTGTGACCCAGCCGCGATCCAGGACTTGCAAGCCAAAATCGCCGAAGTCGATCTGGTTATTTCGTGTCGCGTTGCCGGCGCGGGCGCCGCGCTGCACTTTTCGGTGCTTTACGCGTTTTGGCATCAGTGGCATCTTGTGATTCCTCCAAACCGTGCGGCTTGCAAATCCAAACCTTCACGCCGATTATGCCGGCCAGGGTTCTGGCTTCGGCAAAACCATAGTCGATATTCGCCCGCAGTGTGTGCAGGGGAACTTTACCTTCCTTGTACTGCTCGGTCCGGGCCAGTTCGGCACCGCCCAGGCGACCAGCGCAACGAATACGAATACCATCCGCCCCCAGATCCATGGTGGTCTGGATGGTCCGTTTCATGGCTCTACGGAACCCGATGCGGCGCACCAACTGCTGGGCGACGCTTTCGGCCACCAGCTGCGCATCCAACTCCGGGGTGCGAATCTCGCGGATGTCCACGTAGATTTCTTTGCCGGGGGCGAGTTTGGAAATCTCCGCCTTGAGCGCTTCGATATCCGCCCCTTTGCGACCAATGACCAGACCCGGCCGAGCCGAGTGAACCGTCACCCGCACCCGGTTGGCAAAGCGCTCGATCGTCACCTTGGAGACTGCGGCCTGCATCAGATGCTGCTTCACGAAATCGCGAATGCGCAAATCTTCCTGCAGCAATACGCCGTACTCAGCCTTTCGGGCGAACCAGCGCGACTGCCAGTTCTTGGTCACCGGGATTCTGAATCCGATGGGATTAACTTTTTGACCCACGTTTCATTCCCTCTTTAGCTTTCGTCCGTCACAACGATTTTGATGTGACTGGTCCGCTTCCGGATGCGACCGGCCATTCCGCGAGCTTTAGGACGAAACCGCTTCAGCGTGGGGCCTTCGCCAACCACCGCCTCTTTAACCGTTAGATCCTGCACCGACACCGACGAACCGCGTTCGTCGTTTTCAGCGTTGGCCACGGCCGAGCGCAACGTCTTGGCCACCAGACGGGAGGCCTTCCGGGGGATAAGATCCACCAGAGCGAGCGCTTCTCTTGCCGGCTTGCCGTGGATTAGACGGGTTACCTGGCGCGCCTTGAAAGGCGAGATGCGCACATACTTGCTGATTGCTCGTGCTTCCATTTGTTCTCTATTCCCGCTCTTGCGTCCTGAAAAACCGCTTTTCAGTCGTGCAACGGGCCGCGACATGCGGCATCCTTCATTCGCCCCGCCTGACCAACAGCCCGGGGGCCAGTGTGCGAAACGGGCCCTGCACTAGCATGGCTGCGCTCAGGTTGGGACGCACTTCTACGATCTTCAGCTTTGCCACCACGGTTCCATCGCTCAGAACCCGCCAGACGGTTCCGGGAGCGACCCCGTCGGCAAAACCCCCGTCCAGCACCAGAATTTGCAATTCTTCGCTAACGGCCAAGATCCGACACTCACGTCTGGGCACTCCTCGGTCACCTCGCCTGGCGACTATCGGCGACTTCTGGCTGAGCCGGTCGCACTGGTTCTCCAGAACCCGCACCCGGCTCTGCACCTCATGGCGCACAGCATCACTTGGTTGCAGCACCTCAAGGACCACGTCCAGATAGCGGACGAACTCCCTGACCGAACTGCACAGGCTCCTGCACCCGGCCTCCTGGGCCGACATGCGAGCCATCACCCTGGCCATGTCCTGACTGGGGGCCCTGTTGCCATGGCCTTCCAGCAGCGCGGCGGCCTGAAAGTTGAGATCTTGCAGCTGTTGCTGCTGTTCTCGCGACTCGAGATACAAATCGGCGTAACGGCACCGCAGGTTCTCGAGATCTCTTTCCGACCGGGCTAGCGCGGCACTGAGTTCAGCGCTGCGCTGCTCTGCCGAACCCGTCCCGTCGATGGTGCCTTGAGACACAACCGGCACCGCCTCCAGGGACGTGTTCTCCTCCGCCGACATGGTTGCGGCGTAACACAAAGCGCAAACTATACAGGCTAGACAATGGCATTGCCAGCCTGAGCCCGCTCTTTTTTCCATTTTCCTGCCTTTCCAACCCGCCTAGTTGGCCATTCTCCTGCCTAGAAAGGGCGCCGCCGCCTTCGCCACCCGCTCGGCCACGAGCCGATAACCGGCACTGTTGGGATGGATCGGATCGGCCGTCAGGTCGGGATTGCCCAGAATCCCCTTCAATATGTCCGGGACCATAACCACGCCCTTCTCGCGGCACAGCTGCCGGTAACGTTTCTGTCGTCCGCCGAACGGACCCTCCACCGCCGTGAAGAGCACCAGCGCCCCACGGCTCTGAAACTCCTGGAAGATGGCACTCAGGTTTTTCTGGGTCGTCTCCCAGGGAACCCGTTGCAGAATGTCGTTGCCCCCCAGCGTCACCACCGCCACTCCGAACGAGCGGCCACGGGTGGCCTGCAGGCGTTTCCAGCCGCCTTCCGAGGTTTCACCGGGCACCCCGGAGGCGATCACCTCCACGCCGAGGATCTTGCCAAGCTGGACAGGGTAGGTGCCCTGGGGGTCGTCCGCCCCAAAACCGGCCACCAAGCTGTCGCCATAGCAGAGAATCGTCGGATTGGCGGGCGACGGATTGGTCAGCTCCCAGTAGTTGAGGCGCCGGGACCAGCGCTGCCAAAACCAGACGGACGCAACCGCCCCCATCACCAGCATTACAATCGACGCCCTGCGGGACCACAGCATGGCAACCTTCCTTGACTGAACCGGCGCCCCGGCGGCAAGTCGGCGCCGCCGCGGCGCCCGTCCTGACGGCCAGACAGAGTCAGCCTTTGACGGCGCCGGCGGTCAGACCCCGCACAAACAGGCGCATGGTGAACAGGAAGATCAGCACCAGGGGAATCGCCGCGATGCTGAAACCGGCCATCATCTCGCCCCATTGCTTCACATACTCGCCGTCCAAGCGCATCAGACCAACCGGAATCACCTGCTTGTACTCGTCAGACAGGAACACCAGCGGCTGGATAAAGTTGTTCCAGGTGGCCAGAAAACGCAGAATGGCCAAGGTCCCCAGGATGCTGCCGCTCATGGGCACCACGATCGTGAAGATCTGTTGCAAAGGACTGGCTCCGTCCACCTGGGCGGCCTCGAACAGGTCGTCGGGGATCTCCTCGATAAAATTGCGCAACACGAACACACAGAACACCTGCCCGCCCACCGTATACAGCACGATCAGCCCGAACAGGGAGTTCAGCAGATGCAGGTTCTTCATGAGCACGAACAGCGGCACCAAATTCATGATACCGGGCATGAAGAGCAATCCGAGCAAGGCGTACCAGAGCACGGACTTGCCGAAAAACTCGAATCGTGCAAACACATAGGCGCTGAGCAAGGCGGTGACCAGAGTGCCGATCACCGAGAAAACCGACAGCAGAATGCTGTTGGCGATGTAGGTGTTGATCAGTTCCCAGCCCTTGGCCCAGTTTTCCCAGTGGAAGGGGAAGGTTGGGAAAAAGGGGTTCTGCACGAACTGGGTGTTGTCCTTCAGACTGATCACCAGCATCACGTACAGCGGGAAGAAGGCAAACAGGAGCACGCCCAGAATCAGAACGTGCTTGGCGATTTCGTGGCTTTTCTGTACTTGGTTCATTTCTTGACTCTCACATACCGTTGGTTGATGATGGTTAGGATCAGGATAATGAAGAACAGGATCAGGCCGATGGCGCAGGCGTAGCCGTAATTCTGCTCCTGGAAAGCCTGGTAGAACATGTAAAGGCCCGGCGTCAGCCCCTTGTTCTGAGGCCCGCCTTCGGCCCCCAGCAGCACGTACTGGAATCCATAGGCCTGAAAGGTTCCGATAATCATCATGATCAGGTTCAGACGCACCTGGGTCATGATCAGCGGCAGCTCGATGCGCCAGAACTTGCCCCACCAGGTGATGCCGTCGATTTCAGCCGCCTCGTACACATCGCTGCCGATGTTCTGCAGCCCCGACAGATAGATGAGCACGCCGACAACCCCGACCCAGGGAAAACCCCAGAACACCAACGAGGAAATAATCAGAGCCGGATCGCCCAGCCAGGCCGGTTTGAAAGGGTCGGTGAACACCCCCAGGTGCAGCACCCACTTGTCCAGCCAGATCAAGTACCGATCCAGACCGCTGGAAATCAGCAACTTGTTCAACACCCCCATGTTCGGATCGTAGAAGAACTTCCAGATCAGCAGACCGACCATTTGGGGGATGATCATGGGCACCACGAACAGCACCCGGTACAGGTACTGGGAGCGATCGGACTTGAGGCGGTGGATGCACACGGCCGTGAAGATGCTCGGCCACATCTTGAAGAGGTTGGCCACGATCAGGATGAAGATCAGCCGGAAGCTGGTCCACAGCACCCAGTCCCCGGTCCGCCGCACGGCCACCAGATAGCCAATGCCGCCAAGAAAGGGAAGCAAGTAGGAACCCAGAACCGCCACGTTGCGTTTGAAACTGCCCGGCTCCAGCTTGAAGGACAGCACGATGCACAGGACCGTCAGAGCCAGCATGGTCAGAGTGCCTGGCATCGTGGTTCCGGGCGGCAGGGTCCGGGCGTCCAACGCCAACCGCAACACGGCCAAGGCCAGCAGCACGGCCCCAAGCCGGCGCAGGATTACCTGAACCTTGGGTTTCTCCAGCAAGGCGGAAAGCCCGCTCAGCAACCCGCCGAGTATCAGCGGAGTCCACAACGTCAAGTCACCCAGAATCCGCCGGACATTGTCCAGGCCGACGAATTCCTCGGTGAAGGCCCCGTCCCAGTTGTAGAAACTGTGGCGGATGGCTTCGAAGGACGGGATGTAGGCGAAAGTCGCCACTCCCAGCACCGTGGGCAGAAGCAGGGCAAAAAGCACCCAGTTCTGGCGAAAATTCCGCATAGTAATTCGTTGCGTGCTCATGGTTTCCTTTCCGTCTCCTTTTGCAAAGCCTCGAACTGGGCCTGCCGCACGGCCACCTTGTGGCCGAACTCCTGAATCGCCAACAGCAACTGGCCGATTTTCTCGTCGCGACGGCCGTTGGGATCGGGCGCACCGATGTGTTGAAGCAGAAGCTGACTGGCCAGAATCCGCTCCAGATTGCGATTGTTGCGACCGTCCTTGACGAGCTTCTCCTGGAAACCTTCGGCCCCGGTGCGCTCGTACACCTCCTTGGCTTTAACCGCATATTGTTCGGGCGTCATGCGGTCGGACAGTACCGACCAGCGGTTGCCCTCGGTAATCATCTTGACCGGTGTGCTGATATCGGTCTGGAAGTCCCCCACGAAGCCTTCGATCCGGGGTCGGAACGGTTCAAGATCGGGAGTCAGCTTGGCCCCCAGCACCACCGGCAGCCAAGTGATGGACTGATTGAACGACTCGTTCTTGGCCCGAGTGGTGCAGAAGCGCAGGAAGTCAACGCACAGCTCCTGACGGCGGCTCTGGCGGCAGATGGCCCAAGGGATGCCCCCCTTGATGCTGGCCTCGGTGGCCGGCCCCGCCACGAACTTACTATACTCGGGATGGTCGGTCGGCATGGGGAAGTCGAACACCCCCACCTCGAACTGGCCAGCCACCTGCTTCTTGATGCTGGGGGCGTCCCAGGATCCGGAGGCGGTCATAACCGCCCGGCTCTGGACGAACAGAAAAACGGCGTCGTCCCGCTGGGCCGCCAGCCATCCATCCTGAAAGTTTTTGGAGACCTCGAGCATGCACTTCCACGCGGCCATAAAGCGCGGCGATTCGAAGCTCCATCTGCCTTGCCGGTAGGCCAAGTAGCTTTCCATCGCATCGACGCTGCCGGTGAAGTCGTCGTCCGTCTGGCTGATCAGCTCGAACAGGAACGGGGTCTCATACCGGCGACGAAACAGATCTCCCTGATACTTGCTGCCGGCCACGGGCACGATCGGCAAGCCCTTGCTCTGACCATGCTCGCGGATGCGCTGGCAGACGTCCAGAAATTCCTGATAACTGGCGGGCGTCCGGTCCGTGCCGAGAATCTGGCGATAGAGATCACGATTGTAGTAGATCCGCACCGTGAACATGGAGAAGGGCACGTAGTAGTGGTCCAGCAGCTGCCGGTCGTAGGCGGCCTGGAGCCCGTCGAAGAATGTGTCCTTCCAAGGCACCCCTTCCAGCGGCGTGCCCGCGTTGTAGGGATTGGGCTCGTCCAGGTACTGGCCCAGAGGCGAAAAGAAGCGGGCGGTGTACGCCGGATCCGTAGCCCCTTTGGCAAATCCCTTTTCGATAATGTCCGGCGCGGTGCCGCCGATCAGACCAGTATTGACAAACTGACTGTAGCCGCGCTCGCTGACCGGCAGCTGCATCACCCGGATCTTCTTGCCGGTGCGCTTCAAGTGCAGCTGCTCGTACTCGTCGATCAGCTCCTGAAGCGCATCCCGAAAGCCGGCCTCGAGCTGCCAATGGCAGATTCGAATGGTGGTCACATCCGGGGCCTTGTAGGTGGCCTCATTGTAGGCCACCCGCACCATGGCATAGATGATGGAGGCCAGCAAAATAGCCACCCCCACATAGGTTTGGAAAAACTTGCGCAGGGTCATTTCGAGCCCTCCTGGTTATCGGCGGCGAAAGGATTGAACAAAGGCGGCGGGGTCACGCCCAGGGCCTTGAGCCTTAACTGCGCCTCGTAGGCAAACCCCGTCCTCTTCACCTCGGTGATGATCCGCTCATAATACCGAATCGCGGTCTTGGTGTCCCCGGCCTGCTGGGCCAGATTGGCCACCCGCCAGTAATAATTGTCAACCACCACCCCCTGGGGAAGCCCCATCTCCTCGGCCGCCACGTAGGCCGTGGCCGCCTTTTCCGGTTGCTGCAGGGGATATTTATATGCCTTGGCGATCAGCATCTGCTGCATGGAGGTCAGGGGATTGGCCGGGTACTTGGCCTGCCACTGGCGCAACCAGTCGATGGCCCCGCTGGCCTTGGTTTTGTCCATGGAATTGATCAGCACCTGCGCCCGGAACAAAGCAGCTGGGTGAATCAGCGGCGAATCCGGGCACTCGGCTATGATCCGGTCGTAGCAGACCAGGGCGGTTTTCGGGTCGACTTGGTCGCCGTAGTAGTCGAGCTGATCGGCAAGCCTTGCCCGCAGCATCAGCGCCAGCGGCAGGACCGGCTTTCCGGCACCAATCTCAATCAGACGATCGTAGAGTTCAGCCGCGCGCTCCTTGTCCTGCTGCAGGTCGGGTTGGCGGTGTTGCAGACAGGCGGCCAAACCCAACGTGGCTTCGATCCAGGCGTCGCTTCCGGGTTCCGACTGCTTGGCCGCCTTTTCAAAGAGCGAAGCCGACTTCTTGTAGTTCAGATAGCCGACCTCCTGCCAAGCCGTGTCAAGCCCCCCCTGCCCGGCTGGTGCCGACCAGCTAGCCAGCCAGAGGCTCAGCCCGGCCAGAAGGCCTGTTCCCGTTCGTTTCAATCGTCTGTTCATCTGCTCTCCTTTTGCTTGTTTCGTCGACAATCCAGGGAACTCCCTATCCACACGGATTCGGGCACCAAGATATTTTCGAACACGGCCTGCCGACCTCGCCACAGATCTACGATCATGTCGGCGGCCAGCCGGCCCATCGCCGCGAAGGGCGTTTCCAGGCAGGTCGTCTCCGGACGGTCTTCAAACGGCCTCGGAGACGACAACGACAGCACCCCGCAGGCCTCCGGCAACCGGAGGCCCAATTCGCGAAAGCAGTCCGCCACCCGCGTCACCGCGCGATCACTGAACCCGACAATGGCATCAACTTCCGCGCTCAATAGCCGGGACACGGCCTCCACGTCCCAGTCATCCTGGTTATGCCACTCCAGCCATTGCATGCCGGCACGCTCGCTCTCGTCACGAAGGGTCTGGCCCCGCAGACGCATACTGTAGTGCCGGCAACCCCGCGGGCCGTCCACATAGGCCAACCGCCGACAGCCGGCCCCGGCCAACAACCGCACCGCCTGCCGCACTCCCCCCGCATCGTCGGGGAAGATGCCGTTGAGTTCCGAAACCTCCATCGAGTTGACCATGACCAACGGGATGCCTTCATCCCGAAAAACCTTTTCGCAAGTCGGCGACCCCATCACAAATGTAATCGCCGCCTCGACCGTTCCCTTAGCGATCCGTTCCAGCAGTTGCCCGGCCTGAATACGGCTGTCGGCGTAGACGATCTGGTGCCCAAAACCGCAGCGGTCCAGCTGTCGGGTCGCCTCGCGCAGAAACAGGGTTTCGATCGCGCTGCCACCCGGGGCCGCGATTCCGACCATGATCGTGATCGTCGGCCCTGGAAGCCGCGGCCCTGTCCTGGGCATCCGCCTCTGGTACCCCAGTTCAATCGCCGCCTGACGGACCCGCTGAGCCACCTCGGCCGAGTACCGCGCGGTGCCCCCGCTGCGGTTCAACACACTAGAGGCCACCGCCACCGAACACTGCGCTCTCCAAGCCACTTGTTTGAGCGTAATCCGCCCCGCCATCGGGAACCCTTGATTGATTTAATTGCGAAAACAATCCGGAACCATACCGATCCTGCATGTTTTTGCAAGCCATGGCGAATTTTCCAGCCGCAGGCCGCGAGGGTCCCGATTATTTTTAATCGCGCCTAGGCTCTGGAAATGAACTTGCCGCTGGCGGTGTCGATGCGCACCTGCTCGCCATTTTCCATGTATTCGGGGACCTGGATGATCAACCCCGTCACCGTGGTGGCCGGTTTGGTGCGGGCCGTGGCGGAAGCGCCCTTGATGGCCGGATCGCACTCCACCAATTCCTGGACCACCACCTCGGGAAGCTTGATCCCCACCAAACGGTCCTCCAGCAGGTAAGCCCCGATACCCTCGAGGCCGTCCGTTATGTAGGGCAGCTCCTCGCTCAAGTCCTGGGACGGCATCTCGTATTGCTCGTAGGTCTCCAGATCCATGAACACGCAGTTGGCCTGGTCCTGATACAGATACTGGACATCGCGCTGCTGGAAGTCCGGTTCCGGGAAGGTGTCGTCGCCCCGGCAGGTCAAATCGGTTTTGACTCGGGTCAGCAGGTTTCGTGCTCTGATTTTGTACAGAGTGGAGGCCCCGCGGGCCGAAGGGGTGTGCTTGCTGACGTTCTCGACCAGGTGCGGGGCCTTGTTGACTTCAACAATTGCCCCGGACTTCAACTTGTTGGCTGTAATCATCTGATGCTTCCTTTCGATTATTACTCGCGATTGCGCTCGTGAGAGCCCTGTTTATACATCCATCCTTTGGCAGACGGCGGCGGCTCGACGCTGCTGGCTGCTCCGGTCAAACACGACCCAGCAGTCGGCCAGATCCTGGCGCAGATGCCAAACCCGCACCTCCCGTTGCTGGGGAAGCGCCCCCTCGACCACTTGAGCATCCCCAGGCACGTCGCCCTTCCAAAGCCGAGCCCGGCACAGGCCATGCTGGGGGCTAAAGCCGGCCTTCAACCAGACCAGCTCCAGCTCCTGGCAGGCGGAGGCATCACGGCCTTGCAGATAGTCATGCAACAACTGAAAGCGGCGCTCCAGAGCCACGGGCATACCCAAAGCCCCCTTCCGCACCAAAAACCGGCGGAATGTCTGATAGAATTCGGGATCGTGCGCGCAAACCCGGCGGATCACGGCATGCAAGTCGGGCTGGTTATAGTAGGAGTCGATCAGCTGGGAAACGTGTCGGGCCTCCTGCAGATCCGTCAGACTCATGGTCGGGGTCCGCAGGACCTCGTATGGGGGATCCGGGGCATAATCAATCCCTAGGCCGCCCGCCTCGGCCGCCAATGGCGTGCCGGGCAGAATTTTAAGAATTTCCAGCTGAATCTCCTGCGGCCCCATGCGGGTCAACCTGTCCAGATCCGACACAATGTGATCCATGCCGATTCCGGGCAGGCCGGCCAGCAGATCCACGTGCACCTCCAAATTCGGGCAGCCGCACAGGAACCGCAGGCCCTCCAATGAGGCCTCCACTTCGGCCATGCGCCGACACGCCAAAAGGCTCGTTTCCGATGTAGTCTGCAGACCCACCTCGAGATGCAAAACCCCCGGCGGCGCGACGGCCAACTCGTCCCGAACCGACTGATTCAGCAAGGCCGGATGTATTTCCAAATGGAATCGCAAATCGGGGAACCGGGTGCGGAACAGCCGCAGCAGTTCGACCGCGCGACGGGAGTTGGCATTGAAGGTGCGATCCAGCAGACGGACCTCCCGCACCCCCCGGTCGCGAACCTGTTCCAAGTCCTCGGCAATCCGCCGCAGGCCGACCGTCCGGACCCGGCAATCCACCGCGCTGGTGCAGAAGCTGCAGGTGCCGAAACAGCCCCGGGATGTCTCCAACTGCACGAAGGGCCGGCTCCAGTCGAAAAAACGGCTGCTCGTGGGCGACGGCAAAGCATTCAAATCCGCCACGACCGCGCGGCGGCCGTCATCATGCACGCGCCCATCGGCATCCCGCCAGCACAGGCCGGGTATAGTGGTCCAGGATTCGGGAGACGCGACATGCTCAAGCCAGTGCGGCAGGGCCTCCTCCCCTTCGCCCCGCAAAACGACATCCACCGCCGGTTCGGATTCGAGAAAGGCCGCGTTGTCGCCCAAAAACTCGGGACCGCCCAGAATCACCAGGCAGTCCGGTCGCAACACCTTGACCCTGCGCACAACCGACAGAAGCACTTGCCGGTTAAACAGATAGGCCGTTCCCGTCAGAACATCAGGCCGCTGCCCGACCACTTGAGCCACGATGGTCGGCACCTGATCCTTCACCGTGGCCTGCACCCGGCTCCACTCCGCCGGCACTCCCCCCCCCTCCGCGGCGGCATGCACCATCGGCAAAGCCAGCGAGGAGTGGGAGTACGACGAATGAATTGCCAGCCAAGTCAGGCGCATGGGGGATTGGAAATTCGAAATTGGAAAGTGGGGATTGGGTTATTGGGTGGAGTTGATCAAAACGTTGAGTTTGGGACCTAGCTCATCGTTCCAATTTCACTTTTTGTACACTTTTTCCGGATCGAACACCCGCTTCCCAAAGGTTTCCAGACCACCTTTCAACACCCGCCGGTGGAAGCAGCTCCGGTAGCCTTTGTGGCAGGCGGCTCCACCAACCTGCTCGACCAGGAACACCACCGTGTCCAAGTCGCAGTCCACGATGATCTCCATGATCTTTTGAACGTTTCCCGAGCTTTCGCCCTTGACCCAGAACTGCTGGCGAGAACGCGACCAGTAGGTGGCCAGCCCCGTCTCCAGCGTCCGTTCCCAGGCCGCCCGGTTGATATAGGCCAGCATCAGCACCTCGCCCGTCTCGTAGTCCTGGGCAATGGCCGGGATCAGGCCGTCCTCGCTCTTAGAGAAATCCAGTTCTACCATGGGATGAACTCCTACATTCCACGCAGATACTTGTCCGCCTCATTGGCGGTGATCACGCCGTAGTTGGCGCTGCCCAGCCAGCCGGACATGATGATGCCAACCGAACCGGTGTGGTACAGCCCGCCCACCTGTTTGGGCAGGTCCATGCTGTACTCCAGCCCTTCGAACTTGGTGCCGAACGAGGCCCCGCCGACGTGCCCGGTGTAGCGCTCGAACGTCTTGGGCGTGGCCGCCTCCGTATAGTCCATGATCTCCCGGATGTTGGGCACGTAGTTCTGCAGATGGTCCAATGTATCCTCGATCAGCTTCTGCTTGCCAGCTTTGTACTCCTCGTCGGAAAGATCCTTCCAGTCGTCGATCCAGGCATTCATAGAGGCCACGATCGTGTACTGGTCGGAACCGGGCCGGATGGAGGGATAGTAGACCGAGTAGGTGCGGCTGGTCACGTCCTTGCTGCAGATGGCCTCAGCATCGAACTCGGGGTGTGTGGAAGTGAAGATCAGATCGCCGATGTCGTCGATCTTTTCCCCGGGGCGGATGCCGATGTAGACCTGGCAGCTGCTGTTGCTGAGTTTGACCCCCTTGGAGAAACCGGCCAGATACTCGGGTGTGAAATGCTCGTCCCCGACCCATTCGTGGACGGTCCGCGGCAGGCTGCCGTTGGAGATCACCGCCCGAGCCTTGACCTCCTGTCCGTTGACCATGGCCCCGCGCACCTTGCCCTTGTCATCCACCAGGATTTTCTCGACCCGGGTACGGCCCTCGCAGTCCACCCCGTTGGCCCGCAGTTTGGCGACCATCATGTCCAGCATCTTGTCGGTGCCGCCCTGAAAGATGAAGACGCCCTTGCTCATGAAGTTGCCGAAGACAATCCCGTAGCTGATGGCCGGTTCCTGCAGGGTGGAGCCGTTGGCGTAGGTGATCGGCTCCATAAGCAAGCGCCAGACGTCCGGGCGGCCCGGGAAGAACTGCTCGAAAAGCTGCTGCGTGGTCTGCGTGCGCTCATCGTAATAGTTCATCTTGTCCAGCGCCTCGAAAAAGGCGTTCACCGTCTCGACCGGCAGCTTGAAATGCTCGGTCATGATGCGGGTGAAATCCTCGGTGTCGAAGGTGGTTTCCAGCTGGAATTGAGGATTCTCGAAACGAATCCGCTTGACCTGCACGATGTGCTCGGCGAACTCCTTGCCCCAGTACTTGCGCAGGCTCTTCTTCATCCCAATGGGAAAGCCGTGCAACGCCACGTCGAAGATATGGCTCTTGCGCTTGAAATAGGTGGCCAGCCCCCCGAACTGGAAATGCTGTTCGGCCACCAGAACCCGGTGCCCCGCCTGCGCTAGGCGAATGGCGGCCGTCAGCCCCCCCAGACCGCTGCCCGCGACAATCACATCGTATTCGTTCTTCATCAAAACAAACCGCTTATGCTATTGAACTGAACCCCGAAAAAATGAACGCTCAATGTACCGCCTCCCTCCGCCCCTTGCCAGAAACAACGCGAATAAGGCTCGCCAACCGTCACGTCGGCTTTCCCAATCAATAAGTCAAAAGCGCGGTCGAGGCCTACCTGCTCGAAAGCAGTCCGCTGTTCGCAAGGTACAAGGCAAAGAGCTCCGCACGATGCTCCTGCACCAATTCCTCGATACACTCTTTGACCGCCTCTAGATTGCGACCAGCCCGCCGACTATAGTAATTGATGCAACTGGGTCAATGGCAGCAATCATTGCGAGGTGTGTGATGACCATTACCGCATCAGCCATGGAAGTGCGGAAGAACCTGGGAAAACTGCTGAACATGGTTTCCCTGAGACACGAGGAGATCATCATCGAACGGGCGGGCAAGCCAATCGCCCGATTGACTGACCCCGGCCAGCCGTCCGCGATTGTTCCGCAGGGGAAAAACGACTTCCGCAAGAGTCGTGGCATCGGCAAGGACCTGTGGCGCCAAGTCGAGGCGGAACGCTACATTGCCGAGGAGCGGGAACAGTGGGACTAGCACTTCACCGGCAACAGCGCCTCTTCCTGGATACGGCCCCGTTTATCTATTACTTCGAAGAGCACCCCCAGTTCATCGGCCCGATCAGCAATCTTATCGATCAGGTCTACCGTCTGGTTCTGGAAATCACCACCTCCATGATCACCTACATCGAGCTGTTGACATTGCCCGAACGCCAGGGTCAACATAGACTGGCCGCCAGATACCGTGACTACCTGACCAACTCCGATCGAATCAGCATTTATCCCCTGAATGTTTGCAGATAAAGCGGTTTTATTCCGAGCCCGATACGGGCTGAGGACTCCGGACTCGATTCAGTTGGCCACGGCCCAGGTCTGCGGTGCCGACTTGGTCATCACCAACGACCGCAAGTGGGAACAAGTCCGGGAACTGAGCGTTATCCAAGTGGCCAATCTATAGTAACCGGCACCTTGACTTAACTCATCCCTTGCGTATCGTGTACGCACCCCCCGGAAATCATGGGACGGATGGCGTCGCCACGCTAAAACCGGGGTCCGAGCCAATAAAAGACCAATCTCAATCGGAGCGTACAGATGGATTTTTTTGTCGGAACCTATACGCGGCTGGGCGGAGTCGGCATCGCGGCGTGCCTGCTGGATGGGGGCAAACTCGAGCTGAAGTATTCCGAGATGCTGCCCAACGCGACGTATGTGATCTTGAACCAGAAACAGGACCGGCTCTACGCCATTTCGAGCGAATCCGCCAGCGGTGGCCCGGGCGGCTCGGCCGCGGCCTATGCGGTCCAGGCCGGCGGCTTGCGCCTGCTGTCGCGGCACGACACGCTCGGCCAGGGCCCATGCCATCTATGCCTCAGCGCCGACGAACGCTTTCTGTACACCGCCAACTATCAGTCCGGCAGCCTGACGGTGTTTCCGCTGAAGGCTGACGGCAGCCTCGGCCCCCAGATCCAACTGATCCAGCACGAGGGCCGAAGCGTCCATCCCCAGCGACAGGAAGGCCCCCATGCCCACCAGGTCAGCATCATACCTGGCAGCAACCTGCTCTGCGCCATTGACCTGGGCATCGATGCGGTCATGGTCTACGAACAGGACAAGGCGACCGGGCTGCTGGCTCTCCATGACCGGTTGGACGTCGAACCGGGCCTGGGCCCCCGGCATCTGACCTACGGCACCAACGGCACCGCCTTCCTGCTACACGAACTCGGCAACCAGGTCAGCGTCATTCAACGCGAGAGCGGCAAGTGGAAAATGCGCCAGACGCTTCCCATGTTGCCTGAGGGATACGACCAGAAAAGCACCGCCGCCGCCGTCCGACTCTCCGCCGACGGCAAACGCCTGTTCGCCTCCAACCGCGGACACGACAGCATCGCGGTCTACGATGTGGCCCCGGACAACATCCTGGCCCTCGCCGGCATCTACCCCACCGGAGGCGGCATCCCCCGCGATTTCGTCCTTCTCGACGACCAAACCCTCCTGATCGCACACCAGGACGGCGATGTCCAACTGGCCCGCTTCCACCCCGCCAAGGGCATCGAAACCCTCGACACCCTGGCCATGGCCGGAGCAGTGTGCATCTGCCCGGTGAAATAGGTTTCGGTGTTCGGATTTCAGGGGGTTGGCGGGTAGGCACGACCTCGGCGAGGGCATCATGCCCTTTGCCGGGGTTTAAGGGGCAGCGCGCCTGAGAGTTCTCAGTCTATTGGTTCCTTCACACTAACGTTGACTTCGAGCCAACTGCCGCTATTATCCGGGGCATGCAACCATAAGAGTACACACCGTGAAACACTCTCGGCCATGAGCGATCCGGACACCCACCCTTCTGACCCACCCGGCCATCTTCCCATCGCCGGATGGACCGCCACGACCATCCTCACACTAGTCGCCTGCACCGCGCTCCGCTTCGCGGCCGCTCTCAAGGAACTCTGGCTGGACGAGATCTGGGCTATCCGTATCGTCGACCCCCTGGCCTCGGCCCTTGAGATCTGGACCCGAGTCCGCACCGACAATCACAGCCTCTATTCGCTCTATCTCTACTTCGCCGGTCCCCAGGCCCCCGAACAGCTCTACCGCCTGCCCTCCCTGCTGGCCGGCATCGGCAGCATGGGACTGGTCGGCCTGATCGCTCGGGAACAACTGAAACGGGACCGGGAACAACTCCCCGACACCGCCCTCCCCTCGGCCAGCCTGATCGCCACCCTGCTGATCGGCTTTTCCTACCTGTTTGTCCACTTCGACTCCGAAGCCAGGGGCTACGCCCTGTGCGTCTGCTTCTGCCTGCTGGCCTTCTGGTTGCTGCTTCGCGGCGAAGGCAAACGGCACTCGCCACTGGCCATCGGATACTGGATGGCCATCGCGCTGGCCGTTCTGGCCCAACCCATCGGAGTCCACATGCTGGCGGCGGGCGGTCTGTGGTCTTGCTGGCGCTGGTTCCGAACCCGGAGAAGCTGGACGCAAGCCGCAGCCGAAGCCCTGTGGTGGCATCTAATGCCGAGCGCGTTTTTTGTGGTCTTCTACCTGGCCTATGTCCGCCTGCTCCAGACCGGAGGCGCCACCGATGTTTCCCTGCTGGCGGGCAGTTCCGGAGCCTGGGCCTACACCCTGGGTCTGCCCATCTCTTTGGGGGGGGTCTGCCTGGCTATCGGAGGGCTCATCACGGCCGTCGGCCTGGCCTGTCTGATTCGTCAGCACAACGACCTATGGATCTTCTATGCGGCTGCCGTCGTCATCTCGCCGCTGCTTCTCTGCCTGCTGCGACGCTCCCCCTACAACTACGAGCGCTACTTCATCGTCAACGCCGCCATGGCCCTGCTGATGACCGCCCATTTTCTGGCCAGGCTCCGCCTGACCGGACAGATTGGGCGCCTCGTCTGCCTGTTTCTGCTGACCACGTTCGCCCTCGGCAACGCCCTCTACTCCGCCCACCTGCTGCGCAACGGTCGGGGGCAGTATCTGCCCATGCTCGAGCACATCATGCAAAACAGCTCGCAATCCCCCGCCACCCTCTCCTCCGATCACGATTTCCGCCACACCATGGTCCTAAATTTCCACCTGCAACGCCTGACCTCCCCACTGCCACAGGAACTCGTCTACTACCCCCAGGCCAAACGTCCCCGTCAGGGAACCCAGTGGCTACTCACCCACGCCTGGGAGGGCGACCCTGCCCCGGCCCCACTCATCCAGGACCAGCACAGCAACATCTACGAACTGGCCAATTCCTACCCAGCCTCCTACCTGGCCGGTTTCCGGCTTCATGTATATAGACAAAGTGCGAGGTAGGAGCCAGTTCCTACTCGCGAACCGGTCGACCCGTCTACCACGGCCGGCCCCTACGTTCAACCCTCAGACATGACAAGTCTCCCTGTTCGCCGGGTGGAACCGGCTCCTACCATTGCGATCTTCCGGCAAAAGGCTAAAGTGGGGCGCAGCCAAAAACCGGAGAGTTCAGCCGTGTCACAACCACCCGCCGCGTCCGGGCGTGTCCTGGTCTTTATTCTGGCCTACCACGCCGAAAAGCACATCGCCTCCGTCTTCGACCGGATCCCCCAGGAACTGTACAACAACGATCAGATCCATTTCCTGATGATCGACGACGCCTCGGTGGACAACTCCACCGAGGTGGCTAGCCGGTGGGTGACCGGGCACGAGGTTTCCAACGTCACCGTGCTGCGCAACCCGGTCAACCAAGGCTATGGCGGCAACCAGAAGCTAGGCTACCGCCTGGCCATCGACGCCGGCTTCGACTTCGTGGTCATGCTGCACGGCGACGGCCAGTACGCCCCGGAACTGCTGCCCCAATTCATCCAGACCTGGCAGGAGAACGACGCCGACGTGGTGCTGGGCTCCCGCATGAAAAATCTGAAAAGCGCCCGGGCCGGGGGCATGCCCCTCTACAAGATGGCCGGCAATCGCTGCCTGACCTGGTTCCAGAACAAATTGACCGGCCAGCACATCTCCGAGTACCACACCGGCTACCGCGGCTACTCCACCCGCTTCCTGCGCTCGGTCCCCTTCGAGATCAACACCAACGACTTCCACTTCGACACCGAGATCCTTCTGCAGGCCGACTACGTCTCCGCCCGCATCCAGGAGTTCGCCATCCCCACCCGCTACGGCGACGAGACCTGCCATGTCAACGGCCTGAAGTACGCGAAGGACGTGGTCCTGCAGACCCTTAACTACAAGTTGCACCGCCTGGGCATGCTCTGCCTGCTCAAGTACCGGGACCTGACCCCGCTAAAATATCAAAGCAAGGCCGAACTCCTCTATTCGTCGCACTCCCAGGCCCTGAAAGCGGTCGAGCAGCACAAGCCCAAGCGGATTCTGGACATCGGCTGTGGCCCAGGCTTCGTGGCCCGGCGTTGTGAACAACTGGGGGCCTCGGTAACTGGCCTGGATATGCAGAAGCCCCTACCGGATACCATGAGTGAGTTCCACAAGATCAAACTTGAAACGGACCCCATCCCAGTCGATCCATTTGACTATGACATGGTACTGATGCTGGACATCATCGAGCATCTCCAGAATCCCGAGGCATTCCTTACAGCACTGCGCAACCAAAGCACCTCTCTCCGAGCCGGAGATAAAGCGCCGCTGATCGTGTTGTCCACCCCCAACATCGCCTTTATCGCTGTGCGACTAAGTCTGCTTTTAGGACGCTTCAACTATGCTGAACGCGGCATACTGGATATCACCCACAAGCGTTTGTTTACCAAAAGCTCTCTAGTGCGCATGCTGCGCGATTGCGGCTACGTCATCGACCGAATCATTCCCATCGGAGTGCCATTTGTTCCTGTCATCCCGGGTACTGGCAGTCGCCTTCTCAGTTGGATTTCCCAATTATTGGCAACCCTGCTGCCCCGCCTCTTCAGCTTTCAGTTCCTAGTCCACTGCCGCCCCCTGCCCGGCATCCGCCAAATCCTCCGACAAAGCGAACCGCGACTGCTCAGTTCCGAGGTCTTGAGCGCCTTGGTGAAGAATGACTCCGCATGAGAAAGATCCAAGCCATGTCCTTCGACCATATCCGCTTCGCCTTTGGCAAGCCTCGATTTGAAACAGCCTTCGTGCTCGCCCTTCTGGCGCTGTCGTCGGTGTTGTTTCTGAAGAACCTGAGCAACCACACCCTATGGCAGGACGAGGCCCAGACCGCTCTGATCAGCAAGACGATTCTCGAGCGCGGCCTGCCATACGGCACCGACGGCCTGAACAGTTTTTCGCAGGAACTGGGCACCGACCACGGCCCGAACCACCTCTGGAAGTGGCATCCCTGGCTACCGTTTTATTTCGTAGCTGCCTCCTACAAGCTGTTCGGCATCAACACGCTCTCAGCACGGCTTCCGTTCGCCCTTGTTGGCATCGCCACCGTCCTGCTACTCTACCAGGTGGTCGCCGACCTCTGGAAAGACAAAAAGACCGCCATGACCGCCGCCATTCTGCTAGCCCTGTGCATCCCCTTCCTGCTCCTCTCCCGGCAGTGCCGCTACTACAGCATGACCAGCTTTTTCTCCCTGCTCGGCCTCTATACCTACTTCCGCCTTTTGGAAAGCCGACGTTTTTCCCGCACCGCCTTCGTCGCAACTGGTGTGCTGCTGTTCCACACCCATTATTTCTACTGCGCCACCCTTCTGGCAACCACCGCCTTGCACTCGCTGCTGACCCGGCGCGACCGCTTTCCAGCTGTGCTGGCGGCCGGGACCTGGACCGTGGTGCTATGCCTTCCGGGACTCTACTGGTATTCGGGGACGGACTACAACGCCCACTACGGCCATGTGGCTTTCAAGCTTGCCTCGACCTTCCGCCATTTCTTCGCCTTCTCAAGAGAGATCCTGCTTTTTACCTTTCCTCCCTTTCTTCTGACGATTCCCCTCCTGATCGCCATTGACCGGATCCGCCGGAAACTTCCGGTGCTGTCCGCCCCGCCTGCCTCCTGGAGGGCCACCCTCTTCCCAGCCCTTTTCATCATCGTCAACCTTCCCATTCTATCGTTCACCGTCCTGGCGCCCTTTTTCCGCTACTTGGCCCCGATCATCCCCATGCTCATGATCTTGGCCGCCCTGCTGATCCGCGCGGCCTGGCGCCTACACCCCGCCCTTGGCGCACTGGCCCTGCTGGCGTGCCTGGCCTACCAGGCTCTGCCCGACTACCTCTACGAAATCACCCACGACTACGATGGTCCCCTTGAAAAAATCGTCACCTATCTGAACAGTCAGCCGTCAAACCCCGGCGACGTGGTCGCCATCACCTACGGTGACCTGCCGCTGAAATTCTACACCGGGCTTCGAGTGGTCGGCGGGCTCACCGGCGAGGACTTGGCCCCGGCTCGCGATGCCAGATGGATCATCTTCCGCAAAAGGATCACGAGCACCCAAAGCCAGCGGGTTGAAGACTATCTGATCGGCAACCGGGGTTCCCAGCCCTACCGGCTCGTCACGCTGGACGCCGTCGACATCCCCTATGAAAACCGAGAGTCTCCCACCGAACATCACTACCGGACCGTCAAAGAAGGACCGAGAGTGCAGATCCTGGAACGGATCGACCGGCTGCCAACCCAAAACAACAATGTCAAACAACGGGTCGACATACCCTAAACCCCCATTGACCACACCATGACCGGGAGGGAAGATGACCGCCGTTATTGAACGCTATACCAAACAGACTGTGAAACTGGAGCGATTCCACGCGCTTGCCGTGGCACTGCTGCTTGCTCATGTTGTGCTTGCGATCACCAGCATGGCGCAGAAATCCCCGACCTTCGACGAGAATGTCCATATCGCTGCCGGGGCCGTTTACTGGCACGACCATGACTACCGCCTCAACCCGGAGAGCGGAAACTTGGCCCAGCGCTGGGCGGCATTGCCGCACCTGTTCAGCAAGGAATTGTCTCTGCCTGACTGGAAACAGTGGGACAACAACCAGTGGGTGATCACAAAGGAGGTGCTGTTCAACCGCGGTGGCGATGCGCGACAGCTGATTTTCGCATCACGATTGATGACCGTTGTCCTGAGCCTGTTTCTGGGAACGGCCGTTTTTATGATATCGAATCGCCTGTTCGGGCGAGGTGGAGCGCTGATCTCTCTGGCTTTGTATTCTTTTAGCACGACGGTGCTTGCCCATGCGCGCTTGGTAACCGTCGATTTGGCAGCCTCGTTATTCTTTTTGGTCTCGACCTGGTGCGTTTGGTTGATGATGCAGAAACTAACCCCGAAAAGGCTGCTTCTGGCTTCCTTTTCTCTGGCCGTGCTGTT
>JBFJXC010000006.1:0-27472 GCA_041623325.1 Lentisphaeria bacterium | reverse complement strand
GGCGGCGGTGCCGCAAGCCGCGCCGGATCCGGCAGTTAGGATCGCGCAAAAAGTTTGGCGGCCCGTGGCCTGGACCGCCCGCCAGGGCCCCGGAAGGGGTGACACCCCTCCGAAACGGGCCTTTTCCAACAGCTTGATCGCCTCTTCAGATCTAAATAAGATCACAGACACCACCCCCGCAGGCGAAGGTTTGAAAGGCGCCGGTATTGTCCTCCTCCTCGACCAAGGCGGTGTAGTCGACGCATCGATTCTGGCGCTGGAGATCCTCCCAGAGCTTGCAATTGTGGACGCGTTTTAGACAGCGGGTCATCTTGAGCACATCCCCCTCGAAGTAATTGGCCGCGAATTTACGGGCGCGCCGAACCCAATCCCGTCTCTTGGCGTGGGCGGATTCCGCGTCCGGCGCCCGTCTTGAAAGCGAGGACGGGGCCGGCTCGTCCAGTCCCTTGCCTCTACCCAGAGCGGCATCGCAGGCGGCCCAGAGATTGTCGTCGAACACATGCAGACCATCCACGATCAACCCGGAGGACATGATCGCCCCCACTCCATAGTGGTCTACGATTTCGCGGGCATCCCAAACCTCGCAAAACGGCGCCTGGGGATAGTCGAGATCGCCGCCTTCGGGCAGCAACGCCACCCCGGCAAAGAACGCCCGGTTCTCGTAGATGAAGTCGGCCACCGCTTCCCACTCCCCCTCCCCCACGGTGATGGTGTTGGAGACATTGTGGCTGAGCCAGGGCCTGGCACAGCGCTCCAGCCGACGGCCGGCGTCGATCCAATTGGCTTTCGTCAGCTTGACATGCTCCAGCAGTTCCAGGGCCGAGACATCGCGGCGAATCCGAGCGTTCTGGCCTGCCTCCACGCAAAAGGTCAGAACCACATCGGTCCCGTTTGGATTCCAGACACTTTTCTCCACGGCCAGCGGGTTTTGCTGGCGGAACAGACAGACCAGAGGCTCGTCTCGGTTGGCCTGTGCTCGGCGGAAATAGCGGCGGGCATGATGCGGATGAATCCCTGAACTGGTTCCCATTAGGCAGCTGGTACTGCCGGCAGGTTTGACGCAGGTGGCCCGGGCGGCGGGATTCAAGCCAATTCGTGCGGCAACCATGGCGTTCACCTCCAGCACCACCGCGGCCATCCGGCGCTGAAGGTCGGGGTCGAAGGCCAATTGGGGCGAGTCCATCATGCCGGTCATGGAGACCCCGATCAGGGCTTCGCGGCGGGCGATCCTCTCGCTGACCCGCCCCAGATAGGGGAATGAGGTGTAGTCCGCTTGCAGAGTGCCGATCGTTGCCGCCGCCCTGGCGGCGGCCTCGAAATCGGCGGGGGAAGCCACGGCGCCCATATTGATCTCGCACAAATTGCAGAATGCCCATCCGGAAAGACCGCCGATGCGGGGATACAGACCGATCTCCACGCAGGGATTGAAGGTCATATCCGGATGATCGGCCCAGACGAAACCGGGTTCGCCGAATTCCCGGACCGCCACCATCAGACGGTCGAACTGCTCGCGGGTGGTCCGGTCCCGCAGCAGCAGGGCCGAATTATTGGAGCGGGCCCTCTGCGGATTTTCCGCAAACCAATTGCCCGTCTTGGCCAGGGCCATCGCCTCGTCGTCCGGAGAGAAAAGGCAGATGGTGGCGCTGCGACGAACCCCGCCAGACAGCACCGCGTCGGAAGCGTGCATCATCATATCGTAGGCGTCGATGGGGCGAAGGCGGTCGAGGCCCCGGGCCAGACAGCGTTCCAGCAAGGACCGGATCAGCTCCAGACTGCGCCGCAAGGGCTCCGGCCCGGGTGCCTTGCCCGGACAGTAGGACAGGCGCGCGCCCTGCGGACGAATCCGGCCATAGTCAAAGCTCACCACCCTTCCGGCAAGTTCCGGGAACGGTTGATCGGCCACAAAGTAGCTGGAGAGCAGCGCCCCCAACGCATCCGCCCAGCCTTCGATACTGTCCTCGATATGAAAAACCGCCTCCGCTCCATGCGGGCCGGCAATGCCCGGCAAGCGTTGGATATGGTGCCGTTGCACCGAAAACCCCACCCCGCAGCCGCACAGCAGCAGCCACATGGCTTCTTGAAAAAATCGTGGGCGATCACAATAGGACGTCGTGCAATTATAAAGCCGGGCATTCTTGTCCAAGATGGGTTCCCCGCCGAACTGAAGAGCCCGCTGGCTGCCCAGCACCCGCCTTTCGCGCATGGCCTGGCCAGTGATCTCCAGCAAATCCCCAATATCCAACCCCTTGACCGCGAAGTGCTCGCGGTGCATGCCGAGCACCCGGTCCACGGCTTCGCCATAGGTTTCCCGGCGTTTTTTCTCCGGCAAGTACCGGCTGTACTTGCTGGCGAACACATAGTCCCGAAGACTGCTGAGGCTCATGGTCGTCTCCCCGTTGCCGTCCTCAAGAAAGATAGCGGAGATCGGGACTCAGGACCACTTTTGGCTCAGGACCATGGACAACGAACCATGGCCTCTACCTGGATTCGTGTCTCGGGTTTCAGCCTTTCACGCTTCAGATCGCTTGTCTGCCAATCGCCCCTTTCCCCAACTTTTCCGACCGGTCAATCGGGTCTCTTCACCAGACAGCCCCAGTAATGGATTTTCTCTCCATCCAGTTCGTAGCCGAGAAAACGCTCGCAGGAGAGCATTTCGAATCCCGTGGCGACCAGCAGCGCTTCGGCTTCGCTCTGACGGTAGTTGCGCACGGGCAAGCGGCTCTGGGCTGGACGATCGCGAGGCACGGTCAGGGCGAATACTCCCCCGGGTTTGAGAACGCGGCGGACTTCCCGGAGAAACCTTTCGGGAGCGTGAATGAATTCCATCACCCCTAGGGCCACAACGGCATCGAAGCAATCCGCCTCCAACGGCAGAGGTGCCTCCAGATTCTGGCACAGCAATTTTTTGAAGGGCCGCCGCCGCGCCTTGGCGACCATGCCCGGGGCGATGTCGACTCCAATCACCTCATGGCCCCGTTCGAAAAACAGCAAAGAACTGATGCCCGTGCCGCAGCCCAGATCCAGAATTCTGGCCCGACCGCTGCCCAGACGGGCGAGCACTTGGATCGGCAGGCGCCGGTGCGCGGTGTAGCCCAGTTCGCCGATGACGATTTCATCGTACTCATCGGCAAACTCGTTGAATTCTTGGATCAGATCATGATTCGTCACAACAAAACAAGTCCTCGTCGGTTCAGCCCCACAGTCCCCTTACACCCCGGCCAGCTCCTGTGCCAGCTTCACGGCGGCGTAAGCATCCTGGGCATAACCGTCGGCGCCGATCTCGTCGGCGAACTCCTGATCGATGACCGCGCCGCCGATCATGAACCGGCAGGTCAGCCCCTCGGCCTTGGCCAGCTCGATCACCGTCTTCATTTCGACCATGGTCGTGGTCATCAGCGCAGAGAGCCCGACCACCTGGGCTCCGGTGTCGCGGGCGGTCTGCACGATGGCCTCGGCTTCCACATCCTTGCCCAAATCGTAGACTTCGAACCCGTAGTTCTTGAGCATCAAGCCCACGATGTTCTTGCCAATATCGTGGATATCGCCCTTGACCGTGGCCAACACGATCCTGACCTTATCCCCCTCAGCACCGGCAGAGGCCTCGGCCAGCAGCGGTTCCAAATAGTCGAAGGCTGCCTTCATGGTTTCCGCACTCATGATCAACTGCGGCAAAAAGTACGTCTTCTGATCGAAAAGTTCGCCGACCCGATTGATGGCCGGAATCAAATGGCCGTCCACCAGGCAGTCCGGCGGCAATCCGGCCTCCAGCGCCTGCTTAAGCAGACCCACGATCGCTTCCTTGTCGCCCTTCACCACCCCCTCGAAAACCCGTTCGCCGGGGCCCAGCTCCACGGACGGTTTCGGAGCGGGGATAGCTGGTCCGGCATCGGCGAAACGCTCGATGTAGGCTCGGCTGTTGGAATCACAAGCCGTCAGCACGTCGCAAGCCATCTTGATGTTCATGAGCATGTCGCCGGACGGGTTGGCGATCGCCATGGTCAGGCCGCGACCTATAGCCATGGCCAGAAAAGCGGCATTCACCCACTTGCGTTCGGGCAAGCCAAAAGAGACGTTGGAAAGTCCAAGGATCGTCCCGCAGCCGAAGGTATGAGTGCACCAGTCCACCAGCTTCAGAGTTTCCGAAGCAGCCTGCTGATCGGAGGAAACGGTCATCACCAGACCGTCCACGACGATGTCCTTCTTGTCATAGCCGAAGCGTTGCGCCTCGGCAAACACCTTTTCGACGATGGCGGCGCGCTGCCCTGCCGTGACCGGAATGCCATGATCGTCCAACGGCAGCAGAATGAACATGGCCCCGTACTTGGCGGCGATGGGCAGCAGCTTCCCAACCTTGGCCGCCTCTCCCGAGATGGAGTTGATCAAGGCGCGGCCGGGATAAAGGCGCAAGGCGCTTTCCAAGACCTCCGGCGTGGAGGAGTCCAGACACAGGGGCAGATCCACCAAGGGAACCAGTTGCTCGACCACACGGGTCATTGTCTGCTGTTCGTCTATTCCCGGCATACCTACGTTCACATCCAGCAGAGCGGCCCCCTTCTCGACCTGCTCCAGGGCAAAGCGACGCACCTCGGCCAGCTTGCCTTCGCGCAGCTCCTCCTTGAGTTTTTTCTTGCCGGTGGGGTTGATGCGCTCCCCCACCACGGCCACCGGCAACCCGGCACCCACCCGGATCGTCTTGCGGGCCGAACTCAGCGCACTGTGAGACTTCGGTCCCCAGGACGGAACACAAACCTGGCCGAGATGCGCGCAAAGCTGATGAATATATTCGGGGGCCGTGCCGCAGCAGCCCCCAACCAGGTTCACCCCCTGCTCCACCAAGATTCGGGTGCGACGGCCGAATTCGTCCGGCGACATGTCGAAAACCGTCCTGCCGTCCACCAGCTTTGGCAGGCCGGCATTGGGTTTGGCCAGAAGCGGGACCTCGGCATACTCCTGCATGACCGCAATCACCCTGGCCATATCCTCGGGCCCAGTGGAGCAGTTGCAGCCGACCGCGTCCGCGCCCAGACTCTGCAAGGTCACCACCGCGGTGGCCGGATCGGTGCCGGTCAGGGTCCGTCCCGACTTATCAAAAGTCATGCTCACGCACACCGGCAAGTCGCAGGTCTCCTTCACGGCCAGCAAGGCCGCACGCGCCTCTTGGATATCCATCATGGTCTCGATGACGAAAAAATCGACACCGCCCTCCAGCAAGCCAGTCACCTGCTCCTTGAAAATATCCACGGCATCCTCGAAGGGCAGATCCCCGAACGGCTGCACGAACCGCCCGGTCGGGCCGATGTCTCCGGCCACCAGACCGCTCTCCCCGACCGCTTGCCGGGACAACCGCGCCAGATCGCGGTTGATCGCCACCACCCGGTCCCCAAGCCCGAACTCGGCCAGCTTCAAGCGGTTGCCGCCAAAGGTGCAGGAATAGACCGCATCCGAGCCCGAACGTCGGTAGTCGCCCTGAGCACTCAAAAGGGCCTCCGGATTTTCCAGCACCCACTGTTCGGGGCAGACTCCTGCCGGCAGGCCGCGCTTCTGCAGTTCCGTGCCGGTGGCCCCGTCCAAAACTAGGATCTTGCTCTGCAACAACGCCTTGAACGACTCTCGATTCATGTCTTACGCCTTATCCGGCTCCCGTTGTCTTCGGCCGTCTCCCCCGCTGGGCGGGGTCGACTCCGAGAGCCTACCATTTTCTCCAACGCATCCCAGGCTTTCACCCTGGGCGTTACTCCATGTCCCCTTTGGGGACCCCATTCACCCCTCACCATTCCCCCTCACCGCAACGGTTCGCAACCGGCGATGGCCAGGACCGACTTCTCCGGCACCAGCATGCAGCGATCGGTCAGCTTCATATCCAAGCGCGCCAGATCCAACGCCTCGAAAATCGGCTTTTGAAAATCCACCGGCAGGTCGCCGTACCCCGGACTGTAGCGCCGCCGGGTCAGGCGAAGCCCTTCGGGGCGCAACTGTTTGTCGATAAAGGCCATCAGCCAGTCCAGACCCGCATCGGCGGCCTGGGAGGCGACGGCATCCAGCATGAGGGCAAAGCCCCCGCTGCCATGGTGCACCAAATCGGCAATCCGGGCGACGACCTCCTCGCCGGCGGTCGAGGCCATTAGCACCACTTGGGTGCTGGCCTCCAGCAACCGGGCCAGATCCGCGCTTTCCAGCACCGGCCCATTGGCCAATTCGACAACCCGTTCACCTCGGTGGACAAGGTTGAATCGCCCATAGGCCCCCCGGAGACGACAAAGGGTCTTGCCATCCCGCATGGCCCGGTCCAGCAATGTTTCGTCGGCAGCACTGAGCATGGTGACATTCGGACGGTAGCCCAAACGGCTCAGCACCCGGCTGCGCTTGGGAGCAACTGGAATATGCTGAATGAGATGGACAAGGGGTGAAGACAAGGTCGCCAATCGGACGATTTGTGGAACAGTTCTGATTCAAAAGGCGGATAATATGAGGCCAAACTCGGGAACTGCCACTTGCCAGCCGACACGACGCCCTGCATGTTCGGCGGGCGCTTTGGAAAAGCGCAGCTCCAGGGGCGCGGTTGCATCCGAAGTCCCATGGCCCCCATCATCCGAATCAACACGGGCGCTTTGGAAAAGCGCCGCTCCAGGGATTGCGGTTTCATCCGTAGTCCGTGAAACCGACCCTGGCATCAGTGGAGATAATCGTAGCGCTCCAGGCGGAACTGGTTATTGCCCGCATCGCGGTAGTAGACCGCCATGATTTTCTGCTCGGCCAGAATCGAATCCACATAGCGCTTGACGGACCCGTCAGGATTCAACTCCACGTCGAATTTGCTGAGACTGGCCTTGACCATCGGGGTGGCGGCGATGCCGTCGTGGTCATACAACACCCCCTCCACATCCCGAACAACCTGACTGCAGACAATCACCGTAAAATAGTTCTGGCGGACCGTTGCCAGCTCGGCCAGTTTCACCACGGCGTCCTCCTCCAGATCATCATGCGCCTTGTTCGAACCTGAAATGCCGGCAATTCCCCCGAAGAAGTCGCCGATCCGGCGGCACACCGCTCCGGTGGCGCGCCTGGCCTCCAACGCCGTCCAGGCCGTGTCCGTATCCACGCTCAAGGCGTTCTTGAACAACGCAACCGCCACGGGCTTCTCAAGGGTGTTGAGGTTCACCCTCCCGCACGCGGTGCTCAGATCTCCGATCTTGAAGAGGTCAAGCAGGTCGGCATCGTGTCCAGTCTCGTCGGCAGCGGAGGCGGACCAGAAACGCAGAGACCTGAGCGGTTCATAGGAATGAATCCGGCCCAGCTCCCCCAAGCGAACCAGCGGCTGGTTCGCCACCCTAACATCGCAATAGTCGGCCGACTGATAGCCCGGCCCCGACACCGACCCGATGCCCGAGGCGTCGCTGCCGGCGGCCAGATATCCGCCACCCCCGGTAGCGGACCAGAACAGATTGAAATCTGGATCCTGCTCTTCCCGGTCGTTCCACAACGGATCCACCGCTTCCAAGCTGGCGTAATAGCACATGCTCGTGTCCGAGCTGCCGTTTTGCGACCAGTTGGCGAAGAACGAGTGGCTGGTGCCCGCGGTATTGCTGGGAAGATCATCCACGATATGACCATCGCCGTCTTTCAGGTAAACCCGGTCGATCCGGGCCATGGTCACCGAATAGCGGCTTCCCTCCATTCCGGTCCACGAGGCAGCGTCCAGGTAGTCGCCCGTATACATCAGGGTGCCGCCATCGACATTCGTGGCTTGGTCAAAACCCAGATCCAGGCTCCCGGCGGCGGTGCAGGCCCCCCCCAGCTCATTTTGAAGCTTGACGGTATACACCACGGTGGCGGACGTCGGAGGATTGCTGAGATGGGCATTCTCTTCGAAGGGGAAAAAGACCTGGGCGCTAATCCCGGGCTTGACCCGTATCGTGTCCTCGGTCACCACTGACGGCAGGGGAGCGATCACCCCATTGCCGATGTTGATATCGACCTTCCACGTATCCCGAGCCTGCCCCCAGTTCTTGGCTCCCGGGTTGGTATTGTAGACCTTCACGGTCATAGACGTGGAGGTGATCGTGTAGTATACCCCCGGTGTGAGCGTGACGCTGCTACCGTTGATCGTCACCATCTGACCTGCGTCCCGGGGTTCGAATCTGAGCACCGTGGCCGGCCCCTCATAGGTGTAGGCCGCCCCTTCGTCCCTCAGTTTGTCCAGATCAATTGTCCCGACTGGCGTCCCCAGCTCGAACCGATGGGGATTGCCGTTGCTCAGATCGAAACTGACCATGTCTCCGCTTATCGTATGACCCACCTCCACGTTGAGGCGCAGGGCTAATTTCGACAGTCCCCAAGTCCGGTCGACCCCGTTGACCTGGAAAGCCCCGATGGCACCCCCCTCATGAAGCTCACCATCCGCATCCAAATAGGCCCGAGTCGGAACCGCATCGCCATCGCCGTAATCCCGGATATTGACGGCCACCTGGGCGGCCACCAGCCGCCGCGCCTGCGCCAGGCTCAAATTCAGGCGGTCACTGGCCTGTAGCGTCTGCATCCAGGCGGAGTTGTCCAGCTGCTTCAGCCACTGGCAGTCGTCGTCCGGGGAATGCTTGTCGGGTCCGACAAACAGATTGTAAAGCTCCTGGAGGGAGGGCAGCGCGGCCACATTCACTCTGGCTTCCTCCTCGCCAATCTCCCAGGTGCCATTGCCGTTGACATCGCGCCAGAAGGTCTCGGAGTCGTGGCTGAAAGGATGGGCGACCCGGGCCAAACTGGCCATATCCCCGCCAGTAAAGCCAACACTCTGGAGACTTTTGGCGATATGGCCCATGGAGAACCATCGGCCAGAGGCCGGCATGAAACCGGCCTGCCCCCCGGCCACGGAGACGGGCCGGTAATAATCCGCGCAGACAACTCCGGCGTCTGCCAAGGCAATTTCCGCCACCGAGGCCCCAAGGCGTGGATGATGCGCCGCCCCGCTGTCCGGGGTTTCATCCTCGGCTTCATCCCCCACCGAAACCAGCACCCCCGGATCCAGTTTGCCACTTTCATCAATCACCAAATAAGCCAGACGCCCCACCAGCACCTCCCGCTGGGCGGCACCCTGCGCCCGGGTGGAGGAGACCGGTATCCAGCCAACGGCAGGATGCAACGTTGCCGCCGGAGTGAAGTCGATCCCGTTGACATTGGTGGCCAAGCCCGCGTTAATGTCCCTGGCGTCTGCCCCGATACTGGCCAGATAACGGCGACCGGCCCAACAATTCCATTCCGGAGGCGAATAGAAGTGACGGCCCGGATAGCTGTCCCCGGCAAATTCCTTTTTCATGAACCAAACCACGCGCTCCAGTCCGGATTCGGCCAGCAACCGGGCACTGACCAAGTCCGCATTGGTGGCCGCGACCATCCCTTCCGTGACGGCTGAATAGGAAAAACTCAGCCCCATCACCAGAATAAGGGACAGAAAGCCCATGGCCAACAAAAGAGCCATCCCCAGTTGACGCCGCCTGCCCGGCCTAGAGCCGTCCGGCTGTTGCTGATCACACGACGTTGATTTGCACCCCACGTTCATTACCCCTTCCCTTATTGCCCCTTCAAACGCCGCCATCGCACCACCACCGAGCCAACTGGGCAGTCCGACTAAATCCCTTGCCGATTTTTTGCCGCTCCGGCCAGGCCCATCAGCGATTGGCAGGCAGGAAAATGGTTTTCATGAAGGTCCGAGCGCTACGCTGCTCCAATGCCTGGCGCTCCGCGCTTCCCGGGGGCATCTGCTCCCACAGTTTCATGGAAGCCCCGTCCATCAACTTGGCACTCACGGTCACCGCCCGAGGCAAGCCGGTTTCTTCTGCGGCCGCATCTGGCACATAGTAATTGAGACCGGAGTCCAAGCAGTAGAACTCCATGGACAAAACCCCGTCGACAATGGTCTGGTAGCCAGCCTGGTCTGCCGCGTTGTCCCGTGCCCCGTAAATATTCCAAGCAGCGCCGGCAGCCGCATCAACGAAGGCCCGCTGCACCTCGCGTCCGGAGAAGCGATAGGCGACCTCCCTCAGATTGGAAACGGCCGCCGCGCTGGTCTCGGAACCGCTGACAAACCAAAGGCCCGAAGGCTCGGGCTGATGAAAGCGGATATGCTGCCCAGGCCGGTCATGGGCCTTGGCCACGGCCGCCGTGAGATCCTGGGTCAAGACCTCCATGAGGATTCGGCCGTTTTCATAGACTTCGTGCCGCCGGTTGCTCATGGACCAAACCCCCTCCATGCTGGTGAAGGCCTGGGCCAGCAAACTCATCATCAGAACCATCACGCTGACCGCCACCATCAGCTCTACCAAGGTGAACCGCCAAGCCAAGCCCTGCTGCCGATCACTCCGCACCCCTCTCATTTCCATGCCCTCCCTTGTCGTTGCCTTGCCCTCAGATTGGCTTGAAGACCTCAAGATAGTACAGCGTCTTGCGACGCTGGGAATAAACCGCCTCGGCCGGCCAACTGACTTCCAGATGAATGGCACGGGCGTGACTGGAATCCAGATCGTCCTCCTGCCAGGCGTCATCCTCGTACCGCCAACATTTCAAAGGCGAGGTCCAGATCCGATAGACCGCGCTGAAATCCGGATGCCCGCTGGCGATGCCCAGCCGAATGATCTTGTAATACTGCCGCCTGTCGCCCCCATAGAAAATCTGCGTATTGGGTGTGTTCCCCCACGGAGAAGGGGTCCAGGCTGTCGTGGGCTCGGCGGCCCCGGGCTTGTCCGCGGGCAGAAGCTGGCCGAAATCGTCCCAGTTCCGGTAGTCGTTGGCGGGGTCCTTCAAGGTTGTGGCGAAGACATGCAGAAAGTAGTCCACGCTCTCGGCGGCATAATTCTGAGTCAGGGAGTCGGTGCCGGCTTTGACCGCAATAGGCATCAGACCCAGCACACTGACCAGACCAACCCCCACCACGGCAAGCGCCAAGACCACTTCCACCAAATTGAAGCCATTCCTGCCCCCCCGTGCACCTATGTGTCCAATCTCAGCCATTGCCTAGAACATCCTTTCTTCCCACGTGGCCGATTGGGATTCAGCAAGAGACATGCCAATGGGTAGGCGCGGCATAGCTCCGGCCCGGCTGTTGCGGGGCTGCATCGGTGGGGAAAGAACCAAGGTGGACAGCGTTGCGGGGAATCGTGATTTCAGCGGAGGGCGGCTACTTCACGGCGGCGAAAGGAAGTTGAAGATTGCGGAACTGAGACCTGGAGGGGCAGATAATGAATCTCCAGTTTCCCTTTTCCGGTTTCACTACCTCACCCGGACTTGGAACTGAATCTGGAAGCCGGGGTTGTTGCCGCCGGAGGCGGACGAGAAGGCGCCGGCAGGAGACACGCGCTGGTGGGTCACGGCGCTGTCGAAGCCGTCGGCATCGGGCACTGGGGTGTAGATATAGGTCGCCCCGCCGTCGCTGGAGAATTCCACATCGTCGGCGGTGCTGGCCAGGCTGACGAAGGTATAGGCCAGGCCGCTGGCGGTGGCCCCGTCGGCGAAAGCCACCGGGCCGCTGCCCGGAACGCCCAGGTCGTTTACGAACAGCTCGGTATTGGCGGGCACCGGCTCGGTCAGGACCACCGTGTCCGCGTCCGTGGCGCCCTGCCCCTGGTTGGTCGCGGTCAGGATATAGAGCACGGTTGCCCCGGGAATGGCCTTGGGATTGGTGGCACCGTTGACCGGGTCGGAGACGACTTGGCTGGTTTTGAGTAGAATGATATCCGGCAGCGGTTGCAGAACGGTAAAGTTGGCGCTGAACTCGGACGTATTGCCCAAGGTGTCGGTGGCCGTGGCGCTGAGCAGATCGCCCCAGGCAATCTGGCTGCCCGGGATAGTGAACGAAAAGGCGCCCGCCGCCGGGTCCGCATCGTTGCCGCCGCCCTCGACCAGAGCACTGGCGGGGGTGATATACAGGAAGCCTTCGCCCGAGCCAGAGGGGTCAGCGGCGACCGCCGGGTCGGCCGCGTTGTTCACACGGAAAAACTCCAGGGTGTCGCCGTTTCCGGAGGTACCCGTGACGATGTAATCCGTGCCGGAGGACGTAACGGCAACCAGACTCGGAGCGGCCTGGTCATGGTTGGCTCCGGTGCCCGTTCCGACACCATCCCCGCCCAGATCGATGCCAAGACCGGTATTGTTGTAGATGGAGTTTCCCAGGATTGCATTGGCGCTGGCCGTGGCCCCGGCGATGCAGATGCCTCGGCCAATGTTGTGGGCTATGACATTGCCGGCCCCTTCCTGGCTACCGCCGATCGTGTTCGAAACCGCGCCGGAAAAATGCACGCCCGCACGAGACGGCCCATCCCCGTTAGAAACGGCAACGGTCCGGGTCGCGTCCACTCCAATGGCGTTGCCTTGCAAGAGATTGCCGTTGCAGTCGCTTCCCCAAGCATAAACCCCAAACCAGCTATTGCCGGAGATCACATTGCCGGCCCCGGAGGCGGTCCCCCCGACGGTGTTGCCAGGCGAATTCCAGAGGTAGACCCCGATCTGCTGATTGGTCAGCGCCCCGGTTCCGGCCGCATTCGTGCCGATATAGTTGCCAAGCACCTGGTTGCCGAAAGCGGAACTCTCATAAATCAGCACGCCACGCTGACGGTTTCCGGAGATGACGTTGCGCTCGGAATCACTGGTTCCGCCAATGAGATTGCCGGTGGAGTTCTGGATCCGTATGCCCTGATTATAGTTTCCCGCCTGGGCACTGCCCGCCGCGGTCGTGCCGATATAGTTACCGACGATGGTCGTGCCGCTTCCCCCGGAGATTAGCACCCCGGAATCGTTGAAGCGGTTGATCACAAATCCCTTGAGCATATTGCCTCCGGTGACGAAGGTTAAACCGCTGACGCCACTGCCGGCCAGACTGCCGGCCAGCTCCACAATCGGTGTGTCGGCAAAGCCGGATTGCGTGGTGCCGTCGAGACTGGTCCCGCCACTGGTGTCGCTAATGGCCGGCAAGGCGGCCACGGGCTGGATCGTGTAGGGGGCCGTTCCGACAAGGCGAAACTGACTGACGTTGGCCGTGGTGCCGCCGGCACTACCGATGGCGTTGGCATTCTTGATGAACTGCCGCAGGCTTCCCTGCTGGCTGCGGACATTGTCCGCGTTCGAATCGTCCGCAACCGTGACGATCAGGTTGTAGGCAAAGCCGAAATCCACACCGGCCACATCCGCGCCGCTGACCGTGACGCTGACGTAGGTGTCCCCGGGCCCGGCATTGTCGCCGGTGGCCGTGTCGTCCACGATCACGCTTTGTCCGCCATAGAGGGCCTCCCCGTTGCCCCAGGTCATCTCCGGTAGCGGATAGGGCCAGGTGCCGGGAACGGCTGGGTTCACGGTTCCTTTCGGCGGCGTATCCGAATCCCCGATCGTGGCGGACCGGACCCGAACTTTGTAGGAAGCATCGGAGACATTGGCGAAGGTGAAGGTGCCGTCTGCCGCCGTCGTGACGGAATCCACATAGGTCCCGGTGCCGGTGTACAACTCCACGTCCACGTTGGCCAGGGCCAGATCGTTGGCGCCGTTGTCGTAGGCACTGGCCGTTCCGGTGAAATCCGCATCCTCGAAAACCCTCCCGGAAATGGTCCGATTCTGTTGGGAGGCGCCGACGGTCTGGTAGGTTTCCGGGGAGTTCAGATTGCGGAAGGAGGCCTTGATCCAGGCCTCGGATCTGGCGACCTTGGAGACGCGGACCTCGTCGATGGTGCCGTCGAACCACTCGGAGACACTCAGCGCCCCCCCAATGAACGTCGATCCGGCCGCCGGACTTGGCAGGGATGGATTGTCGACAGTCTTGTCCAGGTTGCCGTTGAGATAGCAAAAGGCTTTGTCGGCGGCCGGATCCAAGACCCCGACCACGTAGTACCAGGTGTCGGGAGAAATGGTGGTGTTGAAGTCGGTCCGGCGCACGGATCCGGTACTCCAACGAAAGTGGAACCGGTTTCCACTAGAGGCCTTCCACAATCCATACCAATTGCTGGTACTATAGGCATGCTGGAGAATGCCGCGAAAACCCGTCGGAATGGAACTGGGAATGCGGACCCAGGCCTCGAGGGTCATCGCGACCACTCGCAGTCTGGCGCTGTCGGCGATGTTGACATAGTCGTTGCTGCCATCAAAGGAGTCGGCGCCGTCCACCTTGCCGGTGGCCGTCTGGGTCACGCCCCCGATGGGATTGCCATCGTTGTGGTTGGCGGTCGAGTCCAGATGGGTTCCCGAGGTTTCCTGGAGGTGCTGGACCATCACAAAGTCATTGTCCCAGACCGCCGTGCCCTGTTGCTGGTTGGAGGCCGAGGCATTGCCGTAATACAGGTAGATCTCGGTGTTCAGCGTTGAAGAAACCGCCGGAATCTGGACCCAGGCGAACAGCTCCTTGCTCGAGGTGCTGTACAGCTCGATCTCATGGTTGAGCTTGGTGGTGCCGTCGACGGCCGTGAACAGGATGTCGTCGCCGTCCGTCTGGGCGTTGGCGAAGAGCGGGTCGGCGGCATCGGCAATCTTGAACAGATAGGGAAAATTGGACAGGTCGGCATCGACCAGGGTGGGGACAATGGTGACCTTTCGGCGATAAGACCAGTCTGAATCGTACCAGTCCGCCGCCCCCGCCGTGGCCCCCAAAACGCACACAGCCATCAGGACCAGCAATGCCAGTAGAATTTTCTGAACGCTTGTCATGACTTTCCTGCCCGAACCCCGAACTACTGAAACCCCAAAACGTTAAACCCCAAACCCAAAAACGCTAAACGCTAAACTCGACCCACCAACCCACCATCCTCTCTAAAACCCCACGAACTGCTTCAGAGCCCGGACACTGTCCTGATCGAACTTCAGGCGGAACTGCACGAAGGGCCCCTGGGCGGTGTAGTTGATGCGTGAAAAGTCATCGTCTTGGAATCCCGCCAGGTTGTAGCCCACGCTCACCCACATGTTTTTGGCAACATGGATTCCCAAGGACGGTCCGGCCGAATAGTCCAGCTGACCGGACTGCCAGGAATGCAGCATGCTGAGCCGGAAACCGATGTCGACCCGGTCGGTCAAGTCGTAGCGTGCTTCCAGTCCGACCAAATCGGTAAAGCCGTCGTAGGAATCGCCGTCGATCACGTCGCCGACGAACTTGGCGCCGACTTGCAGAGCCACCTGCAGTTTGTCCGTGGCCTGACAGTTGGCGTTCAGATTTTCCACTAGGCGCCAGGTGCGCTGGGACAGATCCTCCCCGCTCAAACGATCGTATTCCAGGTCGGTGCGGCTCAGGACGATCCAGCGGCTGTCCAACGGACGGTAGGCCAAGCCCAGGCGCAGGTTCAGGCTCAGATCGTCATTGCCGACCTCGGTGCTGGTGTCAGTCAACTGAGTGCTCAAAGACATGGTCAGGCCCTTCTTCACTTGCCCGATGATGCCCGAGAAGAATCCCCACTTGCTGTTGGTGGTGGCATTCAAATGCTCCAGGCGGCTGGTGAAGGACCAGTCCTTCTCCCGGTAGCTGGCCCCCAGCGTAACAGCGGCAAAGTCGCTGCCGTCGGCGCTGCCGGAGGCGGCAGGAACGTTGGTATTGTGGCGCAAATCGCCGGGCTCCTGCACGGTCCGGCTCATGTCGACCGATCCGTCCAACGCCCACTTTTGGGTCAGTTGCCAGGTTTGGGACAGTCCCAGGGTTGCGAAGGTTCGCGCCCCATTCTCGCCGATGTTCTGATCAATGGTCGTGTTCAGTTGCGCCCCCGTCCAGGGAAGGGTTTTCAAACCGATGCGGGTGGTCATGCTGTCCTGGTTGTCTCCCTGGGTCAGCTCCTCTTCGGCAAAAAGGGTGACCGTCTCGTTGAGGCGCCAGTCGGCCCCGGCCACGGTGCGGGTGGGATAGTCGGCCTGGTCGTTGCCGCCGCCGAGCGTCTGCCAGCGGTCGAGCCGCAGGGTCAGGCGATTACCCAGAGTGCTAAGGCTACCTCCGGCCCCGATCTGGTTCGACTGGGTGGTTTCGCCCGTATCGAACCGGTCGGTGGCCGAGAGGATCTCCGTGTGCAGCGAGTAGCTCTTGGCCGTGTAGCGCAAATCCGCGGAGACCACGTCCCTCTCGGATTCGGTCCGAAGGTTGTCCTGGTGATAGGCCTCCGCGCTGACCGACCAGCTCGTTGCAAGCTTCAACGAGAAATCGCCCCCAAATTTGCGGGTGCCGGTCTCGCTGCCGCTCTGCTGACCCAGGCCGAAGCCGTCTGCCTGCTGCCGGAAGTACAACACCCCCTCCACCCGCTTGGAGCGGTGAATCAGTTCGGCCAGATAAGCACTGCCGGAGGCCGACTCGTTGGCGATGTCCGTGTCGCTGGTGGCGAATTCGGCCCGGAAGCGGGTTTGGTCACTCACCTTCACCGCCACGTCAGCCCCGTAAAGATTCCCATCTCCCCCCACGCTACCTTCGTGTATCGCGGAGGCGCCCACGACCAACTTCTGGTCCTTGGACTTCACCGCCACCCGTCCGCCGTAGTTGTAGGAGGTGTCCCCGCCGTCGTTGGACTCGTAGTCCACGACGATGAAGATCGGATCCAGGTTGGCATCCCGGCTCATGACCGGGCGCTTGAAGAAGAGGGTGCCGGCATCGTAGTCGATCTGGTAGTCCAGATGCCGGCTTAGGTCCTGGCTCTCAAGAATAGTCTGACTGAGAAAACGGTCGCGGGTCTCCAGGCGCACCTTTTCGGAGTTGCGCACGATGTTGCTTCGGGAAAGCCGGTAGAGCCCCGAGGTGCCGTCGCCGCGGATCTCGTCCTTCACGAAGGCCTGGCTGGTGTCGCTGGCGAAGGCGTTCACCTCCAGGCGTTCCCCCTTCAGTTCGGTCTTGAGTCCGGTCAGACTGCGGCTGTAGCGGGACAGTTCGGTTACGGTCAAACCGGTGTCGAAGTCCCCGAACAACGCGTAGAACTGGTCGCGTTCCAACTTCACAAACAGCTTCTGGTTGCTGGCCGCCTCGTAGCCCTGCTGGGTGGCATCGCCATACAGCTGGTAATACGAGTCCGGGTCGACAACCTGATACAGGCTTTCCCCCTCCGACCCGGACCGTTTATCGTTGTCATAGGCCAGGGTCAATAGCCACTTGCCCTTCACCCTCCCCTTGGCGAAAAAGGCGATGCGCCCGTCGCTGTAGAGATGCTCCTGAAGATCGGCAGAAGGTTCCCCTTCGGCGTGAGCGGTCAGGGTCCGGTACCCGGCCGAGCCTTCGGCCAAGCCCACCAGGATCCAGTCCCGCAGCTTGGCCTGCAGCCAGGCCCGTTCCTCGTGCTCGCCGTTCACCAGGCGGAATCGCGCCAGCACCTCGCCCGAGCGGGCCGTGGGTTCGAGCTTGACCTTCGCCACCCCGTCCTGGCCAATCACAAACCGCACCCGTTCTTCGGTCAATCCGATCAGCTGATTGGTCTGGTACGCCCTTTTTTCCGCAAACGCCGCATAGGGGGGAGACACGGAGAACTCGCCCGTGACCCCCTCGCGGGCCGGATAGCCATCCCGATCAACAAACCGGAAATGCAGCACCGGCGGGGTTCGGCCATCGGCCACCAGATGACCCTGATTCGGCAGGAACTCCACCCGAACCGGAGGACCCGAATAATGAATACGCCGGCTAAGTTTGCGGAGTTCACGCCCCTCCCGGTCGCGCACCCGCAGCTCGAAGACATTGTCCCCCTCCTGCAAATCAATTCCACTCCAGCGACTCAAGGCCAGACTGCCCTGGCGGTTCTTCTTTACCCCGTCGAAACTGACCGCGCTGACTTCCGAGCCGTTGAGAAGCAGAGTCAGCTGCTCGCTGGAACTGTGCTTGACAACCACCTTGGCCGAGGGGATGGCCGGCAACCAGCCTTCCACAGGCAGCAACCAGTCCAAACCTGGCTTGGCATTTTCCAGCCAGGCCTCGTCGTAGGCGACCGGGGCGGCATCCGCGGGGTCTGAGGTTGCCAGGGTCGGGGCCTTAGATTGCTCCCCCGGAAGCACTCCGACGGTTTCTACGCTCAGTTGACCGCTGTCCTGATTCGGGGTTCCCAGCCGGACCTCGGCCAGTGGCAGACGCCGATTGGCGACCTCCGGGGTGTCGACCATCAGCATGGCCTTGACACTTCCGGAAACCGCCTGGCCACCGTCCGTCTTGCAGTCGAATTGGATCAACCGCTTCCAGTCCCCCGCCGTTTCACCCAAGCGGAATACCAGAACGTTGCCATTAAGTACCGGTTCGAAGCGGCTACCGTCAAAGGTCGCACTGCCGGCTTGCAAAGCCAGACTCTCCGGCAGCATGACCATGAGTTTCACATTCTTCAAAGGGACGGTCACCGCTTCGAGCTCAATGTTGATTCTTGCCGAGGCACGTTGCGCTTCGGAGAACATGCGCAGGCTGGCCCGACCGTGGGGTTTTTCGCGCAGTGCCAACGGGAAGTCCGCCCTCCACAGAGTTCCCCCCTGCACATCCACAAACTGGGAATAGTCACGGCCGGCAAACCGGTTGTTTGCAGCGCCCGCGGTGCGGTATTCCTCCGGCAGCGACTCCAAATCCAACTGCACGACATGCACACCCGGCGCCACCCCTTCGATGTGGTAGAGACCATCCTGATCGGTCACCACATAGGTCCCATTCTCCAAGTAGACCCTCACTCCCGGCACGCCCTGCCGGCCACTGTCCGCCCCGTCCTTCAGATAGACCTGTCCCATGATATACGCCTTGCCGCGCAATAGATCCTCCCGAACCCGAACCGTGGCCCTGGCCACATTCGAGCTCTGTCCCCCGTCGCCTGTCGCGCTGGCCTGGTTCACTGCACTGCCCAGGCGAGCCCCCGCGCCCACCTCGACCACATACGACAGCGCCACCGTCGCGCTTGCGGCCAAATCCCCCACCGCAAAGCGCAGGCTCCGGCCGTCTCCCGAGATAACCGGAGCTGCAATCGGATTTCCGTCGACCCGGGCCGAGCCGGACTGGTAGCGGAACCCGCGCGGAAGCGTGTCAGTCAGAACCGTATTGGGCACGGCTCCCCCAAGACCGGTGTTCTCCACGGTCACCCGATAGGCCAGAAAATCGCCGACGGCCACCGCGTCCTTGGCGGCGGTCTTGCGCACAAAAAGATCCGTCTTGATGCTGTCCAGCGGTATGTCGATATTCAAGGCAGGGCCGGGATTAAGCACGAAATTCTCGCCGCGGGAGCCGACGGTCAAAGCAAAGGGGCCGCCCGGCAGCTCCTGAAGAACAGCGTCGCCAATGGTAGACGGAAATAGGAATCCGGCCGGGGCAGTCACCTCCAGGCGGTAGGTGCCCGGCTCCACAAACGGAAAACGATATTCGCCGGCGTCGAAATTGTAGATGGCCCCCGCCGCGTCCGTGGCGCTGCCACCGGAAACCAGGGTGGCTGGAAAGGCGCTGACCCCGTCGTCGCCATACACGGTGGCCAGCCCTCCGGTGGAAGCATTGACCAGTTTAACCGTGGCCCCGTCGACCGGATTGCCGGTTGCCGAATCGAAAAGCATGCCGAACGGATCGACGACGGCCGTGAAACTGGCCAGGTCGGCGCTGTCATCCTGATCGCTGTAGGTGCCGATGATGTCCGTGCCCTTGGTGACCGACAGGACCCCGTCGTAATGCTGGGGAGGGGGCCCGCCGATGGGCACGTAACCGGTAAACACTCCTGAATCCCTGTCTGTCTCGCGAAGGCGAACCACTTCCAAGTCGCCGACCGGAACGGTGACCAGGGTCAGTTCCACCGTGTCCAGCACCTCCGAATCCTTGTTTTCGTCCAGATCGGTCAATTTGAGAAACAGGTAATCTTCCGAATGGAACACGGCGCTTTGCACGCATGGCACCGGTTCCTGAAGGCTCAGGAGGACTTGTCGCGTGACCGGTTCGGCCAAAGACTTGAACAGGCTGTCCCCCGGGGCGGTTTTAAAATAGGTCCGGCTGACGGCAAGGTCCTCGGCGCCGTCCGCCTGCGGGGCGTGCTTGTAGAAAACCAGCTGGGCCGGGGTATTCAGCTCCTGTACAATCATCTTCACCGAGTTGGACAGGGCACTGACGGTCTGGCTGTGTGAGGTGAAAGCGATGGTGGCCGTGTTGACAATCTGGCTGCCCCCCGGGGTCCGCGGCTCCGCCTGGGCCAGCGGCAGCGCAAGAGTCCAGAATACAAGAGCAAAAAAGCACGTCCCCCGCCAGGCGAAGGACGCGCCCTCCCACAGACGCCACCGGAGGCCGGCAGCGGTTTCACATTCGGAAACCCTCTGTCGCGGCGCTCCGGTTATCATGTGGTTACGCTGCCACATGCGCGTCTTACCCTCTTCCCTTCCTTTATTGAACGATCACGTTGTAGCTCACGGTTACCGACTCGTCCGCCTTCAGTTCGCCGGCTGCATAGCCGGTTTCTGCGGCCAGCACCGTGCCCATGTTCACGGTCAGGGTGCCGGCAACGGCCCCCGGGTCAGTGTGGCCAGCCCCGTCGGCATCCGTGTCGGCAGCGTCGGCGGTGTAGTACACCGTGCCCGCGCTGGGACGACTGGTGCCGGTGGTGACGACCTTCACGCTGTACGTGGCCGCGCTTTCCGGCGTGCCAGCTCCGTCCACCAGATCGGGATCAATCTTGAGATTGGCATTCAGGACATCCTGGATCTGGGACAGGGTGGCCGAAGCCGCTCCGGCCGCGTTGGAGACAGTGATGCTGTACTGGACGTAGGCCCCCGGAATCGCCTTGGGATTGCTGTCTCCATTGAACGGATCCCGGATGGTGGCCGAGCCCTTGGTGATGCTCAGCACGCCGGAGTAGTACTCGAAGTCGCTCTGACTCGAGTGCTTGGCATCCCCGCTGACATCGTTAGCCGTATCCGTGCCCTGGCCATCGGCGAAGACCGTGTCCACTTGGTCAAGGGTGTCGGACCCGGAGGTTTCGGCCAGAGCGCCGCCGGACGGTTCCAAAGCCGTGACCAACAAGTGGTACGAGGAAATGTCCCCGTTGGTCTGGCCGGTACCCGGGGCGGTGGCCACGATGTAGACCGTGACGGTGCTGTCCGCGGCCAGGTCGTCGATGACCGTGGCCGTGTCCTGGTCGGACTGGTAGCCACCCGTGGCGCCGCTCTCGACGTAGGCGGCGACTGCGTTCATGTCGAACGCATCGTTGCCGGCAAACTTAGCCGCCGCCGCCGTGGCCACGGCGGTCGAGGCCAGGTTGGCGTCGATGGTGCTGTTGCCATCGTTGGTGACGGTGAACGTCAGCGCCAGGGTCTGCCCGGGTTGGGTTTTGACGGCGGCGGCGTCGGTGGTGGCCACCGTCAGGTCGATCTTGCGGTCGACCACAAAAGCGGCGCTGGCCGTCAAGTCTACCTGATCTTCGCCATTGACCGCGTACTGGAGAGTCGCCGTGATGCTGATGTTGGTGCCGGCGGCAGTGCCGGCGGCGGCCGCTTTCCAGCTAAAGCCCAGCAACAGCCCCCCCGCCAAAAGCAACATGGCGCGACTCGATACGTGCTTGCGTTTCATCTCTGATTCCTTTCGGATTGTGTTTTTATTCTCTCAACTCATTCCTGAAATCCTGTGCCCCTTGCCTGCGGCTCACGGGGAGCGTATGCGGTGGCCTGCCCTTCGGTGCCGCCCCGCCTCCTGGCGCGCAGATGGTCCGGTCTTGTCGATGCGATGCTTCATCTCTCTTCCCCTTCCTATTGCAGTTGGGCCCGGAACGAGACGCTGGCCGCCTCGCTGGCCAGCAACGGGCCAAGCCGCTGCCAGCGCACGTGCGTGTAGTCGCTGGCCAGGGCCGGTCTCTCCAGGCCGTCCGGACCGATTATTCTGAGATCCTGGGCATTGGCAAAGCTCTGCCCGCGATCCACCGAAAAGGTGATCTCCGCCTCCCTTCCTTCCGCCGAGCCGCCCACATAGAGCATGTGCTCCGGAACCGGATTGGTGATCACGATGTTGTCGGCCGATTCGGCACCGGTATTGCGGTAGTCGACCGTGTAGACCACCACCGTGCCCGGAAGCACCTTCTCCGCCTTCACCAGCTTGACCTCCTTTTCGCCCTGCTCGTTGACCATCTCGACCTCAACCTGGGCTCGCGAGACGACCTCGACATGCCCCTTCTCCCCGGCCCATCCCGACGCGCCCAACGCCAGACTCGCTACCAGCAACACCAACTTCCGCTTGACCATCTCTCTGCCTCCTTTCTCTTGACCACTGCGATTTGCCTGCTTTTCCATGTCTGCCTCCTTCATTTGATACCAACCTCGAAACTGATGGTGACCGGGGCACTGGCCGGCGTCAGCTCCCCCAACTTGACCAGGACCGTGTCCGGACTGGACACGCCCACCTCGCCGACATCCCCGTCGGATGCGTCCGTCAAACTCCGTCCGTCCAGCTTCAGAGTATTGGCACGGTAGGCGGTGTACTCCGGGATGGGGTCGCTAAACACTGCCTCCTGCACGCTGCCGGAACCTTCGATACTGACCGTAATCTCGTAGGTGAGAATGGCTCCGGGCACGGCCTGGTCGCCCCCGAACGGGTCGACTACGCTGACCGTTTTGAACGCCTTGACCGCGATATCCCAGACGGCGTAGGCCCCGACGCCGGCGCCGACGCCGCCTCCGCCCCCGACCACAGCGTCCGTGTCGGCGGTGCCCAGGCGCGGAAACGCCGTGCCCGGGGCGCCGGTGCCGGTTGCCGATCGGGCTTCCAGCCGGGTGCGCCCCGTCTGCCCGTCCGTCACTCCGGCCGGAATCGCGCACAATACGAAAGCCAGCAGGCGACTGTCGGCGGGCAGTTCAGGAGTCTGGGTACCCAGGATGTATTCACTGTCTGAAGCGGACTCGAAGCGGCCGTTGCCATCCGTGTCCAGGAAGACGCGGCCGGCAGTCGGGTCGAAATCGTCTTCGGCGAGGGCGTGGTTCAGAGCCAGGACATAGGATTCGGCCCCGTTGCCGGTGTTGGTGAGGGCGAAGGTGAGAAGCTGCAGGGAAGCGCCGGGAGCCACGGGAATTGGGGCGGCGTCCTGCCAGACCACGCTGACCTCCAGCAGTTCGGCCACGACGGTCTGGACCGGTTCGCTGTCCAGGGCCAGTTCCGTCCCCATGCCGCTGGTGTAGGCCAGATGCGCCTTGGTCACGATTGCCGTGCCCGCCGCCGTTCCGGCGGCCTGCACGGAGCTGCCAACCAATCCTGTCAGAATCAGTAACAGTGTGAGTGGGATAGCCACTGTTGCCATCTGAATTCCCTCCCTGCTTGCGCAGGTTATGCTATACTAGCATTCCCCGAATTCTCTCCCTAGGTTCGCTACACTGGATAAGCGTGCCGTCGGCCTTGATCGGCCTGGCGAGGTGTAGTGCCCCTCATTCCCAACATGTTCCGCCAACTCTTAGCAGACGGCGTGCCAAGTGCGCTCCGCGCCTCAGCCGATGACTCTGGGGATAAAGCTGTTGCGAAAACGCAAACCCAAAAGACAGCGGGACGGCTCTGCTCTGTTGCAACCTTCCCTCAACCAACTCGGTGCGCTTCTGCGACGCTTCGCCATGTCCGCACCCTGGCGGACCGCCAAGCGTGGCAAACGCAGTGCAGGTCTTTTCCTCCGTTGCGCAATGGCAAAGACGGGCTATCTTGCCAGCTGACAAAAAATCTTCGGGACCGGGTGAAATTCCCGACCGGCGGTGACAGTCCGCGAGCCCGGCCAGCCATGCGCCTGCCGGGTTGACACGGTGAAACTCCGTGACCGACAGTAAAGTCTGGATAGGAGAAGATCGGCCAGCCGGGACGCGAGCTCCCAGCCACGGCTTTCCTATCCCGCTTTCATCCCGTTCCGCTGCAGTTTAGAACGCCAATTACATAGGTAGAACGGGCACCGTGAAACCCCACATGTTTGACCCCCCCGAAGCTGTGATCGCCGCCATTGCCGCCGGCCAGATGGTGGTGATCACCGATGATGAAAACCGCGAGAACGAGGGCGATCTGGTCATGGCCGCCGATGCCGTCACCCCCGCGGCCATCAACTTTATGGCCACCCACGGACGGGGCCTGATCTGCGTGCCTTTGACCCGAGCCCGGGCCGCCGAACTCAAGTTGCCCAGAATGGCCGAGTCGGAGGATACCTTCCACACGGCCTTTACGGTCAGCGTGGACGCCCGCCAGGATGTCACCACCGGCATCTCCGCCTTCGACCGCGCCAAAACCATCGGCGTGTTGGTCGACTCCGCCGCCAAACCCGAAGACCTGGTCATGCCCGGACACATCTTTCCCCTCGTGGCCAAAGACGGCGGGGTGCTGGTGCGGGCCGGACACACCGAAGCGGCGGTCGACCTGGCCCGAATGGCCGGAAGAGCCCCGGCCGGGGTCATCTGCGAGATCATGAACACCGACGGCAGCATGGCCCGGCTGCCGGACCTGGCCAGCTTTGCCAGGCAACACCGCTTGAAATGGGGCAGCATCGCCGAGCTGATCGAATACCGGCGGCGCTCCGAGTGCTTGGTGGACGAAGTCCGCAACGTGCGCATGCCCACCGCCTTCGGCGAATTCCAAATCCACTGCTACGTCTCCAAAACCGATGGTCAGGAACATCTGGCCCTGGTCCATGGCAAGGTCGCCGGGGCGGAGAATGTGCTGGTCCGGGTGCACAGCGAGTGCCTGACCGGCGACGTGTTCCACTCCGCCCGCTGCGACTGCGGCGAGCAGCTCCAGACCGCCATGAAGATGATCGTCGAGGAAGGGGTCGGGGTCGTGGTCTACATGCGTCAGGAAGGCCGGGGCATCGGTTTGGTCAACAAACTGCATGCCTACCACCTGCAGGACAGCGGCCTGGACACCGTGGAGGCCAACATCAAGCTGGGCTTCGCCCCCGACCTGCGGGAGTACGGGCTTGGCGCCCAGATCCTGCTGCAGCTGGGGATCAAGAGCATTCGCTTGTTGACCAACAATCCCAAAAAGATAATCGGCCTGGAAGGGTACGGTTTGCAGATTAGCGAGAGGGTCCCCATTGTAATCGACCCGCAGGTGCACAATGCCTACTATCTTCAGACCAAAAAGACCCGTATGGGACACATGCTCTAGAAACTTGAAACCCGACCACGGTCGCGAGGGTCCGCCTCGGGCGGACACCTGAACACTGAAGCCTGAACACTCAATAAGGAGAAGCACCATGGGTTCCGCCAACACAACCGTATACGAAGGCCAGCTGACGGCCACCGGATTGCGCTTCGCCATCGCCTGCAGCCGCTTTAACGAATTCTTCGTCTCCAAACTGCTGGGAGGGGCCATCGACTGCCTGACCCGCCATGGCTGCAAGGCCGAGGACATCGAGACCGCCTGGGTCCCCGGCTCCTACGAGCTGCCCCTGGTCTGCCAGCGTCTGGCCAAGAGCGGCCGCTACGATGCGGTCATCGCCTTGGGCGTGGTCATCCAGGGCACCACCGCCCATGCCAGCCTGATCAACGCCGAAGTGGCCAAAGGCCTGGCCCAGATCTCCATGCAGACCGAACTGCCCGTGATCTACGGGGTGGTCACCACCGAAAACCTCGAGCAGGCCATTGAACGCAGCGGCACCAAAGCGGGAAACCGCGGGGCCAGCGCCGCCATGTCCGCCATCGAAATGGCCAACCTGATCAACGTCCTGCCGGAGGCCAAATGAGCCAGCAGTCCTGCAAAACCACCCCCGGGCCGTTCGCCAAGCTACGCCACTTCGGTCGGCAATGCGCCCTCCAGTACCTGTACCAGTGCGACATCCGGGGCAAGGACATGATCGAGCCCGAAGACCTGGTCGTCTTCTGGGAGCAGATGCGCGAACAGGAAGAGGCCCCCGCCGGACCCGACTTTGTCAAGGCCAAGGCCTTCGCCAACGATCTGATCCGCGGGGTCAGCCGCCATCAGGATCAGCTGGACCGCAAACTGGAAGCATGCGCCAACAACTGGACGTTGCCGCGCATGAGCGTGGTCGACCGCAACATCCTGCGCCTGGCCGCCTTCGAACTGACCCACTGCCAGGACACTCCCGGCGTGGCCGCCGTCAACGAGGCCATCGAACTGGCCAAGGAATTCGGCGACAAGGAGTCCAGCCGCTTCATCAACGGCATCCTCGACCGGCTTCTCCAAGAAACCAAGAAAGACAGTTAGTATCGCCCGGTTTCAGTGGTTCAGGGTTCAGGTTTAGGGAAACCTGGAGACCACCGGAAAATCTAGTTTAAGCAAGAATGAGAGACCGGAATTTTTCACACCCGCGTTTCCGCGCCGGAGGAGAGGCCGAGCACTGAAACCTGAAATCCGTTCGATCACCAGCCCCACGGCGCGGTCACGAATTCTGAGGTTTCCGACACCTGGAAATCCGAAACCGGAACGCCGGAAAATTGAACCCCTAAACCACTGAAACCCAAGTCCAATGAAATCCGTATTCAGCGTCTTCAAACACGGCCTGCTCAAGACCAAGACCAGCCTGGTGCGCAACATCCAGGGCATCTTCAAGGACATCACGGTTTGGGACGAGGAGGCCTACGAGGATCTCGAGGCCGCCCTGATCGGGGCCGACATCGGCGTAGACATGGCGGTGGCCCTGGTGGAGGATATCCGCGCCCGCTACGAGCGTGGTGAGATCCACACCACCGAGGAGATCCTGAAGGTAGCCCATGAGGACATCGCCAAACGTCTGCAGAACGGGGGTTCGGGCGGGAACGTCCAACGGCCGCCGGACGGCCCCACCATCATTCTGCTGGTGGGGGTCAACGGCAGCGGCAAGACCACGACGGCGGCCAAGCTGGCCCACCTCTACCAGTCTGAAGGCAAGTCCGTGCTGCTGGCCGCCGGCGACACCTACCGGGCCGCCGGCACCAAACAGCTGCGCATCTGGGCCGATCGCCTCAACTGTCCGGTCGTGGCCGGGGAAACCGGCGGCGATTCCGCAGCGGTGGCCTACGATGCGGCCACCGCCGCCCGCGAACGCAACGTAGACGTGTTGATCATCGACACCGCCGGGCGCCAGCACACCCGCAAGGGCCTCATGGAGGAGCTGGCCAAGGTCAAACGCACCGTCGACAAAGCCTACCCCGGCGCCCCCCACGAAGTCTGGCTGACCGTCGACGCCTCCACGGGCACCAACGCCCTCCTCCAGGCCCGCGAATTCGGCAAAATCTGCGATCTTACCGGGCTGATCCTGACCAAGCTGGACGGCACCGGCAAAGGCGGCGTGGTCGTGGCCATCCACGACCAGCTCCGCTATCCAGTCCGTTTCGTCGGCCTGGGTGAAGCCATGGACGACCTGCAGCCTTTCGACGCCGAGATGTTCGCCCAGGCTATCTTCGAGGGCTGATCCAGCCGGAATCGGGAACAACCAGAATCCCGGACAACGCGGCAATCCCTTACCCCCGGGCCCGGCGGACGCTTCGGAACCGGTATCCAGATGAGAGCGCTTTGGAAAAGCGCAGCTCCAGGGTCCCTGTCGCATCCGGAATCCCTGGAGGTGCGGCAATCCCTTGCCGCCGCGCCCGGCGGACGCTTCGGAACCGGTATCCAGATGAGAGC
>JBFJXC010000005.1:0-28389 GCA_041623325.1 Lentisphaeria bacterium | reverse complement strand
TCGACCTTGCCGCCGGGAAACTCCCAGAGCCCCCCGAGCATCTGGTCCTCCCGGCGCCGGGCAATCAGAACCCTGCCGCCCCGGACCACGACGCCCACGGCGATCTCGTGATGGGGCACTTTGGCGGGTTTGGACTTGACGGGCAAGTCCGTGGTGCGGCCGTCGCGCAAGGCGAGGCAATCGGCGGCGAGGGGACAGGTGGGGCAGAGAGGATTCCGGGGGCGGCAGATCAAGGCGCCCAGCTCCATGATGGCTTGGTTGAAGTCGGGCGGGGAGCAGGCCTGGATAACCGGCGCGAGGCGTTCGAACAGGTCGGTCCTGGCCCGGGGCAGGCGGATGTCGGTCTCGATTGCCCAAAAACGGTTGAAGACACGCAGCACGTTGCCGTCCACAACCGGAATGGGTCTGCCGAAGGCGATGCTGGCGATGGCCGCGGCGGTGTAGCTGCCGATGCCGGGCAGCTTTTGAAGGGCGTGGAAATCAGCTGGAAGGCGTCCGTGGCGCTCGTCAACCAGAAACCTGGCGGCTTTATGGAGGTTTCGGGCCCTGCTGTAGTACCCCAGCCCCTCCCAGAGCTTGAGGACGTCCTGCAAGTCGGCGGCGGCCAGATCCCGCAGAGTCGGAAACCGGGCGACGAAGCGTTGGAAGTAGGGGGTGACGGTGGCGACCTGGGTCTGCTGAAGCATGATCTCGCTGATCCAGACGCGATAGGGGGACGGGTCCGACCTCCACGGCAGAACCCGCTGGTGATGGCCGAACCAGCCCAGTAGCCGAACGGCCCAGTCGGGCAAAATTTCCGAACGGGCGGGGCAAGGTGGCTCGATTGTGGTTAAATGCTTAACGGTTCCAACCTTGGCTTCCATGTCTGATTCGGGTTCTCTGGCGCCGGCCAATAGTATAGTGCCTGCCTGAAGCTAGACCGACTCACTCGGGGGTTTTCCAGAGCGGGTTCAGGTCGCGCAAGCGCCCGATGATGGAGGGCAGCGCCGACAGGACCCGGTCGATCTGATCACCGGTGGTCGTGCGGCCGACGCTGAAGCGGATGGCGGCGCGGGCGCTATTGGGGGACAGCCCCATGGCCTTGAGCACGTGGGAGATGTCCCCGCTTCCGGAGGCGCAGGCCGAGCCGGCGGCGGCCTCGATGCCCAGGTTGTCCAGCTGCAGCAGCACGGCTTCGCCCTCGGTCCCGTCGAAACTGACGTTGAGAATGCCGGGAATGCGTTTGGCGGGATGGCCGTGGCGGCGCACATGGGCAATCCGGCCACTGATTCCGCCCCATAGTTTCTCGACCAAAGCCCACTCACGCCGGCCATTGGCCTCCAGATTGCGGCCGGCCAGTTCCGCGGCCGCCCCCAGGCCCACTGCCCCGGGCACGTTGACCGTGCCGGCGCGCAGTTGACTCTCCTGGCGGCCGCCGTGCTGCCATGCCCCCAGCCGCACCCCCTGCCGCACATACAGCGCCCCGACCCCCTTGGGGCCATTGAGCTTGTGGGCGGACACGCTCAGCAGATCGATTCCCAGCTGCCGGACATCAATCGGGATCTTGCCGACGGTCTGGACCGCGTCGGTGTGGAAGAGCACGCCCCGCTCCCGGGCGATGGCGGCCAGCTCGGCAACGGGCTCGAGGGTGCCGACCTCGTTGTTGGCGTGCATGATGCTGACCAGGGCGGTGTCCGGGCGGATGGCCCGGCGAAGCTCGTCGGGGTCGACCAGGCCGTGGCCGTCCACGGGCAGCACCGTGAGATCGCCGCCGGCCTGTTCGGCCAGAAAGCGGCCGACGGCCAAAACGGCCTGGTGCTCGATCGCGCAGGTGATCAGATGCTTCTTGGGACCGCGGCACAGGACGGCTTTGAGAGCCCAGTTGTCGCTTTCAGTGCCGCCGGAGGTGAACAGGATCTGACCGGGACCCGCGCCGATCAGGGCCGCCAATTGCCGGCGCGCGGCCTCGACCGCGTCGCCGGCGCGGCGGCCGCTGTGGTAGAGGGTGGCGGGGTTGGCGTAGCACTCGCAGAAGAAGGGTCGCATGGCCTCGAACACTTCGGGGGCGACCGGAGTGGTGGCGGCGTGGTCCAAGTAAATGGGTGTATCAGAGGGCATGTTATTTAAAACAAACTTCAATAGAAAAACGCTTAACGTCAAACTTCAAAAGTTAAGGATCACTCTCAATGATCGCCGCTGGGACAGCGCCTCCCACCTTAAATCAATTATGGTGATTTAGGGGAAGCACAACTCCAAATCAGCAGAGTCACAGGGAAATCAACAATACAATCATTGCTTTCCCGGACTGGCACCCCCGCGGACCACTGACAACGGACCATGGATCACTGACGAGCTTCAGTTCTCCGTCATCTCCAGCATGCGGTCGATGGGCCGGCGCGCTTTTTCGGCGATCTCCTCGGGCACGGTTACGACCGGGGCCATGTCCTCCAGGCACCACAGGACCTTCTCCAGGGTGGCCAGCTTCATATTGGGACAGTCCAGGATGGGGGAGGCGGGGTGGAAGGCCTTGCCTGGGTTCTCCTTCTCCAGACGGTAGAGCATGCCGCTCTCGGTGGCGATGATGAACTCCCTGGCGGAGCTGTCGCGGCAGAAATTGAGGATTCCGGTGGTGCTGCCGACGTGGTCGGCCATGGCCACCACGTCGGGGCGGCATTCGGGGTGGATCACGACCGGGGCGCCGGGATGGGCCAGGCGGGCGGCAACGATGTGCTCGGGCATGATGCGCTCGTGGGTCGGGCAGTATCCCTGCCAGAGCACGATGTTGTCGCGCTTGAGCTGGCTGGCCACGTAGGAGCCCAGATTGCGGTCGGGCACGAACAGAACGGTCTGGTCGGCGGGGATCTTCCCCACCACTTCGACCGCGTTGGCCGAGGTCACGCAGATGTCGCTAAGGGCCTTGGTGGCGGCCGTGGAGTTCACATAGGTCACCACGATCGCCCCGGGATACTGATCCTTGAAGGCCTGCAGTTCGCGGGGGGTGACCATGTTGGCCATGGGGCAGCCGGCGTGCTCGTCGGGGATCAGAACGGTTTTGCCGGGACAGAGCGAGGCGGCGGTCTCGGCCATGAAGTGCACCCCGCAGAAGACGATCACGTCCGCATCCGTCGCGGCGGCCTGGCGGCTGAGCCCGAGGCTGTCGCCCACGTAGTCGCCGATATCCTGCACCTCCGGACGCTGGTAGTTGTGCACCAGAATCACCGCGTTGCGCTCGGCTTTGAGCTTGTTGATCTTGTCGACGATTTCCTGCGACATAGCCAGTCCTTTCCAGGGCCCGTCAGCCTAGCGGCGGAGGGGCCGGGTCTCTATGGGTTCGAAATTGCCCCTAATTTAACATGGCTAACAGCCGGGCCAAACCGAATCGGGCCTCCAGCTCCCCATGGCCTGCTACTGGACCTTGGGCGGGGTCATCAGCACCATGTCCCCCTCCGCCAGGCCCTCGGTGATCTGGACGAAGATTTGGTTGCGCTTGCCGATGGCCACCTCGGCCTTGCTGCCGTCCTGGCGGTAGCAGTAGCGCCGGCCGTCGCGGTCGGTCTGGACGGCCTGGATGGGCACGTGGAGCACGTCCTTGAGTTTCTCGACGAGTATCTCCACGGTGCCGGTCATGCCGGGGCGCAGGCCCATGGCGTTGGCGTTGATGGCCACCGTGGTCGTGTAGACCTTGAGGTCGGGGTTCAGCCAGCGGTTCTGGGAGCTGGGCAGAATGGCCTTGGCGACGACCCGGCCCTCGAAAACCTGGTCGGCGAAGGCGTCGATCTTGATGGCGGCCGTAAGACCGGGGCTGACCAGGTCGATCAGGGCCTCGTGGATATCGACCTTCAAAACCATGTTGGCGATATCGGGGATTTCCAGGATGGTCTGCTTGGGGCGGATTTCCGAGCCCTCGCTGAGGGGGCCCTGATTTTGCCAGCGGCCCTGAACCTTGTAGACAACCAGGCCGGGCTTGGTGGCCCGGATGGTGCAGGACTCGATATCCCGCTGGGTGTTGTTGACATTCTCGGTCTCCCGCTGGTGGGCGGCCACCTTGGATTTGTAACGGGCATCCGCCTGGGCGACCCGGGAGCGGGCCATGGCCTGCTCCCGCTCCAGCGTCTCGCGGGCCTCGAAGACTTCCGACCAGGCTTTCTCGAAGCTTTCCAGAAACTCATAGCGACGATAGAGGTCCAGCGTGTCCTCCGCATTGCGCAGGCTCAGCTCGCGGCGGCGCAGCGCCAGGGCATCGGCCTCCTTCTCTTCGGCGGTGACGAAGCCGCGCTCGTGCAGGCGCGCGGTCCACTTCAGCTTGGTCTGGGCCCGGGACAGCTCCTCCCGCTCCAGTTCGATATCACTGTGCAGCTTGCGCAGTTTCTGCAGGGTCTCGCCGCCCAGTTCGGCATCCTCCAGCAGGGCAGTGATCACCTCCGGCTTGCCATCCGCGTAGCGCTGCGCCAGTTTCTCGCCGATGAGCTTGTTGAGGCGGTTGACCGCGAAGGTGACGTTGAGTTCGGCCGAACGGATGTTGCTCTCGTTCTGGCTCTTCTGGATGGCCAGCGCCTCCTGGGCCTCGGTCAGGCTGGCCACGGCGCTGTCCAGGGAACTCAACCGGCTCTGGAGCTGCTCCTCCAGTTCGGTGGCATCCAACTTGACCAGGATCCGCCCCTGGGCCACGTCCGCCTCGGTCAGGCGGGTTCCCTCCTCGATCATCTCCACGATTCTGACCGAGCGGGAGACCTTGCTGCTGATCTCGGCCGACTCGGCGGCCTCCAGGCTGCCGGTCTCGGTAATCGTTATGTTCATGTCTCCGCGGCGGACCTGGAACGTCTGCGGCTGGCTGTCCTGGCGGTCGCCTCCGCAGCCGGACAGCAGGATGGGCGCGGCCAGGGCGAGACATGAGGTCAGGAGGCGGGAGATTGAGCTTGGATGGGTTGGCATTGGTTTTCAGTGGTCGTCAAGTTGGCGGTTCATGATTGTTAAAGTGGCAACCATTTCAGAACGTCCTGGATGGTGTCGTCCCAAAACTCCCAGCAATGAGTGCCCGGTTTTTCCAGGTAGGTGTAGTCCAACCCCTTGGGTTCGACCGCGGCTTTGAACCGCCTGTTGGCCTGATAGAGAAAGTCCTCGGTGCCGCAGGCTTGAAAGAGTTTGGGGACGGGCCTGCCGGAGGCGACGAGGTCCTCCAGCATTCGCACGGCGTCGTGCTCGCTGTCCTGCAGCTGTTTGAGATCCCCGAAAATGCGGCGGGCTTCGTCCGGGCGCGACTGGGTCATCCAATCCATCTCCAAAGCCCCGGACAGACTGGCCGCCGCGCAGAAGGTTTCAGGACACTTGAGAGCCATCTTGAAGGCGCCGTACCCGCCCATGGAAAGGCCGGCCACGAAGTTCTCCTCCCGCTTCTCCGACAGCGGGAAGAAGCGGCGGGCCAGGCGCGGAATCTCTTGGCTGATGTAGTCCCAGTAGTCGAAGCCCTCTTTCATATTGGTGTAGTAGCTGCGGTGGGCGTTGGGCATGACCACCGCCAAGCCCAGCGGCGCTACGTAGCGCTCGATGGAGGTGCGCCGCAGCCAGATGGTGTGGTCGTCCGAACACCCATGCAGCAGATACAGCGTGGGGAATTTGCCTTCGCCCGCCCGCCCCTCCATGCCAATCTGCCGCGTGGTGTTCTGGGGCAGAATCACGTTCATGGACATGGCCATGCCCAAAACTTCGGAGGAAAAATCACATTGAATCAACGCCATGGGCCCACTCCTGTCGATTCCAGGGGAATGAAAGATTCGAAATGGCCAACAATAGCCTTGGCCGACTGAATAACAATGTCGGACTGGCCCTCGAAATACACCCCGGTCTCGAACCGCCTCCCGGCGGGAACCGGCTACCGAAACGGTCCCGAACCGCTGGAGGCCGTGGACACTTGGGACGCGTTGGCCAAGCTGCCCCGGCCCCGCTGCCTCATTTTCAGATTCCGGCCTCCGCGAGTTCCAGGGCGGGGGACCAGAGGCTGTCCGGCTCCACCGGAAGGGCTTCCATATCGAAAAGTAGCCGCAGCCAGGTCAGGCGGTGGTTGACCAAGGCCTGGGTCAGGGAGTTTTCCGCATTGATCAGGGAGTCCCGCGCCTCCAGCAAGTCGCGCATGTTCACCCGGCCGGCCTCCAGAAGAATTTCGCTGCTTTCGATCCGGCGCCTGGCCAGCTCCACACTGAGTTTCTGGATGCGGTAGTTTTCCGCGCCGCTGTTCAGGTCGCGCCAGTCCGCCCGCAGACGCGCGGTGATGGCATCGCGGCTGGCGGCGACTTGGCGGGCTTGGCGGGCGCGGGCGATTTCGGCGCGGCGGAAGGCGGCCAGCTCGAAGGTCTTGTCCAGGGGCAGGTCGGCGGCGAGGGAGGCGGTGTAGAACCCGTCCCCCACCCGGAACAGCTGCAGCTGGGGGCCGCCCGGACTGGAGGCGTTGGCCGCGATTTTCAGATCGAGAGTGGCCCGCAAATCGTCGGCGGCGATGCGCACCGCACGGTCGGCATCGGCCAGGCGATCCCGGTCGGTGGCGAAGTCCAAACGGGTTTGCAGGGCGCCCTGGAGCGCCTGTTCGAAGCTGAGGGGCGGAGCGGGCAGGCCGGCGGCGGCCAGGCGCTCAAAGTCCCGCCGGTCGGCCTCCAGACGCACTTGCAGGGGAAGCCCCAGGCTGGTTTTCAGGCTGTCCAGCTGGGAGTCCAGGCGCTGCTGGGCGGAGACAAGCGTGGCCTGGGCGCGGAGTTCGTCCTGACGGGCCTGGTCGAGCTGGACCGAGGGCAGGCGGCCGGCCAAGGCCAGATCCTCGGAGCGCTCCCGGGCGGCGCGCAAGTTGTCCGCGTTGCGGCGGGCGACCTCCAGAGAATCGTAGGCGCTAAGCGCCTGGTAGTAGTCGGTGGCCACGTTGAGCAGGAGCGATTTGCGGCTGCGGCTATAGGTGCGCCAGGCGTACAGCAGGTTGCGTTCGGCCTGGGTGAGGGATTCGCGGGCCACGAGCCGGCCGCGGCCGGCCATCAGAGGCTGGGTCAGGGTCATGCCCAAGGCCGACGAGAGGCTGTTGTCGCCGTCTCCGGCCAGGGAGCGCAGGGCGGCCAGAGCCAGAGAGAGGCTGAAGCGGGCGCCCCCGGCGAAGCGCCGGCTGAGACCGAAGTCGGCGTCGCCGTCGGCGTCGCGGGTGCCGGCCTGGCGATCGCTGGACCAGAGGGCACCCAGGGAGGCGGCAGGGTTCCATTCGAAGTTGTGGGCCTCGGTCCAAAGGCTCAGGGCGCTTAGATAGAGGGTTTCCTTGGAGGCCTGATAGTCCCGATTGTGGCGGGCGGCCAGGGCCAGGGACTGCTTGAGATCCACGTTGAGCTGCTCGGGGTACTGTTCAGGAGTCGGCTCGTGGTAGCGCTCCAACGACAGCGGTTCGGCCGCGCGGCCGTCGAAGCCGGTCGCGTAGGCGCGCTCCAGATACCGCTGCACGCCCTGCTCCAGGCGTTCCAACCGGGCGGCGGTTCGGCAGCCGCTGCCCGCGATCAACAGCACGACCGCGACCAATGCAATAATTGCGGTTGTGGATCTTCTGTTCAACTCGTGCCTCATGTCCGCCCTTCGACCTGCGACTGTCACACCTCCTACCTACCACGTTCAACGACGAAGGGGACCCGGTAGCGGAAGCATACGGAAGGGTGTAACTTACCGCTTGCCTGCGGGCTTTGCATACTCTTGTCACAAAAAGCAACCCCACCGCCCTTCCAAGACGTCGAAGGGCGCTTCCGGAGAGATTTTCATGAGCACTGTTCCGACCGAAGCGGCCGCCCCCAGCATTCCCGTGGATGAGATTCGCCAGCAGCGTCTGGAAAAGCTGGAGCGCTTTCGGCAAGCCGGAATGGATCCCTACGGCGACCGGGTCGACAACATCACCTCCACCACTGCCGCACGCGAGCGCTTCGAAGCCGGCGGCCAGGCCGAGGGCATTCGCGTGACCCTGGCCGGGCGCTTCACCGCCAAGCGCAACATGGGCAAGGCCTGCTTCGCGGACGTCAAAGACGAGCAGGGGCGCATGCAGGTCTACTGCCAGAAGGATGTGATCGGCGAGGAGCTGTTCCAGCTCTTCAAGCTCATGGACATCGGCGATTTCGCCACGGTCAGCGGCGAACTCTTTCGCACCCGTACCGACGAAGTGACCGTCCGGGTCGAGGAGTTCAAGATCCTTTCCAAGAGTCTGCGCCCCCTGCCGGAAAAGTGGCATGGTTTGACCGATGTGCAGCAGCGCTACCGCCAGCGTTACCTGGACCTGATCTCCAACGACGCCGTCCGCGACGTGTTCAAGAAGCGCACCGCCATCGTGCGCGGCATCCGCCAGTTCCTGGACGGGATCGGCTTCATGGAGGTCGAAACCCCCATGCTGCAGCCGATCCCCGGCGGGGCCGCCGCCCGCCCCTTCGAAACCTTCTACACGGCCTTGGACTGCCCCATGTTCATGCGCATCGCCCCCGAGCTTTACCTGAAGCGTCTGCTGGTGGGAGGCTTCGAGAAAGTCTACGAAATCAACCGCAATTTCCGCAACGAGGGGCTTTCCCGTCGGCACAATCCGGAATTCACCATGATCGAGATCTACCAGGCCTATGGCAACTGCGAGACCATGATGGACCTGGTGGAGAACCTGGTGACCACGGTGGCCGAGCAGGTGCTGGGAACCCTGCAGATCCAGAACGCGGAGGGGCAGACCATCAGCCTGGCCCGCCCCTGGCGGAGGGTGACCTACGCCGAACTGGTCCGGGAACGCATGGGCCAGGATTGGTACGAGCTGCCGCTGGCCGACCAGCAGGCCAAGGCCCGGGAACTGGGGCTGACCGTCCCCGCCGAGATGGAGGCCATCGAGGTGACCCATGAAATCTACGAGAAGCTGATCGAATCCACCCTGATCCAGCCGACCTTCGTGACCCGGCTGCCCGCTCCGCTGGTGCCCCTGGCCAAGCGCTGCCAGGACGATCCCAGCGTGGTCGACGTCTTCGAACTGGAGATCAACGGCCAGGAGATCGCCCCGGGATATTCCGAGCTCAACGACCCGGTCGAACAGCTCAACCGCTTCCAGACGCAGGCCGCCACCGCCGAGGACCGCGCCGCTCAGGAGAACGGCCGCATCGACGACGATTTCCTGCTGGCCATGGAGCACGGCATGCCGCCGGCCGGCGGCATGGGCATCGGCATCGACCGACTGGTCATGCTCCTGCTCGGCCAGCACTCCATTCGCGACGTGATTCTCTTCCCGCAGCTGCGACCCCGTACCAAACAGGAGAACGCCCCGGATGCCTAAACTGACCGTTCAACAGGGATACGGCGACAGCAAGGATTTCACACTGGAGGAGGGGCCCGCCACCATCGGCCGCGGTTCCGACAACACCCTGGTGCTGAAAAGCGAAGGCATTTCCCGCCATCACGCCCGTATCGATGTTGAAGCCGGCCGGGCCAGTCTCCAGGATCTGGACAGCCACAACGGCACCTTTCTGAACGGCAAGCCCATCCAAGGCAAGGCCGCCCTCAAGCACGGCGACGTGGTCCAGCTGGGGGAGATCGTCCTGATCTACGTGCAGTACGACTACGAAAACCAGGACGCGGCCAACAGCCCGGCCGCCGGTGAATTCGACCTGAACAGGCTCCAGGACGTCGTCGCCAAACTGCAAAAGAACATATCCTGGGTGATTCGCGGCAAAGACGATGTGATCCGCAAGGTGATCGTGGCCATTCTCAGCGACGGCCACGTGCTGCTCGAGGACGTGCCCGGGGTCGGCAAGACCATGCTGGCCCACTCCCTGGCCAAGTCCATCCGTTCCGAATTCAAACGCATCCAGTTCACCCCCGACATGCTGCCCACCGACATTACCGGGGTCAACATCTTCGACGAGTCCACTCGGCAATTCAGCTTCATGCCCGGCCCGGTTTTCGCCAACGTGGTCCTGGCCGATGAAATCAACCGGGGCACCCCCCGCACTCAGTCCAGCCTGCTGGAGTGCATGTCCGAGGCCGCCGTGACCGTGGACGGCAGGAAGCACGTCCTGCAGAAGCCTTTTTTCGTGATCGCCACTCAGAATCCCGAAGATTTCCACGGCACCTATCCCCTTCCCGAGGCCCAGCTGGACCGCTTTCTCATGCGCCTGAGCATGGGCTATCCCAGCCAGGACATCGAGCGCCAAATCCTCTCCAGCCGGGTCGCGGCCCAGCCCCTGGAGGATATCGGGGCCGTGATCCACATGGCCGATATCATGCGCTGCCAGGCGCTGGTGCGGACCGTGCACGTCTCCGAACCCGTGCTCGACTACATCGTCACCCTGATCAACGCCACGCGCTCGCATCCGGCCTTCTGCTTTGGCTGCAGCCCCCGGGCCTCGCTGGCGCTCATGCGGGTCAGCCAGAGCCTGGCGGCCTGCCAGGGGCGGGACCATGTCCTGCCCCGGGACGTGCGGGACATGGCCGCCTGCACCCTCAGCCACCGCCTGATGCTCAAACTCCAGGCCCAGGCCGAATGGGAAACTGCCGACAACGTGGTCGAATCCATCCTGGACAAGCACCCCCTGGAGCACTGGGAGAGTTAGGGCATGCAATCCCTCTGGCCAACTGCGCGGGGCTGGATCCTGATGACCGGATCCTTCCTTTGGCTGCTGATGGCCATTACCAACAACAAGCTGCTGCCCTTCCTCTTCGCCTGCGCCTGTTTTTCTCTCTGTCTGGCCAGCCTACTGGCCGCCCTGTTTAGCCTGCGGCGGATCAGCCTGGAACGGGCCCCGATTGGCGACGGGGTGACGGGCCGGGCCATCAGCATGCCCCTGGTCCTGTCCAATCTGACCGCCTATCCGCGCCAGTCGCTGCTGGTGGTCGAAGCCTGCAACTTTGGCGCGGAGCCATGGATCGTCACCCCCGTATACGGATTGAAGGGTCGGGAGACCCGCCTGGTGGAGCGGAACATCCTGGCGGCGCGGCGCGGCAAGCACAAGCTCAACCACATCAGCCTGCGCAGCGGCGACCCCGGCGGCCTGTTCCTGCGCGAGCGCCGCTTCAGCCTGCCGGCCCAGACCCTGATTGTGCCTGGAACCGAGCCTCTGCCCGATCTGCAACTGCTGCCGCGCCACCTGGTGCACGGCGCCACCGGTACGCCCCTGGGCATTTCCGGCGGCAGTCAGGACATCTATTCGATCCGGGAATACAGCCCCGGCGACGGCATGCGGCGCATCCACTGGCGCAGCAGCGCACGGTTCGGGCATCTGATGGTTCGGGAGTTCGAGCGCAACGCGATACGCTCGGTGGCCGTGGTCGTGGATGCGCAGAGTGCTGGAATCAGCGGTCCGGAACACTGGTCGAATTTGGAGTATCAGGTGCACGCGGCGGCCAGTGTCTGCGTGCACGTGGCCGGCCTCTACTGCCAGCTGGCCCTGGGTCTGGGTGGGGACAAGCTGGTGGTGGTGCCGCCGGCCCCGGCGGCCGAAGTCGAGCAACGGGTTCTCTGGCATTTGGCCATGCTCAAGCCGGGCGGGGTCACCCTGACCGACACCCTCTACCGACTGGGTGAAATGCTCTCCCAGGAAACCGTGGTCTTCTGCTTCAGCCTGGGCGAAACCGAGCCCGTGGCCAAGGCCCTGGAGGTGCTGAGGCTGCGCGGCCTGTCCACCCGCTGGTTCTCCGCTGCTCCCGGACATTTCCACAAGCACCATGCCCCTCCGAACGTCGCGCCGGCCGAACCCGGCCGACATGCCATCATGCAACATGGCGCCATTCCGGTCTACCCGGGCATATCATTTGCGGGGGTCCTGACCCATGGCCCATAAATTTCATCTCCGGACCGGCTATCCTCTACCGTTGATTCCGTTGCAGCTCCAAATCATCTACCTGCTGCTCTTCGTCAGCGCCATTTTCGCCGGCCTCTGGCAGTACGGACACCCCCAAATCGTGCTTCTGGTTCTGGCCGGCTTGCTCCCCGCCGGGCTCTGTGGGCGCCTTAAAGCTGGCTGGATGACACGCAGCGGGGTCGCCGCCATGCAGGCCATTCTAGTGCTTTTTGCCGTCGGCTGGGCCTGGTTGCGCTTCCGGAATGTCGCCCTCGACTTGGTCATCATGGAAAGCGCCACCATCCTAGGACTAACCCTGGCTCTGCGGGCGGACCGGCGCTACGCCCATCTGGCCATCGTCTCCCTGGTGCTGGTTGGCTACGGCGGCATGACTCCCTATCGCCAGATCTATATGACCGCCGTCGTGCCCTTCGCTGGTCTTGGGGCGCTGCTGCTGTACCAAACCCGCACCGCCTGGTTGGCCGGGCATCCCCTGCCGGCGGCCGAACCCTTCCACGGGCCGACCCTGTTCTGCAGACTGGGGCACTTTCTCGTTTTCCTGGCGATCTGGCTGGTGCTGGCCCGCACCATCCCCGCCCCCGGGGGAAGAGTCAGCGGCTGGTTTCCGGTGTCGTTCGCCGAGGATCAGAACCGGGACTTCCCCCCGGCCTGGTGGAAATGGCTGCGCTCCCCGCCCGGGGAGCCGGCCGAGAACGGCCGGGAGATCAAGGATGGAACCCGGCAGGTCAAAGTGCTCTCCCAGAGCGCCCGCACCGTGGTCAAAGGACCCAAGGCCAAGAATCTGGACTCCCGTTTTAACGGTGGCGGAGCGGGTATGAGCAAGGAGCTGCTCTTTCAAGTGCGCTCCCCCGCCAAGCTTTACTGGTTGGCCCGCCTTTACGACCAATACGACGGGGACAAGTGGACGGCCTCGACCCAGCTGAATGCCACCTCGAGTCCCAGCAAGAAACTGCAGGGGAAAAACCGCCGGATGATTACCCAGCAGTTTTTCGTCAAGCAAAACGTCGGGTCAGTGGTGGCGGCGGCCTATGATCCCCTGTGGTTTCGCTGGGCCCCGATACGATCAGGGCACAATCAGGTGGGATCCACCACCTATTGGGACCGCAGCCGCTTCCGCCACACCAACGGCATGACTAGCCTGGTGGGCAAGCTGCCTCCCCTGCCATGGCACTACGAGGCCACCTCCTACGTCGTCACCCCGCCACAGGATTCCGTCCAAGAGGACATGGCCATGCCACCAGTGGGACCCGAACGATACTCGAACGTGCCCATTTCCAACCGCCTCAGGCACCTGGCCAGAACCATCACGGCCTCCTGCGACACTCCGCTTGAAAAAGCCATGGCCCTGCGCGCCCACCTGCGGGATAACTACACCTACAGCCTGACCCCTCCGCCGATTCCACACAACCGAGAGGCCGTCGACTTCTTCCTCTTCGAAACCAAAGTCGGCTACTGCGTGCATTTCGCCCAAGCCCTGACCGTGCTGGCCTGGCTCAACGGCTTGGACGCCCGGGTGGCCACCGGCTACTCCCCCGGAAACTACAATGCCCTGACCCAGCACTTCGAGGTCCATCAGTATCACGCCCATGCCTGGACCCAGATCCGGGTTCCACCCTATGGATGGCTGACCTTCGACGGGGTGGCGCCAGCGGTTTTCGATCCCAATCCCCTCCAGCGTTTTCTGCGCAAGCTGATGGATCCTTTCGGGGACAAATGGGACTCCCGGCCCCCCGAGCTTTCCATGGCTCCGCCAAAGGCGGCCAGCAGCATCGAGGAGGGCGACTTGAGCAAACCGCCGTCCAAGCCGTTCAAGGGACAAATCCGGGAAAGCAAGCTGCGCACCGCCGCGCGTCACGCGACCACGGCCATCAAAGAACAGTTCCACGATCTGTGGACAGCCATCAAGGCTATGCTGGCCTCTTCCTGGCAGGGGATCCGGGGCCGTTTCCACGATGTCTATGCTCGGCTGGAGGAGGCTCTACAGACCATCAGCCTGCCCCACTGGCTGATCTCGCTGGCCGTCTGCCTGGCCGGGCTGGCCGGGCTTCGCTACCAGCCAACCCTGTACGTCCGTCTGCAGCACTGGCGAAAGCGCCGGAATTGCCGGGGCCGGTACCAGGTATTGCAGCAGCAAACCCTGCAACTGCCCCACGACACCATCCGCCAGGTCTACATGCTGACCAACGATCTGCTGCACCTGGCGCACTATCCGGACAGACGAAACATCGAGCTGGACGAGTATGCCAAGTTCCTGGCGACGGAGGATCTGGAGTTCGCCAGGGCCGTGGACTTGATCTTCCGCCACTACGCCCGCTTGCGCTTCAGTCTGGACCCCATCAGCGACCAAGACGCCCGCCAGGCCCGGGACGCTCTATCCCGCGTCTGGGCCAAACTGGAGCATGTCGCCTGAAAGAGCCCATCGGCATGAGCCCGCTCAGGCGCTTTTCTTGATCTTCCGCAGGGTCATGCGGGGGACGCCTCTACCCTCCACCACGTCCTCGTCGATGGTGCAGGCTTCGATGTCCTCCCGTGAGGGGACTTCGAACATGATGTCGACCATCAGGGTTTCCAGGATGGCCCGCAGGCCGCGTGCGCCGGTGCCTTTTTTGATGGCCCGGCGGGCCAGGGCCCGGAGCGCCTCGTCGGTAAAGCGCAGCTCGACGCCCTCCATGGCGAAGAGTTCCTGATACTGCTTGGTCAGGGCGTTGCGGGTATTGGTCAGAATCTCGACCAGATCGTCCTCGGTAAGCGCCTGCAGGGTCGAAAACACCGGCAGACGTCCGATGAACTCGGGGATCAGGCCGTAGGAGATCAGGTCTTCGGGTTCGACATGTTTGAGGATGGCCGGATCGTTGGCGCTCAATACCGGATTGCTGGTTTCCCCTGCGGCACCGGCAAAGCCGAGCACGCGCTTGCCGATCCGGCGGTGCACCATCTTGTCCAGGCCCACGAAGGCGCCCGCGCAGATGAAGAGGATGTTGCTGGTGTCCACCCGCAGGTATTCCTGGTGTGGGTGTTTGCGGCCTCCTTTGGGGGGCACGTTGGCGGTGGTCCCCTCCAGAATCTTCAGCAGAGCCTGCTGGACGCCCTCGCCGGAGACGTCGCGGGTGATCGAGACGTTCTCAGTCCGGCGGCTGATCTTGTCGATTTCGTCCACATAGATGATGCCGATCTGGGCGCGCTCGATGTCGTAGTCCGCCGCCTGCACGAGGCGCAGGATGATGTTTTCGACGTCTTCGCCCACATAGCCGGCCTCGGTCAGGGTGGTGGCGTCGGCAATGGCGAAGGGCACATCCAGCTGCCTGGCCAGGGTGCGGGCCAGCAGAGTCTTGCCGGAGCCGGTCGGGCCGATCAGCAGCACGTTGCTCTTTTCGATCTCCACGCCGCTGACGTGGGCGGGGTTCTCGCGGGCGTACTGCAGACGCTTGTAGTGATTGTGAACCGCCACGGAAAAGACGCGCTTCACGTGTTCTTGCCCCACCACGTACTGGTCCAAATTGGCCTTGATGTCCGCCGGCTTGGGAACCTTCAGAGCGGGAATGGCCATGGTGGGCTGGGAGGCTTCCTGCTCAGGCTCGGGGGCATGCCCCTCGCCGTGAATCATGCGGGAGCAGGCCTCGACGCAGTCCAGGCAGATCATCACCCCAGTGGGGCTGGAAATCATCTGGGGGACCTCTTCGCGCGAACGGCCGCAGAATGAGCAAAAGACATTGTCCTGCCGGCGTTTAGCCGTCATAATGCAGATCTCCGAGTGGTTCGGTTCCGGCGAGTGTCCGGAACCGGGATGGTCTAGTTGGCCTTGGACAGCATGATTTCGTCGACCAGGCCGTAGTTCTTGGCCTCCTGGGCAGACATGAAATAGTCGCGGTCGGAATCCTGGGCCACCTTTTCGAGCGACTGCCCGGTATGGTGTGCCAGGATGCCGTTCAGGGCCTGGCGCATGCGCAGGATCTCTTGCGCCTGAATGTGGATGTCCGCCGCGGTGCCTTCGGCCCCTCCGGCCGGCTGATGGATCATGATCCGGGCGTTGGGCAGGGCGAAGCGCTTGCCTTTGGTGCCGGCGGCCAGCAGAACGGCGCCCATGCTGGCGGCCTGCCCGAGGCAATAGGTGCGCACGTCGCAGCTGAGCATCTGCATGGTGTCGTAGATCGCCATCCCTGCGGTCACGGACCCGCCGGGGCTGTTCACGTAAAGCTCCACATCCTTCTTGGGGTCTTCCGACTGCAGATAGAGCAGCTGGGCCACAATCAGGTTGGCCACGTGATCGTCAATCGGCGTTCCCAACAGAACGATGCGGTCTTTGAGCAGGCGCGAGTAGATGTCGTAGCCGCGCTCCCCGTGGGCGGTCGGCTCCACCACCATTGGCACATAGATTTGGGCCCGTTCCATGGTCTGGACTCCTAGTTGTCGTTGCTGTCCTGGATCTCGGCCAGCTCGATCAGGCGTTCAACGGTTTTGGACTCGCACAACTGGGTATACAGATCGGCAATGCGGCCATTGTCGGACAGGCGACGGGCCAGGATCTTGGGGCTCATCTTGTGGATCCGGCTCAGCTCGGCGATGGCCTGGTCCAGCTCCTGCCCGGAGACTTCGATCTTTTCCTTCTCGGCGATAGCCCGCAGGACAAAGCTCTGCCGCAGGCGGCTGGCCGCGTTTTGACGGGCCTCGTCCATCATCTCGCCCTGGGCGCTCTGAAGCTGGTCCGGGCTCTTGCCGGAGCGGCTGTGCTGTTCCAGAGCCCGCCGCAGCGCCTCGTAGGTCTCCCGCTGCAAGAGGCTCGGCGGCAGGGGGAATTCCAGACCGGCCATAAGGGTGTCCATCACCTGGCGGCGCACGGCTTCCTGCTGCTGGGCCTCGTGGTTGGATTCCAGGTGGCGGCGCACGTTCTCCCGCATTTGGGCGGCGTCCTCGATGCCCATGGACTGGGCCATCTCGTCGGTCAACTCCGGAGTCTGGGCGGCGTGAACCTCGGCCACGGTCACTACGTACTCGGCCTTCTGGCCGGCCAGGGATTTGTCGAAGTAGGTCTCGGGGAATTCCACCGTGATGGTCTTCTCGGTGCCAGCCTCGACGCCGGCGAGCAGCTCGGTGCAGCCAGGCAGAATTTCCGGTTCGCGCAGGGACAGCCAGGTATTGTCCGCCTCCATCAGAAACTTGGCCGACTCGGCCAGCTCCACGCCCTCGGCGTCAAGCAGCTGGCCCTTGTAGGACGCTTTCAGCAGGTCGCCGGCCTCGGCGGGACGGTCGACCTTCTCGTAGCTGGCGCGCTGTTCGAGCCATTGGTCGATCACGGCTTGGACGGCGGCCTCGTCCACGGCGGCCTCGGCCCGAGTGGCCTTGAGGCCTTTGTACTCGGGAAGTTCGAATTCGGGAGCGGTATCGAAGCTGATGGAGAAGATGAAACTCTGCTCGGGATCGAGGGCGAGCTTGTCATCGTCCAGGATGCGCGGCTGGGTTTCCGGAGTGATCTTCTCCTGGTCCAGTGCCTGGTCCACGGAAGTGCGCACCAGCTGGCGGATAGCCTCCTCGCGAATCTCCTTGCCGTAGCGGCTCAACAGGAGTCCCCGGGGAGCTTTGCCGGGGCGGAAACCGGGAATCCGGACGTGCTTGTGATACTCTTTCAGAGCCTTTTCGAAAACGGGCTTGACTTGAGCGGCCGGGACTTCGATGTCCAGCTTGATCCGACAGGGTTCGACTTCGTTGCGAACCACTGTGAGTGCAGTGCTATCCACTACCACACCTCTGCTTGTTTAGGGGTCGTTAGTAATAATTACGGATGCGTTCGGGAAAATTGAGCAAAAGCCTTACTATATTACGCTCCGATTCAAAATCCACGAAACCCGGGGTGAAATGAGCTTATTCCCTTCCCATCAGCAGGCGGAACCCGAACATTGGCGCGATTGGCGCTGGCAGATGGCCAACGCCGCGACCGAGGTGGACCAGCTGTTGCCGTGGCTGACCCTGACGGCTAAAGAGAAGGCCGCCATGGCTGCGGCGGCGGGCCGTTTTCCCATGCTGGCCACCCCCTACTACCTGTCCCTGGCCCAGTCGTCCACCCCCAGGGATCCGATCCTGCGGCAGTGCCTGCCCTCGGCCGACGAGCTCGGCAACGACGCAGGCGTGCCCGACCCCCTCGGCGAGGAGGCCAACTCCCCGCTTCCGGGCCTGGTGCACCGCTATGCAGACCGGGCTTTGCTCATTCTCACCTCCGCCTGCGCCACGCGCTGCCGCCACTGCCTGCGCAAGCGGCTTTGGGACCACACGGGCCGCACCCTAAGCCGGCAGCAGGTGAAAACGGCACTGAACTACGTGGCGGAGCAGAAGGGCATTCGGGAAATCATCCTGTCCGGAGGCGATCCCCTGCTGCTTGACGAGGAGTTCCTGGACGGACTCCTGGCCGCGATCTTCCAAATCGGGCACGTCGAAATCGTCCGGATCGGCTCGCGGTTGCCCGTGGTGCTTCCCCAGCGCCTGACTCCGGAATTCTGCGCCACGCTCGGGCGGCACGGGCCTGTGTGGCTGGCCACCCACTTCAACCACCCCCACGAACTGACCGAGGCCGCCGCAGGAGCCTGCCTGCACATGCTGAAAGCCGGCGTGCCCGTGCTCAACCAGACCGTGTTGCTGAAAGGGGTAAACGACGACGCCGAGGTGATCCGGCGGCTCAACACGGGCCTCTTGAGGATGCGGGTCAAACCCTACTATCTCTTTCACGGCGATCCCGTGGCCGGGGCCAGCCATTTCCGCACCGGCATCGCCGCGGGCCTGGAGATCCTCGACAGCCTGCGGGGCGCCACCAGCGGCCTGGCGGTGCCCACGTTTGCCATCGACCTGCCCGAGGGGGGCGGCAAGGTGCCCCTGACTCCGGATTACGCCGCCGGGACGGACCCGAACGGCCACCGCCGCTTTGTCAGCGCCGAAGGCCGGATCGTCTCCTACCCGGAACCCCGCTGAGGCGGCCACGGTTGACCCCCCACTTTCCTTCCATCAAGCCGGGCAGACTATTGTAAAATGGCCGCCGGAAAACTAAACTAGGCAGCTTTGACAAACCGTTGGACCCGCCTGGGGCGAATCCACGTATCCACAATCTTTCCCAACCCGGGATTAGGAGCTTGCAGCCATGATCAAATGTCCCAAGTGCAACGCGGAAAACTTTATCGGCGCCATTTTTTGCCGCGAATGCGGGGGCAAGCTGGATCTGAACGAGCTGAAGCCGGCAGATTTTCAGAAGATGGGCGTGTCCTCCCTCAAGCGTTTCAACAAGCGCCTGAAGGAATGGGTCAGCAGCGCCCTGACTCTGGCCCTGATCGCGCTCGTGGTCCTGATCTCCATCCCCCCCTCCGGAACCGTGGCCAGACCCGCCGCCCTCGAAACCGAAAAGGCCGAACTTGCCGACCGTAAGCTGAAAGCCGCCCTGAACGCCAGCCGGGCCATGCGCTTCACCTTCAGCACCGGCGATCTCAATCACCTGGCCAACTCCATGTATGGCTTTGACCCGGAAAAAGGCAAAAAGACCGGCCATTTCACCGAGCGCCACCTGACCATCGGAACCATTTCGGAAAAAGACGTGACGATTACCCTGCGGGCCGACTTGTTTGCTCAGATTCCCATCTTCACCACCCTTAAAGTCTGCCTTGAGAAAGACGACTTCCTGAAAATCACCGGGGCCAAGTTCGGCCGCATGCCGGCCATCGGCTTCTTCAAGGACCTGGCCGTCAAACGCTTCAAACAAGGCTGCCAGAGCGACGATGCCAAGTCGTTGTTCGCCTTGCTCAAAGCGGTTCAGCCCACCGAAGACGGTGGCGTCAGCATCACTGTGGCCCGGTAAAGGCCCAGCGGCTCAATACGGCAGGCCTTGCGCCCCGCCTAAGCACGACTGGCCACTCAAAACCCCGCGTTGTCAGCGCAGGCCTGCGCCTCTTTCTTGGCGATCACCGTCATGGCCATAATCAGGGCGCACATGCCGCCTACGGCTCCGAGAATCACGGCGCGGGAGGCCAGTGCCAGGTCCAGTTGGCGCAGCACGACCGAGGCCCCGCCAAGCAACGTCATGACGGCGTAGAGCAGCCGCAGCCTGCTGCCGTGCAGATGGCGGCTGGCGCCGACTCCAATGGGCGCGCCGACGCAGGCCCCCAGCACCATCACCGCCACGGCGGCAAAGTCGATGCGCCCGGCCATGGCGTAGGCCAGTGTTCCGAACGGACTGGCGACCACCAGGCAGATCAGGCTGGTGCCCACGGCCACCAAGGTCGGCACCCCCAGCAGATAGACCATGATGGGCATCAGCATAAAGCCGCCGCCCACGCCCAGAATCCCGGACAGAAAGCCGGCGGTCAGGCCGATGGCCACCAGCGGCCAGAGCGAGATCTCGATGCCGCTGCGGGGCAGTGTCAGCAGAGGGCGCAGGCGGATGCGTTGCAGGCCCTTCGCCTGGCCCCCACCCGGGCCGGACGCCTCCCTGGGCTGGCTCAGGGCGTCTTTTAGCATGAAACTGCCCAGGCCGAACAGCAGCACGATGTACAGGATCCGCACCACCGGGCCTGTATTGCCGCCCTTCTCCAGGACCATGATGACCGCCTTGCCGAACTGGATGCCCACGATCATGGTAATGCCGATCACCAGCCCCAGGATCAGATCGATGTTGCCGCGCTGCCGGTGCTTGTAGGCCGAAACCAGACTCATGCCCATGATGTAGCCGAACCCTGTGCCCACGGCGGTGCCCATGTCCATGCCCAGGATGTTCAGGGTCGGGGTGATGATCCAGCCGCCCCCCACCCCGAAAAAACCGCCCAGCAGGCCAACGGCGGCCCCGAAGCCGAACAGCAGGGCAAGAAATCCCAGTGAATGTCCGCCAAAAAAAGCGATAAACTCAGCCATTTTGATCTCCTCGACAGGGGAAAAGTATACCGAATTCGCCAGCCAGCGCTCCTGGATCGGGGCGATTCTGAAGGCCAATACAATAGGCCGCATTGGGGAGTGGGCAAGGATGCCCCCCGCGCTTGCCACACTGAAGAGCGGCCTGCTTGAGCTTTCCTGTTGAAAAATTGGCAACCGGCAACTATTTTGCGAATCCTGTGAGGGACGCTTGGGACGAGGCACTTACGGCACGCAGCCATTCACCCCCTGCCAGAATCACGTTGAAGTATTGGCCATGGATCCCCTGAAGGAGAACGGGACGGCTCGAAGTTGTTACGTCCGGTTCCGCCATTCACCGGCTCTTGGCAACAGAATCAGGGTACACAAGTTCTTTGTAGCGCTCGATAACACTGACCTACTCTACATCTATACCTCAAACTGAAGATTTGAGGAGAACAAAGCAGAGGTGACCGGTGCACCCCGCCGTCGAAGAAGGCTCTGGAGCGCCACGTCAAGTGATTCTGTCGTTCTGGCGATCTTCTTAAGGAACTCATCAAGTCTGCGGTTTATTAAGAGAAACAATGCGCGGGTTTGGGGGAGAGGCTTCTCGCCCCTCAGGTGATCTGCGCGGTTAGGAAAAGAAATGAAGAAGACCATTCTCAGCATCGCGATGGCCCTTATCGGCATGGTTTCGTCCCGAGCAGATGAGCCACCCATGGCGCCCCCACAGGGATATACCTGGGCTCCATGCCCGGAAATCAAGGGATATTTTTTGAAGCCAAATAGCTGGCACCTGAAGAAGAGCAAGAAAGGGGACACGCTTGCGGTCTTCATCACAAAAGAAATGATTGGCGAGACTGGAAAGTTCACGACGGGCATGACCGTGAACGTCATCCCCGACATTCCGAAAAGAACGTCTTTGTCACCCCATGCATTCGCCCGCCAGTTCAGGGAATCTGCAAGAAAGTCCGCAACGTTTACGAAGGAATGGGACAAAGACATGGGCCCGTTCAAGTCCGTGGGCTTTGTCTACAGTAAGGAGGACAAGGCAGGCGCTTTTACAGTCCACAATCTTCTAATCGCCAACAACAAGACCGGAACGGTGTATCTCGTGATGTTCGAAGGGCCGAAGTCTGAGTGGGCCAAGACATGGGAAATCGCCGAGCCGATGCTCCAGTGCCTTTACATTGATGACACCATATGATCCTGACGGCACCCATCTTGGAAACCGATGTTCAATGCCGTTGATTTAGGAAATCCCCTTCCCCGCGACTGGGTCGCTTTGGAGTGCTCAAGCCTGCTTGAGCTTTGCAACGGCGGGGCCCGGCCCGCCAGCCGAGGCAGGCCTCGGCGTACCAAAGCGGTCCCTGGGGGCCGCACTCCAGAGCGGCTGCGCCGCAGGCACAAACAACCATCGGCCTTAAGTCAATTCGCCACGGACCCGCATGGCCTGCCTCATGCGTTCCAGAACCTCCCGCAACCGGGACCGGGGACAGGCAAAATTCAGCCGCACGAAGCCGTCGGCCCCGAACTGGCGTCCGTCCGAAAGTCCGACTCCGGCGGCTTCGAAGCAGGCTGCCGGGGAGGCGATGCCGGAGTGTCGGGCATCGATCCAGGCCAGGTAGGTGGCCTGGACATGGGTGGTGGAAAGGCCGGGCAGATGCTCGACCATGAAACGTTCGACAAGATCCCGGTTGCCGCGCAGGTAGTGGATCAATTGTCGGTGCCAGGAGTTTCCGCCGGTGTAGGCCGCTTCGCAGGCCGTGTATCCCAGGGCATTGGGCCAGGGAACCAGGCCGGCCTTGGCCGCCAGGAAGCGTTTGCGCAGCGCGGGGTCTGGAATGACCGCATAGGCGCAGTTCAGACCGGCCAGGTTGAAGGTTTTGCTGGGGGACATGAGGGTGATGGTCCTCCGGGCCATTTCCGGGGACAGGCTGGCCAGGGGGATGTGGGGCACGTCGTCCAGGATCAGTCCGCAGTGGATTTCGTCGGAGCAGACCGTCAGATTCCGGCTCAGGCAGAATTCGGCAATCCGCTCGAGTTCGAGGCGGGAGAAGGCGTGCCCGACCGGGTTGTGGGGATTGCAGAAGACGAAAAGCCCGGTCTGGGGGGTGGCGGCGGTCGCCAGGTCGGCACAGGCCAGTTTCCAGAGGTTGCCCTGCTTTTGGAAGGGCACGGTGATTCGTTTCCGGCCGGCCAGTGCCGGCGCCTCCAGAATGGGGGGATAGGTGGGTGTGGCCATCAGCACGGCCTGGCCCGGGTCGGTCAGAACCCGCACGGCCAGATTGAGCCCCGGCACCACGCCCGGCAGCCAGACCAGCCATTCGGGTTCGATCCGCCAGCCATACTGCGCCTGCAGGTGGGCGATCACGGCCGAGACAAGGCTCTTGGGTGGAAGCGTGTAGCCGAAAATTCCGTGTTCGACCCGATGGCGCAACGCGTCCACCACGGCGGCGGGAGCGGCGAAGTCCATGTCCGCCAACCACATGGGAATCACGGAGTCCGAGCCGAAGTGCTCCCACTTCAGGCTGGAGGTCCCGCGCCGGTCGATGGGCCGGTCAAAGTCGTATGGTTCTTCTTGCATGAATCCGCCCTGTTGAGACGGAGGAAATCTAGGGGCAAGTGGGGGGATGTCAATGCGGAGATGATTCCAGGGGGGGCGGCATTTGGCGGTGGGGGGGTACTGGAGGCAATTCCAGGGCCGGAAGGGCATCCGGCCCCGGTCTTGCTTTCATTTGCGTCCCGACCTGACCGGGTGGCGGCCGGGTGCGTAGGGCAGTGGTCAGCCCATGGCCTGGAGCATCTGCCACCAGAGGCGGATGTTCTTGATGCCGTCGGCCTGCTCAATGGTCTGACTGTTGGCCAGCAGGTTGGAGTAGGCTTCCATGAACTGCGCGTAGGTGAAGGTCAGCTGCTCCGCCTCCAGAACGGCCAGGCGGGCGGCATCATCCTCGGCCTTGTTCAGCCGCTTGACTAGCTCGCGGTCGGTCTGCACCCGCGCGATGAAGATCTTGGCGTTTTGAACGGTCATGGTTGGCTTTTCCGATTGTGGTTCTACAATCTTTCCGGCCGGTGCCCGGGGTCATGCCCTCACCCCAGCATCTTGCGCAGGGCGATCAGCTGGGTTCGGTTCCAGTTCATGTGCGAATAGAAGCCCAAGGCGGGCAGGTTCTCCTGGTCGGCCAGCAACTGCACCCGGGTGGCCCCGCGCTCCTCGGCCAATTCGCAGGCCGAGGTCAGCAGGCGCTTGCCCAGGCCGATTCCCCGCCAGCAGCGGTGCACGATCATGTCCTCCACCAAGGCGGACATGGCCCCTTCGGCTGTGGACACCAGCAGCTGGACGGAGCACATCGCCCGGACCTTGCCAGCGACTTCGGCCACGATGACCCACGAGAGCTGGCCGTCGATCAACATCTCCAAACCACGGCGCTGGCGGCGCTCGCAGAATTCGAAATCGGCCTCGATCTCGAAGAGCTGCTGCAACAGGCGGACAAGAGCGTCGATGTCGCTCTTGACCGCTTGGCGTATGGTGACAAAGGTGGCGGCGGTCGGCATGGTGGCGATCCCTTGAATCATGGTCGGAGCGGCTCAGGTAATGAGGTAGTTCTCCGCCACTTCCCCCTCTTCGAGTGCATCGAGGATGGCATCGATGTCGTCCTCGCCGTTGATCCCGCCATACCAGATGTTTTCGGGATAGATGACCATGGCAGGCCCCCGGTCGCAGACCTTCAGGCAGCCCGTGCTGGAGACCTGGATATTGTCCATGTCGCGGTCGATCAGCTCGTTTTCGATGTAGGCCAGGAAGTCTCCGGCCCCTTTCTTGTGACAGATTCCCTGCGGGTCTCCGGAGGCCCGGAAACTGCAGCAGACCAGGATGTGATGGGTGGGTTTTTCCATTGTCTGTTCTCCTTGTTGCGGTTCACTACGAGGCAATCTTGCCATGGACATACAAATCGACCAGATCGCGGCTGCTGAGGCCGCCGCGCTTGCTTTCCGCCCAGGCTCGGACCAGATCCAGAAGCGCGGCAGCCTGGCTCTGGCTGACGATGACACCAGCCTCCTTCAGGACCTGCCGGATGGCGCCGCTTCCGGAGTGTTTGCCGATGGCGATATCCAGGGCTTGCTCGGGTCGGCCGATCATGCTGGAGGGATAGGGTTCGAAGGTCCGGCGATCGGCCAGCAGGGCCCGGACATGAATGCCGCTTTCGTGCCGGAAGGCGTTCGCCCCCATGATGGGTTGAATGGCCGGCAAGCTCAGGCCCGCCAGGGAGGCTACCTGGGCGCACAGGCTTTCCAGTCCTTCGGTGCGGACTTCGCACTCCCGCCCCAGCCCGGCCTTCAGACCCATCACGACCTGCTCCAGGGCGGCGTTGCCAGCCCGCTCGCCGATGCCGCAGACGGTCACGTCCACCGTGTCGGCCCCTGCCGCCACAGCGGAAACCGAGTTGGCTGTGGCCATGCCCAAGTCGTTGTGGGCGTGCAGCCCCAGTTCCAGAGAGGGGTATTTCTGGGTCAGCAGCTGAACGACCCCGGCCACGGCCAGGGGGGTCCAGACCCCGACCGTGTCGGCCAGGCGCAGGCGGTCCGCATCCAGTTCGCACAGCAGCTCGGCCAGGCGCTCCAGGGTCTCCAGAGGGGTTCGGGAAGCATCCTGGGCCCCGATGCTGACGAAGTCAAAATGCTCCTGCACGCGCGGCACCAGAACCCGGAGGCGGTTCTCCATCTGGCCCCAATGCTGCCCCATGGCTTTCAAGTGCAACTCCGAGGTGGGTACGCTGATGTGCACGGCTTCGATGCCGCAGGTGGCCGCCGCCTCCAGGTCCCGCCAGTCGGCCCGGCACCAGGCCGTCAGCCGGGAAGGCAGGTTCAGCCCGGCCAGCTCGCGCAAGGTGCGGCACTCCTCGTCGCCCATGACGGGAATGCCCGCCTCGATCTCGCTGACGCCCAGCTCGGCCAGACGGCAGGCGATGTCAAGCTTCTGCCGCCGACTGAAAACCACTCCCGGCATCTGTTCGCCGTCGCGCAAGGTTGTGTCGATGATGTATGGCATGGTTCTGATCCTTCTCGTTAAGTCGTCATCGCGCTCGTCATCGCAATCGTGATCGAGGGTTACGCTGCATCGGTCGCGATTAGCATTGTCACGCCCCGCAGCCGGTTCCCGGCCCGCCGCAGCCGCTGCAGCCGGCATGGCGTGGCACGAGATGGTTGAGGGGCTGGTTAGTGAATATCCGGGTGACGACATCGTCGAGCAGGCCTTCGGCGGTGACGATGTTGACGCCGCTGGCCGACAGGATGCGTTTGGGAGTGTCGCCGAGGCCGCTGGAGACCACCGCACGGCAGTCGTGCAAGAGTTGGCTGAGTTGCAGCCAGCGGCGGTTTCCGGTTCCGGGCTCAGGAGTTCGCCGGCGGTCCACCAGCTTGATTGTGCTGCCGTCGAAACGGTAGATGGACAACTCCAGGGCTTCTCCCAGATGCTGGTTGACCAGCATGCCTTCGCGGCTGGCGGCGGCAACGTAGGGGCGGTCCGCGGGAATCGGTTCGGTGATGGGGGGCAGAACGGACATGTTGGCACACTCCTCAAGCTTGGCTTGGAATTCCTTACTCTGATCGCGGCCCAAAAGGCCCACCGCGTCGGCGCGGCAGCGGGCGCAATGCGTCATTTGCGGCAGGTAGGCCCCGGCCTCCTGCTGGATGCCGGCCAGCATGGCCTTGTCGGGTTCGTGCAGGTGGGAGAAGGCGCAGCCGGCGGTTTGGTAGTAGGGCAGGACGTTGAACAGGTCCGCGCCAATCTCTCCGGCCTCCCGGGCCACCTCCACGATGTCGGCCTCGTTGACGCCCGGCAGCAGGATGCTGTTGACCTTCAGCAGCATGCCTTTGGCCTTGACCAGCTTCATGGCTTCCAGCTGCCGCTCCAGGAGAATGGGGGCGCCTTCGCGCGGGTTCCGGAGGCGGCGGCCGACCCGCATCCAGGAGTAGATGCGCGCGGCGGTTTCGGCCCGGGTGGTGTTTCGGGTGACCGTCACGTGGGTGACCTTCAGGGCCGCCAGATCGTCGACATAGTCGGCCAGGTTCAGGCCGTTGGTGGACAGGCAGAGCAGCATGTCCGGGTAGGTCTGCCTCACCAGCCGCAGAGTCTCCAAGGTCTCCTCGGGATTGGCCATGGGGTCGCCGGGTCCGGCGATACCCACCACCGAGATGGCCGGGTTGCGGCCGACCACGTGTTTAAGGTATTCCAGAGCCTGCAGGGGGGCGAGGATGCGGGAGGTAACCCCCGGCCGGGTCTCGTTGGCGCAGTCGAATTTGCGGTTGCAGTACTTGCACTGGATGTTGCACTTGGGGGCCACGGGCAGGTGGATGCGGCCCGAGCAGGAGGCGTTCTTCTTGTTGAAGCATGGATGGTTGTCGAGTTTGAGTCCGGTCATGGTCGTTCTCCTGCGGTTTAGATGTAGGTGTAGCCGACGTCGTCGGCTCCCTGCCGTTGCTCGATAAGGGTGTTGACAATGCGGTCGAAGAGCTGCTGGGTTCCGCGGTAGCCCAGATGCATCAGCCGGCCCGCCCCGAAGCGGTCGTGGACGGGGAAGCCGACCCGGACCAGGGGCAGGTTGAGGTGCTGGCTCATCTTGTAGGCTTTGCTGTTGCCCACGATCAGGTCGGCGCCGGCCTCCTTGGCCAGTTCCTCGATGCTCATGAAGTCCTGGTCGTTCTTGATGGTGATCTCCAGTTCGTCCTGTTCCGGGATCACCTGGCGGATCTTGGCTTTCATCAGGCCGCTGCGCCCGCCGCTGGCCACCAGCACCGGCACGATGCCGGTCTCGTAGAGAAAAGCTGAAAGGCCGACAACCAGGTCTTCCTCGCCCAGAACCACGGCGCGCCGGCCGGCCACGTACTTATGCCCGTCGGCATAGGCATCGGCCAGGCGGCGGCGTTCGGCTTGATGGCGTTCAGGAAGGGGGCACCCCGTGATGTCGGCCAAAGTCTTGAAAAACAGGTCGGTCTCCCGTATGCCCACCGGCAGGCCCAGGCGGTGGCAGGGGACCCCGGCTTTGGCCTGCAGCACGGTGGCCGCCGTGGATTCGGAAGCGGCCAGCACCCGGCCGAACTCGATGCTGGCCCGGGCCTGTCCGGTCAGGCGGATGGCCTCCAGGGTCGTTCCGCCGGGAGGCAGAGACTGGTAGTCGCTCCAGAGACCCCCGTCCAGGGTCTCGGAATAGTCCGGCAGCAGGGTGAAGTCGGTGCGGAAGTCGGCCAGGATCTCCTTCAGGTAGCGCAGGTCCGCGGGGGAGACCAGGCCGGGGAAGAGGTTGATCCGCAGTGAGCGTGGGCCGGTCTGGTGGAGCTGGTCGACCACGGCGCGGACCGCGTCGCTGAAGCCTTCGGCATGGGTGCCCCGGTAGCTGGGGGTGGAGACATGGACCAGGGCGGGTAGGTCGTTCTCGGCCTTCTCGGCGCGGTACTCGCCCAGGATGGCGCCGACGTCGTCGCCGATGGTTTCGGACAGGCAGGTGGTCATCACCCCAATCAGATCGGGTTGGTACTGGAGGCGGATATTTTCCAGCCCCTTCTTGAGGTTGCTGCCGCCGCCGAAGACGGCGGTGTTCTCGCTGAAGTTGGAGCTGGCGATGTCCACGGGCTCCTTGAAATGGCTGATCATGTAGCGCCGGATGTAGGTGCTGCAGCCCTGGGAGCCGTGGATGAAGGGGGTGGTGCGCTCGATGCCTTTGAAGGCGAT
>JBFJXC010000004.1:0-32738 GCA_041623325.1 Lentisphaeria bacterium | reverse complement strand
GTTTGCCCCCCCCCGCGGAGTTCCCTCTGCCTTGAAAACACGGCCCTCCCACCTATTATACTGACTTGTTTCAGGGAAGTGGCCGCTCCGCCGTCTTGTTTCGGAAAACACCCAGTCACAAACCGAGGGATCAGACCGCATGAACCACAACCTTCTGGAAAAGATCGAGGAGCGTAACGCCCGCTTGGGCATCATCGGCCTGGGCTATGTGGGCCTGCCCCTGGCCGTCGAGTTCGGCAAGCAGTTCGACACCGTCGGCTTCGATGTCAACCAGACGCGCATCGACGAGCTGTCCGCCGGCCGCGACCGCACCCTCGAAGTGACCGCCGAAAACCTCAAGTCCTCTTCCCGCCTGGTCTTTTCCAGCAACCTAGAGGACCTGAAGGACTGCGACATCTACATCGTCACCGTGCCCACCCCCATCGACAAGGCCAAACGTCCCGACCTGACCCCCTTGGTCAAGGCCAGCCAGACCGTCGGCCAGGCCCTCAAACCTGGCAACATCGTCATCTACGAGAGCACCGTCTACCCCGGCTGCACCGAGGAGGAATGCGTGCCCATCCTGGAAAGGCTCAGCGGCCTGGCCTACAACATCGACTTTTTCTGCGGCTACAGCCCCGAACGCATCAACCCGGGCGACAAGACCCACACCGTCACCAAAATCAAAAAGGTCACCTCGGGTTCCACCCCGGAGACCGGTTTGGCCGTCGACGCCCTTTACCGCAGCATCATCACCGCCGGCACCCACCTGGCCCCCTGTCTGAAGGTCGCCGAAGCCGCCAAGGTCATTGAGAACTGTCAGCGCGACATCAACATCGCCTTCGTCAACGAACTGGCCATGATCTTCGACAAGATCGGCATCGACACCTTGGACGTGCTCGAGGCCGCCGGCACCAAGTGGAACTTTCTGCCCTTCCGCCCCGGCCTGGTCGGCGGCCACTGCATCGGCGTGGATCCCTACTACCTGACCCACAAGGCCCAGCAGCTGGGGCACCACCCCGAGATCATCCTGGCCGGACGCCGCATCAATGACAACATGTCCCGCTACGCCGCCGGGCAGGTCATCAAGCTCATGATCAAGAAGGGCCACACCATCAGCAACTCCAAAGTTCTAGTCCTGGGCACCACCTTCAAAGAAAACTGTCCCGACATCCGCAACTCCAAGATCGTGGACGTCATCGCCGAGTTGCAGGACTTCGGCTGCGGTGTCGAAGTCTACGACCCCTGGGCCGACGCGGAGGAGGTCAAGCACGAATACGGCATCCAGCTGCGGTCGCGACCCTCCGCCGAGGAGAAGGCCACCTACGACGCCGTGGTCCTGGCCGTGGCCCACGACCAGTTCCGCCAACTGGACTTCGGCAAGTTCTGCAAGGACAACCTCGTGATCTTCGACCTCAAGAGTTTCCTGTCCAAAGACCTGATCGACGGGCGGCTCTAGTCCGCTCCATTCACCTAGACAACACCAATCTGGAGACATACTGATGGCAGAACTGGGACGCAACGAGCCGTGCCATTGCGGCAGCGGCAAGAAATACAAGAAATGTTGCTTGGCGAAAGACACTGACGAAGCCCGAATCGCCCACGCCGCGGCAGAGGCGGAGCGGGAAGCGGACACGATCGAGCAGGATGCAGAAGAAAACGTCTCCGCCGTGGCGGATCCGAAACCGGCGATGCCTCGTCGGCAGGTTTTTGCTGGCAAGGCCAGTTTTGGCGAAGGCGGAGATAGAGGTGGGCGCCCGGGCGGTGCCACCGGACGCAGCCGCAGCAGCGGCCACCGCTGACCCTCCGAAAAACCCAGCCGACAGTCGCCTCCCCCCCGCTGGCCCCACCCGGCGGGCACGCCCGCAAGGCCACCGAGTTCGGGCGAAAATTCAATCCTGCTCGCGGCGTTTCATCGCCAGATACAGGCTTTCGACCTTCTGCCTAGCCCACGGAGTCCTCCGCAGGAATTTAAGGCTTGACTTCACCGATGGATCGTTGTTGAAACAACCGATCTCGATGCGTCTGCCCAAGCCATCCCAGCCATAGCATTCAACCAGGCTCTTCACGATCCGCTCCAGCGTCACCCCGTGCAGCGGATTATTGATTTGTTCCTCACTCATGGGCCAGGCCAGTTCCTTACTTTGTCATACCGTGCGCGCCAAATAGACCGGTAATGTAACCCCTTGTAAATTCTGCTACGAACAAGGCAATATCGGGGTAATTTGATTTCACGAATCAATCTGCGACCCAGGCCTTTGCCCCGTTCGGGGTTCATTACGAATGTTAAAATATAAGTTTTTACATTCCGGAACCCAGGGTTTCACCCCGGGCTTTATTCCGGCACCCCTTCGGGGTTTCTGATTCAAAGCTCAACTGCTGAAGACGCCTTTCTAGGAGGTGGCGCGACCTCCACAGTGAGCTACAGTGAGCGATTTCATATTGCCACGTGCAAACCGCGAACCAGGACCTCCCTTCCATGACTGAGCTTCCCCTTTGGCAGCAGGGCGCCGGCATCGCCTTCGGGCTGCTGGCCGCCCTGTTCCAAGCCCTCTCCTACGTGGCCTCGCGCCGCTTCCTGACCGAATGCCGTCCGGCCTCGACGCTGCTGTTCGCGGCCAGCCATTTGCAGATGGGCGCGGCCTCGCTGCTGGCCTTGCTGTTTCTCTGGCCCTCCCAGCTGCCGGCCTTCCAGCAGATTATCTGGCCGCTTCTGGGCACGTCGGTCTCCTATCTGCTGGGGCAATGGATGCTGTTCAGGGTGCTCCGGCAGGCCGATTCGTCCCAGATTTCCCCGTTGCTCGGCTTCAAGGTTCCCATGCTGGCCCTGGCCACCGCTGTTGTGTTCGACCGGGCGCCCTCGCCGATCGGCTGGGGCGCGGTCATCCTGTGCACGGCCTCCGGGCTGATCATCTCCCCGCCGCACGGGCTGCCGCAGTTGCGGGTTCTGCTGCTGACCGCCCTCACCTGCCTCGGATACTGCGGCTCGGACCTGTGCATCCCGATTCTGGTTCGGCGTCTGGCCCCGGTCAGCCAAAACCCGGTTCTGCTCGGCGTGACCCTGACCTACCTGTTCTGCGGACTGGTTGGGCTGATTCTCTGCGCCCACAGCGGCATTCTGCGCGATGCCCGCGTGCAACGCTTCGCCCTGCCCCACGCCACCAGCTGGTTCCTGGCCATGTGCTGCCTGTTCAGCTGCTTCGCCGCCGTCGGCGTGGTCGCCGGCAACATGCTCCAGGCCTCCCGGGGCCTGCTCAGCATCGCCATCGGCATGCTCATCACCCGCCTCGGACTGCTCCACCTCGACAACCTCAACAGCCGGCGCACCCTTCTCCAGCGCGGCTTTGGCGCCATCGGCATGACCGCGGCCATCCTCCTCTACCTATATACTCAGAAGACCGGCTAAGGTTGAAAAAACCGCGCGTCCTCTTACATTTCCCGTTTCTTTTCCGGCTTTTGGGCCGATTCCGCCCCGCCAGCGAAGGGGCTTGTTATAAGGTGATTGCGTGAACGAAACCAAGCAGAGAACCCTGGGCGGCTCGGCCTCCATCTCCGGCATCGCCCTGCATACGGGCGACCGGGTCAACCTGACCATGCGACCGGCCCCAGCCGACACCGGCATCCTCTTCCGGCGAACGGACCTGCCCGGAAGCCCCGAAGTGCTCGCCCACGCCAGCAACGTGACCGGCACCCAGCGCGGCACCACCATCACCACCGGACCCGCCAGCGTCCACACCGTCGAGCACATTCTGGCCTCTCTGAACGCCTTCGGGGTGGACAACGCCCTGGTGGAGATGGACGGCCCCGAACCCCCGGTGGCCGACGGCAGTTCCCTGCCCTTCGTGGAGATGATCAAGAAAACCGGAACCGAGGCCCAGGACCAGGACCGACGCTTTATCGAGATCGACCGACCGCTTTTTCTGGAGTTCGGCGACACCAAGCTCATAGCCGTGCCGCACCCGACCTTCAAGATCAGCTGCACAGTCAAGTACGGCGCCATTGCTCTCGACTGCCAGTACCAGTCCATGGAGATCAACGCCGAGACCTTCGAAAACGAACTCTGCCAGGCTCGAACCTTCTGCCTGTACGAGGAGATCGAGGCCCTGATGGCAGCCAACCTGATCCGGGGCGGCAGTCTGGACAATGCCGTGGTCATCAAGAAAAACGCCATCCTGAGCCGGGACGGCATGCGCTATCCGGACGAGCTGGTCCGGCACAAGATGCTGGACATCGTGGGGGACCTCTACCTGCTCGGCTGCCGCCTGCGCGGCCACATCATCGCCGTCAAGCCGGGACATCCGTCCAACGTGGCCATGGCGCAACACATTCTCAAACAAACGGGAGAAGACCATGAGTAAGATCGTTAGCTATGATGAACTTCAGAGTTTCCTGAACATCGGCCGGCCCATGCTGATGCTGGACCGCCTGCAGGTGAAGGCGACCGAGGGCAAAGCCGTCGGCATCAAAGCCATGTCCATGGACGAGGAGTTCTTCCAGGGGCACTTTCCCAACGGGCCGATCACCCCGGGCGTCCTGCAGATTGCCGCCATGACCCAGGCCGCCGGCGGCATCCTCAAGGACGGCAAGCAAGGCGGCGACTGCGTGCCGGTGCTCAAGGCCATCAAGCGCTTCAAATTCCGCAAACCGGTCCTGCCGGGCGACCTGATGCAGATCGAGGTTGAGCAAAGCGAAGATGACCAGAACCAGTTCCGGGTGAAGGCGCTGGTGGACGGCGAAGCGGCCAGCCAGGGCACTCTGGAAGTCGCCCTGGAAAGCCGCACCGCCGCCGAGCTGGCCGCCGCCGAGCTGGCTCCGGCCCTGCCCAGCCTGCCGGGCGTGAATGCCGAGGCCACCAGCCTGGACATCGGCAAGATCATGGAGGCCATCCCCCATCGCTATCCCTTCCTGCTGATCGACCGGGTTCTGCTGCTGGACGCGGAGAACATGCGCATCGTCGGCCTCAAAAACGTGACCGGCAACGAACCGCTCTTCGCCGGCACCACTCCCAGCGTGCTGCCCGAAAGCCTGCAGGCCGAAATCGCCGCCCAGGCCGGCTGCACCCTGGCCCTGGCAGACCCCAACAACCAAGGCAAAATCGCCTACTTTATGGCGATCGACGACGCCACCTTCCTGGCACCGGTGGTTCCCGGCGACCAGCTGGTCATCGACGTGACCGTGGCCAGCCGCGGCCGCTTCGGCACCGCCGACGCCACCCTGATGGTCGGCGAGCGCACCGTGGCCAAGGTGACCATGAAGTTCGCCTTCGTCGACGCCAGCTAAGCAAAACCGCAGAATGCACCTAACCTTGCCGCGAGAAGAAACCCCATGGCTGTAGACATCCATCCAACTGCGATCGTCGCAGCCGGCGCCCAGCTCGGCGACGGCTGCCGCGTCGGCCCCTACTGCGTGATCGGCGACCAGGCCAAGATCGGCACCGGCACCGCCCTGCTCTCCCACGTGATCGTCGACGGCGACACCACCCTGGGAGAGCACTGCACGATCTACCCCTTCGCCTGCATCGGGCAACAAAGTCAGGACCTGAAGTTCAAAGGCGGCAAGACCCGGGTAGTCATCGGCAACAACACCACGTTGCGCGAATACGTGACCGTGCACCAGCCCACCGCCGACAACGGCCTGACCGCCATCGGCGACAACTGCACGATCCTGGCCTACAGCCACGTGGCCCACGACTGCCTGCTGGGCAACGGCATCATCATGAGCAACAGCAACAACCTGGGCGGACACGTGATCGTGGAGGACAACGCGGTTATCGGCGGCATGTCCGGTGTCCACCAATTCGTCCGCATCGGCACCGGCGCCATGATCGGGGCCACCGCCAAGGTCGTGCAGGACGTCGTCCCCTTTGGCCTGGTCGACGGCAACCCCGCCAACCTGATCTCCATCAACAAGATCGGCATGCAGCGCCATGGCAAGGACGCCGACACCATCCGCGCCGTCCAGCGCGCCTTCAAGCTGCTCTTCCGCTCCAACCTGACCCTGGACAAGGCCACGGCGGCCGTCCAGGAGGAACTCGGGCAGGTTCCCGAAGTCCAAGCCATTCTCGACTTCATCGCCAAGTCCGAACGCGGCCTGACCCGGCCCAAGTAAGCACAGAGGTTCGTCCCATGATCGACATTCATATTCTGCGTAACAACCCCGAAGCGGTCAAGACCAACGCCCAGCGTCGCGGCTGCGGCGTGGACATCGACGCCCTGGCCGCCAAGGACCAGGAATACCTGGCCGTGGTCCGGGAGGTGGAGGACATGCGAGCCCTTCGCAACCGCCTGACCAAGGAATGCGGCAGCAAGCCTGAGGCCCGGGAGCAGGTCCGCGACCTGAAGGGCAAGATCAGCGAAAAAGAAGCGCTGCAGAACCGCCTGAAAAAGGAAGTCGAGGAGGGTCTGTCCTGGCTGCCGAACTTCCTGGACCAGAGCGTACCCAGCGGCGACAGCGACGAGCAAAACCTGGAGCTGCGTCTCTGGGGGGAAAAGCCCCAGTTCGCTTTCAAGCCCCTGGCCCACGACGAGATCGGCGAGAAGCTGGGCATCATCGATACCGCCCGTGGCGCCAAGGTCGCCCAGGCCGGCTTCTACTACTGGGTCGGTGCGGGAGCCCAGCTGGCCCAAGCCCTGTTCTTCTGGACCCAGCGCGAACTGGTCAACCGCGGCTTCAAGCTGCTCATGACCCCCTGCGCCGCCAAGGCACACACCCTGTACGGCACCGGCTACCTGCCCTTCTTCGCCGACCAAACCTACAATCTGCAGAACGAGGACCTGGCCCTGATCGGCACCTCCGAACAGACTATGGTCGGCTACCACGCCGATGAAACCCTGAAGGGCGAAGATCTGCCCTATTGCTACGCCGCCTTCTCACCCTGCTTCCGCACCGAAGCGGGCAGCTACGGCAAAGCCGCCCGCGGCATCTTCCGCGTCCACCAGTTCCACAAGGTCGAGCAGATCATCTTCTGCCAGCCCGAGGATTCGCCCAAGTACCACGACTTCTGTCTGGAAAACGAGGAGTACCTCCTGCAACAGCTGGGCATCCCCTACCGCGTGGTCAACGTCTGCATCGGCGACCTCGGCGCCCCGGGCTACAAAAAGTACGACATCGAGGCTTGGTTCGCCGGCTACGACGGCTACCGCGAAGTCACCTCCAACACCAACCTGACCGACTTCCAGACCCGGCGGCTCGGCATCCGCTACCAGACCGGTGACGGCGAGCGCGGCTTCGCCCACACCATCTCCGCCACCGCGGTCACCGACCGCGTGGCCTGCGCCATTCTGGAGAACTTCCAGCAGGAAGACGGCAGCGTGATCATCCCCGAGGTGCTGCGACCCCTGACCGGATTCGACAAGATCCAGGCACCGGCATGAGAACAAACCAATCGTTACATGACCAAAACGATCCAAAGCGGACTTAGCCCGTCCCTTTGCGTCCCTTTGGTCCTTTATGTCCCTTGGATCGCCCTAGAAGCATCGATCCCCAACGTACAGAGACCAAAGGGACCTAAACGACCTAAGTGACACGAAACATCACCATGGCAGCCAAACAAAACCCAACCCGCCAAGGCGACCTGCAACTGGCCAGCGGTCAGCGCTTCTCCTGCATCTGCTGCGGGCAATGCTGCCGGCGCTGGCATGTGGCGCTACGGGACAGCGACATCGAGCGCCTGCGGGAGCTGGACTGGCAAGGCGACCCCACCCTGCAGGATGCCGAGCCGGTGATGGACATCGGCGGACACCCTTTCATCGCCCACCGCGACAACGGCGACTGCTTGTACCTCGACCCCGACACCCAGCTCTGCAAGATCCACAGCAAATTCGGCGAGGCGGCCAAGCCGTTGGGTTGCCGGGTGTACCCCTTCAACCTGACCAGCACCTTCCCGGGAGAGATCAGCGCGACCCTGCGCATGGACTGCCCGGCCGTCCAGCAGAACCATGGAACCCCCATCGCGGACAACCGCCGCCAGGTCGAACGCTTCGCCGCCGAAATGGGACTGAAGGGCGGCTTCGACGCCGAGGACACCTCCCAGCTGAGCCGGAAGAGCCTGCAGACCATCGCTCAGGCGGCCATTCAACTGGCCGAACGCACCGATCTATCCACGCCGCTGAAGAGCCAGACCCTGGTGTTGGCTGTCTTTCGTCTGGAGGAATTGGGCGAAAGCTTTCTGAACGACACCGAGACCCTGATCGAGGTCATGCCTTCATTCTGGGAACGCACCGTCAAGATGGTCCAGGAACGCAAATACCGGCCGGTGGGGCGCTTTTCGCACGCCATTTTTCGGCAGTGGTTGGCCAGCTATCTGCGCCGGGACGAAGAAATGGTCAACCAGAGCTGGGCGCGGCGCATCCGGCGTACCCTGGCCCTGCTGGAGATCATGCTGAAGCGGGGCAGCTTCCGCGCCTTGGGCAGCGAGCACCCGGCCGTTCCCCTGAATCAACTCAACCTCTTCGCCCCCTCCCGCCGCCGGGCCTACCCTCCGACCGCTCCTGAAGAGGAAGAGGCCCAGGTATGGGAACCCTACTGGCGCTTTGTGCGCTCACGCCTGGAGACCCTCCAGTTCTTCGGCGTCTCCTACTATGGCGCCCCTTTCTTCATGGGCTTACGCGCCCTGGCCATGACCTACCCCCTCGTGCTGGCCGCCGCCAGGGCCCACGCCGCCGAGCGCGACCGCACCGGCGCCATCACACTCCAGGACGTTCACTACGCCGTCGGAGCCATCGATCACAGTTTCGGACGCTCGCGCCTGCTGGGCACCCCCGTCATGCGCTCCATCGAGGTCTTCTTCAGCCGCCAACGCTACGGCTGCCTCCTGGCCGGACTTCAGTGGCGCTGACCTCTGCAGCACCTAACCGGCGCAGCGGTTCCGCCTAAAGGCAACGGCTTGCAACTTCTGGACGGTCGGCCATGTGGTTGACTTAACCGCTCCGAGGTGGCAACGGCGGACCCGTCCCCCCCGGGGAACCGACACCCCCGCAGGCGATACAATCGTGTACTACGGCACACAATCGGGCCACCAACGGGCTCCAAAATCGTACCGCACCCCCACTGAGAAAACTCCTTTCACCCTGAACAGCAGAATGTTGCAGTTCTTAAACAAATATGTGGCACAAAACCTGTTTAACTCGGCGCTTCGTGTTTGTGCCAAAAGGCACGCAATTGTCCCAAGACGCCGTTCAAAAGGAGTTTGTATGAACGAAATTGCCGCCCTTCAACAAAGTGCCGACGCCTTGTTCCTGATGCTCGGAGCCGTCATGATCTTTGCCATGCATGCCGGTTTCGCCTTTCTGGAAGTGGGGACGGTCCGGGAGAAGAACCAGGTCAACGCCATGGGCAAGATCATCACCGACTGGGGTGTGTCCACCGTGGTCTACTTTCTGGTCGGCTTTCCGCTGGCCTACGGCATCAACTTCTGGCTGGACGCCGGCAGCCTGGTCAATCTGATCAACGGCCAGCCCGTCGAGGGCGCCCGCGGCTTCGACCTGTTGCACTGCTTCTTCCTGACCACGTTCGCGGCCTGCATCCCGGCCATCATCTCCGGCGGCATCGCCGAGCGGGCCAAGTTCTGGCCGCAGGTCGCGGCCGGAGCCATCTTCGCCGGACTGGTCTACCCGCTTTTCGAGTCTCTGATCTGGGGACGCTTCTCCTGCTTCCAGACCTGGATCACCAAGGTGGCCGGCGCCCCCTTCCACGACTACGCCGGCTCCGTGGTCGTCCACTCCGTCGGCGGCTGGCTGGCCCTGCCCGCGGTGATCATCCTGGGTCAGCGCATCGGCCGCTGGCTCAACGGAAAAAGCCAGGACATCCCCATCTCCAACATCCCCTTTCTCTCCCTGGGCAGCTGGATTCTGGCCATCGGCTGGTTCGGCTTCAATGTCATGAGCGCCCAGGACTTTGAGGGCATCACCGGCCTGGTGGCGGTCAACTCCCTGTTCGCCATGGTCGGCGGCATCCTCTTCGCGGTGGTCTTCTCCAAGAACGACCCCGGTTTTGTTCACAACGGCGCCCTGGCCGGCCTGATCGCCATCTGCGCGGGCTCCGACCTGGTCCATCCCTTCGGCGCCTTCTTCATTGGTGGCATCGGCGCCCTGATCTTCATTTTCGGCTTCAAGCTGGAAACCGAAAAACTGCGCATCGACGACGTGCTGGGCGTCTGGCCCCTGCACGGGATCACCGGTTCATGGGGCGGCATCGCTGCGGGCATCTTCGGGCAAAAGGCCCTGGGCGGCCTGGGCGGCGTCAGCCTTGGGGCCCAGCTAATCGGCACCGTCTCGGCTGCGGTCTGGGCGCTTCTGGCGGCCACGGTCGTCTATTCGGTCCTCAAGGCCACGGTGGGCATCCGCCTGGAAAGCCACGAGGAAGAGCGCGGCGCGGACCTGAGCATCCACAAGATCGGGGCCTATCCGGAACGCCATATTCGGTAGGGGTATATTGACGTATAGATTTCAGTGTTCAGGTTTCAGGGCCGACACCCCGTCCACGGCGGGACCCGACACCGGAACCGGACACTAATAGTGAGATACAAACGAAAAGGAAACGCATATGAAATACATCATCGCCGTCATCCAACCGTCCCGCCTGGAAGCCGTCAAGGAGGCTCTTAGCGAGATCGAAGTGTTCCGTTTGACCATCACCGACGCCCAGGGCTTGGGGCGTCAGCGGGGCCACACGGAGATCTACCGTGGCCACGAGTACAAGGTGAACCTGGTGCAGAAGGTGAAGCTGGAAATCGCGGTCAGCGACGAGTATGTCGAGCCGACCATCGAGGCGATCTCCAACGCCGCCCGCAGCGGCGAGGAGGGCCGCATCGGCGACGGCAAGATCTTCATTCTGCCCATGGACGAAGTGGTCCGCATCCGCACCCGCGAACGCGGCGAGGACGCCATCTAGAACCGACACGCCTCCGCCGCCCTGAGGCGGCGGAGGTTTTTTAGGTCCGCTGTCCATCGCCAGCAGTCGGGCCCTCGCCGAGAGCGCGATCGCTCGTTGGGTTGCACCCTGGGCTTTACTCCACCTCCCCTTTGGGGACCCCGAAGCCTTGGTCGATCACGAGCGCGATGACGAGCGCGATCACGATATTTTGATGCGACCTGAACCACTGAAACCCTGAACACCGAAACCCGACACCCAAAACCCGGTCGATCACGAGCGCGATCACGAGCGCGATCACGATATTTTGATGCGACCTGAACCACTGAACCCCGGAACCGACCCCACAGCCCCACAGTCCCACAGTCTAAACCATGCCCACCCTCAAGGAAGAACTCCACCAGCGCCGCCAGCGGATCTTCACGCCGCAGCGCCGCCAGGCCTCGCCGTTTGAGGCGGTTCACGCCTTCACTCGCGAGGCCGACCTGCTGATGCGCCACCTCTTTCAGCAGAACGTCCAAAAGCATCCGGTTCTGAAAACGGCCTGCCTCGTGGCCCTGGGAGGCTACGGCCGCGGCGAGCTATGCCCCTATTCGGATATCGACATCCTGGTGCTGCACCATGGGCGGGGCAACCGGCAGACAATCGAGTCCTTTGTCCAAAACATGTGGGACATGGGCCTGGCGATCGGTTGCGTGGTCCGGACCCTGTCTGAGTGCGCCGCCATCCTGGGCGACGACCCGGCCACGGACAACGCCTTTCTCGAATGCGAATACCTGGCCGGGGACTCGGACATGTATTTCTCCCTGCGGCGTTCGGTTCTCAGACCCTACTTTCGGAAGCGCCGGCGTGCCTACATCGCCCAGGCCTGCCGCGAGTTGCACGAGCGGGTCTACTCCTCGGTCAACACCCTGTACCGGGTCGAACCGGACCTGAAGAATGGCCTCTGCGCCCTGCGGGACTGCCAGCGGATCATCTGGGCCGAGCGGGTCAACGATCTCAGTTTCGGAGGCAAGACCCAGCCGGAGTTCAAGATGCTGGGACCCGAGGAAAAAGACCAGTTCCTGGCCGCCTACGAGTTCCTGCTTGGCCTGCGCACCGAACTGCACATGCTGTGCGGTCGTCGCCTGGACGTGCTGGAACTCGGACTCCAGGGACAGGTGGCCGAAAGTATGGGGTTGGGTACCGACGGGGCCAGGCACCTGATGGAGCGCTACTTCCGGGCGGTTACCGACGTCAAGCACGGCATCCTCAGCTTTCTGGAGCGGGCACCCTACGGCGGCTCGGTTTGGGAAACGGTGCGCCGCAAGGTCAGTTCGTTCAGCGTCTCCCCCGGCATCGCCGTGGTCGACGGCATTCTCTTTCCGACCCGGCCCGAGCCCCCGCCCGCACGGGCACCGTCCCTATGGATGTTGAAAGTCTTCGGCGACGCCATTTCCTGCCGGGCCGTGCTCAGCATCGGCCTGCGCAACACCATTCGGCGCATGGTCGAGAAACTGCCGCCGGAGGCGTTCCGCAACCAAGCCATCGACCGGGGCTTCCGCAAGATCCTATCCCGCCACCAGCAGGTGGGACGCATCCTTCAGCTGATGCACGAAACCAGTTTCCTGGAAGGGATGATCCCCGAATTCGGCACCCTCACCTGCCGCGTGGAGTACGACAGCTACCACGAATACACGGTCGACCAACACACCCTGCTGGCCCTATGCGCCCTGGACATGCTCTCCTCCGAGCCAGACGACCTGATCCGGCGCATCTACCTCAACCTGCCGCGCCAAGAGCTGCTGCGCATCGCCCTGCTCTTGCACGACATCGGCAAGGCCATGCCCGGCGACCACTGCCGCAGCGGCGCGGTCATCGCCGAAACCATCGCCGAGCGCCTCGGCTACTCCGAGGAAGAGATCCAGCGCATCCGCTTTCTGGTCTACAACCACCTGGCCATGTCCGAACTCTCCCTGCGCCGGGAGCCCGAGGAGGAGCTGATCGAGGCCTTCGCCGAACGCGTGCAGGACCAAGAGAATTTGGACCTGCTCTATCTGCTGACCGTTCTGGACATCCGCCACGTGGGCAGCAAAACCTGGACCGGCTGGAAGGCCGCCCAGCTGGCCGACATCTACCAGAAAACCAGCGCCACCCTGCGCAACGGCGGACGCCCTCTGCCCGCTTCAGCCGAAAACGCCCCGAAGGGCGTCGAGGACTCCGGCTACCTGCGCCACACCCTTCCCGAGGAGCGCAACGACCATCGCAGCTGGCTGGCCACTCTCCAACCCGGCGAACTTCAGTTGCAGGCCGAATCCTTCGTCGGCTTCGACCGCCTCACCGTCCTGGCCCACGACCGCAAGAACTTCCTGGCCGATTTCGTCGGCTGCCTCTATGCCGAGGGACTGCAGGTGCTCCACGCCCACATCCACTCAACCAACGATGGCAAGCTTCTGGATGTCTTCAATCTCCAATGCGACGACGTCACCCGCCTCAGCTTCGACGAACGGATCCAAGGGGTCCAACGCCGCTGGCGGAAGATCGTCGACGGCAAAGCCCAAGCAGAGGACATGGTGGCCGAGCGCATCCGCCGCTATCCGCCCAAGCCCATCCGGCCTGCCTCCCGCAAATCCCGGGTCGGAATCAACAACGACATCTCACCCCGCTACACGGTGCTCGAAGTGAACGTCCCCGAAAGCGCGGGCCTGCTGCACCGCATCGTCAGCACCCTGGCCGCACACAACGTGGCCATCGCCTCCGCCAGCATCTCCACCCTCGTCGACCAGGCACGCGATGTCTTCTATCTGACCGATGCTGACAACCGCAAGATCGATGATCCCCAGACCTGCCAGGCCATCCGGACCGCCGTCGCGGCCCTCTTCGACCTGTAACGATCCACGTCTACCCCAGCCGTCCCGTGGAATGAAACTTGCCGACGGCATCGTCCCCCTCCGGAGACGCGGGCAAGCCTTGGGTAGCGCTTCTTCCACAATTCCGACTGGTAGCCGACGGCCTCGCACTTGGCCTTCAGATTCCAGGAACCGGGTTTGTCCAGAGTAATCGCCCTGGGTCCACGCACATCCACATGAATACCTTTGGGAAGGAACATGAAGATGTTTCCTTCCAGAGTGTTGTCGCGGCCACCCCCCAAAAGCACGCCCCGGCCATCACGCCAATCCAACCGGCCCATGTGATGCAGATGATTGTTGACCACGGAGCAATTCCCGGGAGTAAGGGTTTTGCGGTCGCCTGCACCCACCCGAACCGCCAGGGAGCCCGTATCATGCACCTCAAACCCCAGCACATGATTGTTGGAGCCTCCGCTGGAAACAACCCCTCTTCCTCCCATGTTCCGGATCAGGCAGCCTTCCACCCGCCGGAACAGATCAGCCAAAGAGCAAACCAAACCATGCGCATGAACGAAAAGCCCCTTTGATTTTCGGCGTTTGCCAGAATGTTGCGCGGCAAAGTTGGAAATCAAGATTCAGGGTGGGCCCGGAAGCAGGCGCTTGCCCACTGTTCAATTATCGAAACTCGAAATATGAGCAACTGACGTTTCGTTTTCACTAACTTTAGGGTCCTTTGCCATTTTGTAAGCAAGGCAGCGTGCTTACGTTAGAGGATTCGCAGGCAACCGGCCCCCGATGTCCCCGCCTACGTTTCCAGGCCTCGATCATGAGCCTCGAGCATTGCATGTGCAACTACGTTCCTCAACTGCTGCTGTATCTGGAGGCTTCCGACGTGGTCGCGCTGGCGCCAGGTCAATACGGCGGAGGCCCGAGGGCGCGACCTCGCCGAGGGCGCTGTGGGAGGTAGGATTTGGACTTTCCGGTGCCGCCCCCATATTACCCCGCGTAACGCGCCTTTGAGCGATTTTTTTCCCAAAGCCAACTGAACGGAACGAAAACACACACCTTTATGCTATCCCAAAAGCAACTCCTTGTCCGCCCCGGACCCAGGCCCCGAACGGTGCTCAGTAGCAGCGGCGACCTGCTAAATATACCCGCCGGTTGGGAACTGCTCCCCCCCGGGGATGCCGCCATTACCCGACAGGTCAAAGCCGGCCCCCACTGGGCAGTGCAGGAACAAAAGGGCAAGCGCACCTTCTCCCGCGGAATCTGGGCACCCGCGGCCACCATCGCGGCCGCCCGGCAACGCCTGGAGGACATGCGCAATAGCCCGAGCTATCTACTGCAGCGCGAATCCCAGAAAAAGCGTCGCGACCGCCAACAGAGCGACTACGTCGAGGACTTCCGACAAGCCATCCTGGACTTCCTCCGCTTCGCCCCGCGCTACCACGATCTGGCCGCCCAACTGGCCGAGGCCGTCAGCAGCCATGCCACCCCGATTGGCAGCGGGACCGTCGCCCGCACCACCCGCATCCCCATCGAGCGCCGGGCCGAGGCCGCCGTGATCGCCTGGATGCGGCACCAGACCACCGCCTACGACCTCATGCACATCCCCCGCATCAAAGGCAAACGCCGCGAAACCCGGCAGTTACTGGCCAGCCGCTCCCGGGAGCTGCTCGACACCTACCGCCACGGACATGACGCCCCCCGGGCCTGTCCCCTGCGAAATGCCCTAGCCCGTGCAAGCGCCCCTGGCGGCGGCCCACCCCCCGCCACAACACCCGACAACCTCAACCCCAAGCCCACGGCCACGGAATCTCGCCCCCCAAGCCGCCTCCCCTCCGACGACTACCGCGACTTCTTTCTGGAATAAGCTCAAAAGGTTCCTGGTGCTGCGCCTTTCCCAAAGCGCCAACATCGATTCAGGTGCATGGCAAAAGCGCCCGACGGGCGCGCGGCAACGGATTGCCGCACCTTCAGACCCTGGGACAAGACATGGATCCGCTATCCCTGCCCGCGATAGCGCCTCGGGGTCTGCCCCATAATGTCGCGGAAGCAGCGGATGAAGTAGTTGCTGTCGGAAAAGCCGCAGTCGAAGGCAATGCGGGTGAGGCTGTGGTCGGTCTGGCGCAAGCGGTCAGCGGCCTTGCGGACCCGAACGTGGCGCAGATAGTCGATGGGGGAATGGCCTGTACTGGTCCGGAACACCCGCTGGAACTGGCGGGCGGACAGGTAGGCCATCCGGGCCAACTCCTCCAAATGGATCTTATCGGCATAGTGGGTTTCGATGTGGGCGATGGCCTCCCCGATGCGCAGCAGATCGCGCGACTCCTTCCCCTGCTTCTCGGAATAGCAGCGGCTCAGAAAAACCACCAGCTGCATGAACAGCCCCTGCGCCATCACCCGGTAGCCTGGATTCCGACCCGAAGCCTCCGATGCCAAATCCCTCACCCAAGTACTGGCCCGGACCAGCTGGGACTCGGAAAGCCGCAGGCGACTCTGGAAATGGTGCTGGCTGCGGTAAGCCGGCTCCAGGGAGAACAATGCATGGAACCCCGGCAGAGCCCGTATATCCCACCGGTCCATCTCCAGGGCCCGAGAGTCGAACAGAATATTGGCCAGCACCAGGCGATGCATGTCCAGATACTCATGTTCCTGGGACGGGGTGACCACGAACACATCCCCCCCACGCACCGGAAACTCCTGTCCGTCCACCTCGTGCACCGCCCGACCGCTCATAATGATGACCAACTCGTCGAAACCGTGTTTGTGACGAGGGAAAGTGGGCTGCGGATCCCGAAAATGCACTTGCAACGGCAGGCTGGGGTCCGAAAAGAACTCCCGCTTGCTCAGAGACGGAACCGGCCGTTGGCTGAAAACAGGCATGTCCATATAATGCTGTATTATGTCGGAATCGTCAAGGTTTGCCGCATCGTCAAACACTAGATTGAGGTTTTAAAAGACGCACCATTCATACCCCAAGGACTCATCATGCAGGCTCTCAAAACCATCGTCGGGTTGTCGCACGAATTCGGAACGGCCGACTATGTCAAAGGCGGCGGCGGCAATACCTCGGTCAAGAACGAGACGACGCTTTGGGTGAAGCCGTCTGGCACCACGCTGGGCGGCCTGACTGAAGAGACCTTCGTGGCCATGAATCGCGCCAAGATCAACCGCCTCTACGAGGCGGAAACGCCCTCCGAGGCGGCGGCCCGGGAAATCCTGGTTAAGGATCTGATGGCCGAGGCGGTGGAGAACGAGGCGGGGCGGCCGTCGGTGGAGGCGCCGCTGCACAACGTCTTCGAGGCGACCTTCGTGGTGCACACCCACCCCTGCCTGGTGAACGGCCTGACCTGCGCCATACGAGGCCACGAGGCATGCAAGGAGCTGTTTCCCGAAGCCCTCTGGGTGGAATACATCGATCCCGGCTACACCCTCTGCATGGAAGTGCGCAAGCGCATCGAAACCTACAAGGCCCAGCACGGTCACGAGCCCAAACTGCTGATCCTGCAGAACCACGGCATCTTCATCGCCGCCGACACCGCCGACGAAATCCGCGCCCTCTACAAGCAGGCCATGGCCACCCTGCAGGCCGCCTACGACCAGGCCGGCCTGAGCCCCGACCTGGATATCGCCGAGGCCGAACTGGACGCCTCCGAAGCCGCCGCCATCCGGGAGCTCTTCGGCCCCGACGCGGCCTTCCTCACCGCCTGCGGCACGTTCGCAGTCAGCCCCGGCCCCGTCACCCCCGACCATATCGTCTACTCCAAATCCTTCCCCTTCACCGGACCTCTGACCCCGCAGGCGGCCGAAGCCTACAAGGCCGAACGCGGCTATGCCCCTAAGGTGGTGGTCACCGAGAAACGGGTGTACGGCATCGGCACCAGCGCCAAGAACGCGAATCTGGCCCTGGAGCTGGCCCAGGACGGCGCGGCCGTCATCCAGCTGGCCCAGGCCTTCGGCGGCATCCGCTACATGAGCGGCCAGGCCCGCGAATTCATCGAGAACTGGGAGGTCGAATCCTACCGCCAGAAGCAGATGGACTGATTGAACCGTGGACCGCCCGCATCCTGAGTCATTGGGTCACGTCGTCATGAGTCACCTCCGCCGAACCCTGAACCCCGAACCCCAACAAGGAACCCGACCATGAGCATTCAAACAGCCTACGAACTGGCCAAGGAGCGCTACGCGGCCTTCGGTATCGACACGGACGCGGCCATCGCCAAAGCCCTAGAGCTGCCCATCTCCCTGCACTGCTGGCAGGCCGACGACGTGGCCGGCTTCGAGACCAAACCCAAAGGCCTTGACGGCGGCGGCATCATGGCTACCGGCAACTACCCCGGTCGGGCTCGCAACGGCCAGGAAGCCCGCGCCGACATCGCCAAAGCCATGAGCCTGATCCCCGGCACCCAGCGCGTCAACGTCCACGCCTGCTACTCGGAAACCGACCACTTCGTGGACCGCGACCAGATGGACCCCGCCTGCTTCGCCAAGTGGATCGACTGGGCCAAGCGGCAGGGCGTCTGCCTGGACTTCAACCCCACCTTCTTCGCCCACCCCAAGGCCGAGGACGGCTTCACCCTCTCCCACCGGAACGACGACATCCGCGCCTTCTGGATCCGCCACGGCAAGGCCTGCCGCCAGATCGCCCAGGCCATGGCCGAGGCCCAGGGATCGCCTTGCTACGTCAACTGGTGGACACCCGACGGCGCCAAGGACATCCCCGCCGACCGCTGGGGACCCCGCGCCCGCATGGCCCACTCCTACGATGAGATCATGGCAGACGGCTCCGTCGACAAGACCAAGTGCGTTGACTTCATCGAAAGCAAGCTGTTCGGCATCGGCTCGGAGGAGTACGTGGTCAGCTCCGGCGAATTCTGCGCGAACTACGCCATCAGCCGCGGCATGGGGCTGTGCCTGGACATGGGCCACTTCCACCCCACCGAAACCATCCACGGCAAGATCTCCAGTCACCTGACCTTCATGGACAAGATCCTATTGCACGTCAGCCGCCCCATCCGCTGGGACTCCGACCATGTAGTGATCTTCAACGACGACCTCAAGAACGTCTTCCTGGAGATCAAACGCGGCAACGCCTGGGACCGCGTGGTCGTGGCCCTGGACTTCTTCGACGCCTCCATCAACCGCATCGGCGCCTACGTAACCGGCACCCGCGCCGCCCGCAAAGGCATCCTCTACGCCCTGCTCGACCCCACCGAGCAGCTACAGGCCTACGAGCGCGAGGGCAAGAACGCCCAGCGCCTGGCTCTGATGGAGGAATTCAAGAGCATGCCCTTCGCCGCCGTCTGGGACAGCCTGTGCGACCGGGCCAGCGTGCCCGTCGGCGCTGACTGGATCCCCCAGATGGAAGCCTACGAGCGCGACGTCCTCAGCCAGCGCGGCTGAGGACCATGCCTGACCGGCCCATCGGGCGTTACACGTCGCAGTCGGCGGGGGCGAGCTGGCTGCTCATGCCCCCGTCGACCACAAGATTGGCCCCGTTGACCTTGGCGGCAGCATCGGAGGCCAGGAAGAGAACAGCGTCGGCGATGTCGCTGCCGGTGGCCTCGCAGCCCAGCGGGATGTTGGCGTGCCGGCGGTCGACCTCGGCCTGACTGAGCGCGTCCCAGCGCGGGGTGTGAATGTATCCAGCGACCACGCAGTTCACGCGAATACCCTGAGGGCCGAGCTCAACGGCCATGCTCCGGGTCAGGGAGTCGATCGCCCCTTTGCTGGCGACGTAGGCGGTGCGATTTTTGATGGCGCGCAAGGCCGTGTTGGAGCCGATGTTGACGATGGCCCCGCTACCCTTCTCCAGCATCATGCGGGCGGCCAGCTGGCTGCAGTGATAGGTTCCGAACACATTGGTCCGGAAGACTTCCTCCAGCACCTCCAGGGGCGTATCCACCAGCGAATAGCCCACTCCCTGGATGATCGCGTTGTTGACCAGAACGTCAAGCCGACCACACTCGCGCCTGATGGACTCATACATGGCCTCGACCTGTTCCGGAATGGCGATGTCCGCTGGGACCTCGACCACGGTCGCTCCGAAGGTTTCACGCAAACGGACCGCCTGGCGGGCCACATCCTCGGCTTTGCGCCCGTTCAGGGCCACGATCGCCCCCTCCCGCGCGAAAGCTTCCGCAATGGCCAAGCCCGTGTTGCGCACCGCACCGGTCACCAATACCACTTTCTTGTTGGCAGAACCCGTTTTCGACATCATCATTTTCTTTCTAGCCCCCTTTGGGGCTGCCTTTGTCAGAATCATGTTTTGACAGAATCACCGGATCCTGTCAGCTCCTGAACCAGCTGACCGCATTCACAGGGCGGATGTCGGTCAGATCGCCGCGGTAATGGCGCAGATCCCGCGGTTCGTAGGGATGCTCGGCGATGGCCTCCTCGTTCAGGTCGATCCCCAGTCCTGGCCGGTCGGGAATCAGCATCTGGCTGTCGCGGAACACGATATCCTCGTCGCAAATGTCGGCGCGCCAGGGCACGTCGGTGGCCATAGTTTCCAGCAGGAAGAAGTTCGGGGTGCTGGCGGCCAGCTGCAGGGTGGCCGCATTGGCGACTGGGCCGCTGGGATTGTGGGGAGCAATGCCCACATGATTGGCCTCGGCCTGGGCCGCGATCTTCTTGACTTCGCCGATGCCGCCGACATGGCTAAGGTCGGCCTGGGCGAAATCGGCGCATCGCAGTTGGAAGAAGCGCTGGTAGTCCCAGCGGCTGTAGAGGCGCTCCCCGGCGGCCACCGGCACCCGGATGCGGTTCTTGACCTCGGCCAAGGCCTCCAGATTGTCCGGCGGCACGGGCTCTTCGAACCAGGTGATGTCGTAGTCCTCCAAGGCCCGGCCGATGCGGACGGCGGTGGGCACATTGAAGCGACCGTGCCCCTCCACCAGAATCTCGACATCGTCGCCGACCGCCTCGACCACCGCCTCGATGCAGCGTAGCGCCTGGCGCAGCTCCGCCTTGCTGATGTTCAAATAGGCCTTGCCAAAGGGGTCCCATTTCAGCCCACTGAACCCCTGCTTGACCGCCGCCTTGGCCTTTTCCGCGAACTCATCCGGGGTCTTGGCCGGGGCGAACCAGCCGTTGGCGTAGCAGGGTACGCGGTCGCGAACCCGGCCCCCGAGCAACTGGTAGACCGGCACCCCCAGGGCCTTGCCCTTGATGTCCCACAGCGCCATCTCCACCCCGGACAACGCCGACATGTTCACGGGGCCGCCCCGGAAATACAGATCCCGGTAGCACTGATGCCAGATCGCCTCGATATTCCGCGGATCCTGACCCACCAACATCCGTTCCAGTTCGCGAATCGACTGCACCACGGTCTGCTCGCGATACTCCAGAGTCGCCTCGCCGACCCCGTGCAGGCCCTCGTCGGTCATGACCTTCACAAACACCCAGTTGGTGCGGTAGCAGTGGCAAAGGATCGGTTTGATTTCGGTGATTTTCATGGTCGCAGGCTCCTGCTTGTTTATCCTGTGTCTACCAGTCCGCGACGGCTCCGTCGGGACGGAACAAACGCGGCATGGCTATCGGAATTTCGGGATGGGCGGCGCAGACCTCGTCGTCGAGTTCGATGCCCCAGCCCGGCTTGTCGTTCAATTCGAGATAGCCGTCCTTGACAACGAGCGGCTCGGTAATGACCTCGTTGCGCCAGTCGTCCAGAAACAGTCGTTCCTGAATAAGGAAGTTGGGAATGACGGCATCCAGATGCAGGGAGATGGCGGTAATGACCGGGCTCATGGGACAATGGGGCGCTACCCAGGCCGAAAACGCCTCGGCCAGATGGGCGACCTTGAGCCCTTCGGCGAACCCATGGCAATGGGCCAGATCCGGCTGGAGCACGGCCAAGGCCTTCTTGTCCAGGAACTGCCGGAACTCATGTTTCAGCGACAGCCGCTCGCCGCCGGCCAAGGCCATGGGAACCTGATCGGCGACTTTTCTCATGGCGTCCACGTCCTCCGGCTGCACGGGCTCCTCGAAGAAGGTCAGGTCCACATCCCGCAAGGCCTGGCCGATTCGGATGGCCAAGTCGGCATCGTAGCGGCCGTGGCCGTCGAACATCAGCGGGCACTCCATGCCAACCGCCTCCCGAATGGACTCGGCCGCCCCAACGATCTTTCGAATCAGGGCCGCGTCGTTCAGCGGCCAGCCGGTTTGGGCCAGGCTGAATTTGAAAGCGCGATAGCCAGCCTCCCAGGCCACCCCGGCTTTGTCCCGAATCTGCACCGGGTCGGTCGCCCCACCGCTCCAGCCGTTCGCGTAGACGCGGATTCGATCGCGGCAGGCGCCTCCGACCAGTTTGTAGACCGGCAGGCCGACACTCTTGCCCAGGATATCCCACAGGGCCAGTTCGATTCCGGCTACGGCGGTCCCTTTCAGAATGCCGCCTTTCCAGAATTTCTGCCGAACCATGACCTCGGTCAGATAGCCCACACGGGTCGGATCCTCCCCGACCAGCAGGCTTTCCAAATCAAGGATCAGTCCCTTGATTGTATTGTCGTAGCCCTCGAGCGTGGCCTCCCCTAACCCGGTAATTCCGGAGTCGGTGTGGACCTTCACGAAGATGTAGTTGCGGTTCGACAGCAGCCCGCAACCGGGGGTTGGGGCGCCGACGAGGATGGGTTCGATGCGGGTGATCTTCATTTTCTTACCGGATTTCCACCAAGCGGCGGTCCGTCAGGATCAGCGCGTCGGTGCTGACCGGCAGAGGCTTGAAATGATAGACTCCCTCCGCCTCCTGGTCCGGGACCATCCAGGTTTCCGCGCAGGTCCGCTTGTCCATCTCGAATTCCACGGCGTAGACCTCCTGCGAGACCGGATCGATCAGCACGGGGTTCTCCAGGCGCAGGCTGCTGTCCAGCCAGTAGGTCATCTCCGCCCGCTGGACGACGGGATCGGTCTCCAGCGATTCCGGAATCCAGTAGGCGTGCACGGGCACGTCGCCCCGCACGAAATTGGCATGCCAGGTGAAGGCCTTGGTGGCGCGGGGGTCGTCAGTATCCTCCAGGATGCTCATATGGGCGGCGGAGCGGCCGTTGGCCGGCTCCATGGGATCGGCAAGCAGCGTGCACAAGGTCTGCAGCGCATAAAATGCCGGTTTTGGGGAGCCGTCCTCCAGGCGCACCAACCCGTAGTGGTAGGTTCGGCGATCGCCGGCATAGTGGGCGAAGTCGGCCATATGGAAATAGCTGCTCATAGAACAGCCGTTGTGCAGCTCGAGCATGGTCCGGCGCAGCAGCATGCGCGCCTGGATGTCTTCGCTGAGCTTCATGGTGGCCAGCGCCCCGGCGTTGCCGGCCTCTGGCACCTTGGATTGCACCCCGGCCTCCCCTTGCCAGTACTGCAAAGAAGGCTTGTACCGGTTCACAATCTGGGTGAAAGCGGCGATCTCCTGGCTGCTGTGACGCTCGGGAACGGACTTGTAGCCATGGTAGGTGATAATATCGATCAGCTCGTGCAGCCCGGCCTTCATGCAGTCCTCGAGAAACTTCAGGCTCCAGACCGTCATGCCCCAGGCGATGGCACCGCCGATGAGCTTGGCCTCGGGCTGCTCCTCCCGCAGGGGTTCGGCCGTCAGCCGCACCAGATCCACGTAGTCGGCCGCTTTCGGCTGGCACTTCCAGAAGCTCAGCAAGTCGGGCTCGTTCCAAACTTCGTAATGACTGACCCGACCACGGAAATGTTTGACCAACGCCCGCACGTAGTTCTGCCAGCCCTGGCGCTCCGCCGGCGTCTGGATCGGCGGGAATCCCACCCCGAACTCGTTGCACCCCGTGTTGCAGGGAGGCAGGCCCGGAGGGGCCGTGTTCATGTCCTTGGTGTAGACCGGGTTCCCGTAGCTGATGCTCAGCCAAGGCTGCACCTTGCGCTCGAGCAGCTGGTCAACGATCGCATCCAGCCAGGCAAAGTCGTAGACCCCAGGCTGCTTCTCGGTCCGGGCCCAGCCGCTCTGAACCCGCGCCCACTTCACCCCCAACTCGTCGAGCACCGGCCAGGCCTGGTTGATGTCCCACATCTGACGGTCCAGACACTCGAAGCCAACACCAAGCGCAGATGACGCGATGTCCGTGCTCTTGCGCGTTTTCAGCTTGCCCAGATACTTCAAATTCGGATAGTCGCGAAACTTCATGGTTTGTCCTCTCTTGCAGTCATTGGTTCAATCAACGGATCTCTGCATCGGTTATCCAGGGCAACGGCACCCGACTTTCACCGATGCCTTGTCCTAGCCAGGTAATTCGCATCGTCTTCTCACTCCTGTGCCACCGATTAACCAAATTGCACGCCCGCTAAAATACCGCGCCCACAGCCAACCGCCCTGAACGGATTGGCCAATAACGACAACACCACTTGAACAAACAGGCCAGACGTGGCATATATCCACTCTCCGGCTGAACGTATCGAGATACCGCTGTAGACCAAGGTGAAAGCGTGAGGACCAGAGGCGCAAGGTTGATTTCCCCCGGCTCTCGCACCTGAATCTGTTTCAATGCGGTTCTGCGGGCGGCTTGCCCCATTGGCGAGGACTGGTGGTTAACTAAACTCAAAAACGTTATGACGATGCACTCCAACCAATACCATCACACCGGCATAATCCACGTCGACATATTCATCGGCGGGGCTCCCCTGCTGGAAACACGGCTGTGCGAAGGCCTGCTCGAGTTCGGAAAGAGCCATCCGCAATGGCGCTTCTCCATGCGCGGCGCCGACTTCCGCTACACGAAGCAATGGCTGCGCAAACGCCCCATCGACGGGGTCTTGGCCCTGATCGACGCCAAGCCGGTGGCCCGCAACCTGGATGCCGCCGGCATTCCCTGGGTGCACCTGTTGCCGGGCCTGACGGTACCGCAACCGTGCATCAACGTGGACGACCGGGCCATCGGGCGCCTGGGCGCCGACTTCTTTCTGGGCAAGGGATTCCTGCGCTGCGCCTTTTGCGGCGTTGGCAATGCCTGGAGCGCCCAGCGTGCCGCCGGCTTCCGCGAGCGCCTGACCGAAGCCGGGCGGGACTGCCGGTTCACCGAAATCCCCTTTGAAAGTGGAAGCACCTGGGGGTTCTCAACCGCTTCCGAGCAGCGCCTGCGCCAGTGGGTTGCCAGCCTGGAACGGGGAGTGGCCGTGATGACCGCCCACGACGCTCTGGCCAACCGCCTGGTGGATATCTGCCTGCAGGAGGGACTGCGCATCCCTCAGGATATCGCCGTGCTCGGGGTCGGCAACCACGATTTGCTGTGCAAACTCAGCCCGGTCCCCATCTCCAGCATCGATGCGGCTGTCCCTCAGGTCGCCATCCGCGGGGCGACCATGCTGGAGGCATTGATCGGCGGCAGACCCTGTCCCCACCAGCTCCTCGTGCCTCCCAATACCATAGCCGAGCGCCAATCCACCAAAATCATGGCCTACGGCGACGACCTGGTCGCCCGGATCGTCGCCCACATCCGCGACCACGTCTGCGACGGCCTCACGGTGGCCGATCTGGCCAAGGCCTTTCCGGTCTCCCACCGCACCCTGTCCCGGCGATTCGCCCAATACGTCGGCCACTCCCCCGCCACCGAAATTCGCCAAGCTCGTCTTCGCCACGCCCGCCGCCTGCTCGCGGCCACCCACCTGTCCCTCACCAACATCGCCGCGGCCTGCGGCTACGCCGACCTCTCCCATATGGACCGCGCCTTCCGCTCCACCTTCGGAACCAGCCCCGGCATCCTGCGGCAAGGCTAAACTCAGCCTACGCACATCAACCCAAACCGCTGCCGATAATAAAACGGGCATCCCGCGGCGGGATGCCCGTTTTGCAAAGGTTGCTCAAAAGCGTCAGAACCTCAGCGGTTCTTGTCTTCGAACTCGTGCATGAAGTCGATCGGGCGGGAGACACCCTCCAAGGGCATGGCATTGTAGATGCTGGCCCGCAGCCCGCCAACCAGACGATGGCCTTTCAGACCCACCAGGCCTGCCTGAGTGGCCTCCGCGATCATCTTCGCTTCCAACTCCTCGCTGGGCAGGCGGAAGCAGACATTCATGCGGGACCGGTCGGCCGGTTCGGCCGTGCCACGGTAGAATTCTGAAGAATCGATGGCTTCGTAGAGGCTGGAGGACTTGGCCTCGTTCAACTTCTGGATCGCCTTCATCCCGCCTTGTTTCTTGAGCCATTCGGCCACCAGGCCGACCATGTAGATCGCAAAGGTCGGCGGGGTATTGAACATCGACCCGTTATCCATATGGGTCTTGTATTTGAGCATGGTCGGAACCGTTGCCTTGACACGCTCGGCCAGGTCCTTGCGAAGGATCACCAAGGTCACCCCGGACGGCCCTAGGTTCTTCTGAGCCCCCGCAAAGATCAGACCAAACTGGTTCACGTCAATCTCGCGGGACAAGATGTCGCTGGACATGTCCGCCACCAAGGGCACCTCACCCGTTTCCGGATACCAGCGATACTGGGTTCCGAAAATGGTGTTGTTGCTGCAGATGTACATATAGGAGGCATCGGCGCGCACCTTCCAGTCGTGCGGATCGCCAATGCTGCTGTAGTTACCTTCCTTGCCGCTGTAGATCACCTCCGTGTCTCCAAACAGCTTGCCCTCTTTGAGCGCCTTGCTTGCCCAAACCCCGGTATCGGCGTACACCGCCGGCTTGCCTTCCAGCATCAAGTTCATCGGCAACATGGCGAACTGCAGACTGGCACCGCCCTGCAAAAACAGAACCGCGTAGTCGTCGCTGATGCCCATCAACTCCCGGAGATCCGCTTCGGTCTTGTCGATCACGCTCTGAAACGCCTTGGAACGGTGGCTGGATTCCAGCAAGCCGAATCCCTGCCCACGGAAATCCACAAACTCTTCCTGGGCCTGCAACATCACCTCCCGCGGCAAGGTCGCCGGGCCCGCGCTGAAATTATATACCTGCTTCTCCTGCCTCATGACTTCCTCCTTTGAAACACTTGATGACCTACACACCCGGAGCAATCAGTAAATAATTCCCTAAATATAGGCGGCCTTTGCCCGCCCGTCTATACTTGGCTACAGCTTTCCCCGTACTCCGCACATTTTTTTAGGCATGGCCAAAAACCGTGCTACTATTACGGGCACGTCCATCACCAATCGGGAGAAAGTCCATTGACACGCTTGTTCAACCATAGAGCGCACACGGCGGGCTTGCCGCCGGGAACCCTGAGCATTCCGGAGGAATGGGCCGCCAAGGCCAAGGTATCCGTCATTGACTTTACCGAGCATTCCCTGAATGAAACGGTTCCGGAGGATCTGACCCGGCTGGCCGACTACCTCACCCCCAACTCGGTCACCTGGATCAATGTGATCGGAGTCCGGGACGTTGAGGCCATGCATATCCTGGGGGCGGCCTTCAACCTGCATCCACTGGTTCTGGAGGACATCGTTCACACCGCCCAGCGCCCCAAGCTGGAAGACTACCAAGACTTTCTCTATCTGTTCTTCAAGATGATCCGCGTGGACTCTGCCAGCGGCCAGATCCTGTCTGAACAGGTCAGTTTGCTTCTGTTCGACGGGGTCGTCATCTCCTTTCAGGAACGGGAAGGGGACGTGTTCGACGCGGTCCGGGACCGCATCCGCCAGTCCAAAGGCCGAGTACGGAAATTGGGGGCGGACTATCTGATGTATATCCTGCTGGATGCCGTGGTGGACCACTATTTTGCCGTCCTGGAAAACAGCAGCGAGCAAATCGAATCCATCGAGGAGAACCTGCTGGGCTCGCCTGATTCGGCGCTGCTGTCGCAAATCCATTCCATGAAGAAGGATTTTGTCTTCCTGCGCAAGGCGGTCTGGCCGTTGAGAGAAGCCCTGGCCAACCTGGAGCGCTTGGAGTCGCCGCTGATACACGGCCCCACCCGGCTGTTCCTGCGGGACGTGTACGACCACACCATCCAGGTGATCGACACCATCGAGACCTGCCGGGATGTCCTCTCAGGCTTGCTGGACATCTACCTGTCGGTGGTCAGCAACCGCATGAACGAGGTCATGAAAGTGCTGACGATCATCGCCACCATTTTCATTCCAATCACCTTTGTCGCCGGCATTTACGGCATGAACTTCGAGAGCATGCCGGAACTCAAGCAGCCTTTTGGCTACCCGGCGGCACTGGCCGTAATGGCGGCCATTGCCATGGGCATGCTACTGTATTTCCGAAAAAAGGACTGGATCTGAGCGCCTCATCCCGGCCCGACGATGCGGGGTTCACTTCCCACCCGATGCCATCACCTAGACAAAGGGGCAGACATGAAAGCAAAACTCAAGCTGGGCCTGATTCTGGTGCTGTCGCTGTTGATTTTCATCATCGTGCTGCAAAACAACCAAGTGACCGAGACCCGGATCCTGTTCCTGACCGTGAAGATGCCGCGGGCCGTGTTGCTTTTTCTGACCGGGGCCGGCGGCTTCACCCTGGGGGTGCTTTGCTCTCTGTTCGTCTCGACCACCCGGCGATAGACGGGCCCAGACCGCCGCATGCGCCGAGACCGCCTTCCCCGATTGCACCGTGGCCTCCAATGCGCACATGCCCCCGATACGGGACGAACCATACGTGAGAAGTCGACATTCAGCAGGCAATAGGGCTGTTCCCGGCGGCTTTGCCAGGCAGGTTCGGAAAACCTTGGCCTGTGGTGGGCTCCTACTGGGTTTGCTGGTGGCCTCCTCTTCGCTGTGGGCTGACCCCACCGTGGAAGTTCGCGTTTACGGTCTTGAAGGCAATCTGTTGGAGAACGTCGAAGCCGCTTTGACCCTGCCGGCAGGCCTCGTCCAGAACGGGAACGTCAACGAGCACTGGTTGAAACGCTATGAGGCCAAACTGCCCCAACTTGTGGGCGAGGCCCTGAAACCATTCGGCTATTTCGACTCGCAAACCGCCGTGGTCACAGAGCGCGTGAACGACAAACGCATCCTGCTGCGGGTGTCTGTAGAACCGGGGCCGCCTGTGCTAGTCGCCGCCACAAACTTGGACATCCGCGGTCCAGGGGCGGACAACCAAGAACTCCGGAGTCTGATCAGAGACTTCCCCTTGCGGCCCTCGGATCAACTGCGCCAGGACAAATATGAGAAAAGCAAGGCGGCCCTCAGGACACAGGCCATCGCCTTGGGATATTTGGACGCCCAGTTTGCCCGTCACGCCATTCGGGTCGACACGGGTACGCGCCAAGCCGAAATCGAGCTGATTCTTGACACCGGGCCACGGTATCGATTCGGCCAGGTCCGGATGGATGGCGCCCCCCGCTACCCGGAGCGCTTCCTCAGGCGCTACCTGGCTTTCCAGCCCGGGCACGCCTTCTCCCATGCCAAGCTGGGGCAAACCCAATTGAACTTTCTCAATTCCGACCGTTTCAGAGACGTGTCCGTCACCCCCCAAATGGAACAGGCAGTGGACCTGAACGTTCCCGTCCAGATTCAACTGACCCCCCTGCCCCGCTTACGCCTGAGACCCGGAATCGGCTATGGAACCGACACGGGCGCCCGCCTGTCTCTGCGCTGCCAGAACATCAACCTGCTGGGCCGCGGCCACGAGCAGCTGACCGAGTTGATGGTGGCCGAAAAACGGCAGTCGCTGCAGAGCAGTTACATTGTTCCCAGCCGGCGCAAACTGGAGGACTACCACGCCTGGAGGCTCGGCTACAAGCGGGATAATCCGGACAGCTATGACTCCAGCAGCCTATCGGCAGAGGCCGAGTGGGTGCGAGCTTTCAGCAGCGGCCTCAGTGGCTCCCTGTTTGTCCGCCTGCTGCATGAATCCTTTACAATTGGAGACGACCGGGAGCAGTCCCGCATGGTCATCCCGGGCGTGCGCCTGACCCGGCGACGCTACTCGGATCCAATCAGACCCAAGCGGGGCGACCATTTCAGCCTGGAGGCGCGGGGGGCCAGCCAGGCATTGGGTTCGGACGTAAGCCTGCTCCAATTCCTCGGATCGGGCACGATTTTGAAAAACCTGCCGGCCCGGCTTTCCCTGCAGGCACGCCTCCAGGCCGCCACCACCCTTCGCGACGGCGACCCCGACGAAATTCCCGCTTCCATGCGGTTTTTCGCCGGGGGGGACCAGAGTGTGCGGGGCTATGCCTACCAAAGCCTGAGTCCCAAAGACGACGACGGCGACCCCGTCGGGGGCGCGCACCAACTGGTGGCCAGCCTGGAACTGGAACGGGCTATCGGCGATCACTGGGGGGTCGCCATTTTCTTCGATGCGGGAAACGCGTTCGACTCCCTTTCGGATTACACCCTTGCCAAGGGAGTCGGCATCGGTTGCCGCTACTACACGCGAATCGGCCCCATACGAGTGGACCTGGCCCGCCAGCTAGGCGTCGACGATCCATCCGTACGATTGCACCTCAGCATGGGATACCTGTGGTGAAACAAGGCTTAAAATACTTGACCATCGCATCGCTCCTGACGGTTCTGGGGGCGGTCGGCCTGGCGGGTTGGCTGTTGGGAACCACCCCCGGCGCACGCTTTTTGCTTCGAGCCGTTTCGGCCTGTTCCGGGCTTCGAATCAAGGCCGCCTCCATACATGGCCGCTTGGCCAATACCGTGATCATGGACCAGTTCCAGGCACAGTGGCCCCAAGGCAACATCCAGATCAACCGCTTGCAGTTGAAGGGGAATCTGGTGGAGTTATGGCACCGCAAGGCGATGCGCCTCGAAATCAGGGGGCAGGGTCTGGACTGGAATAAGCGGCCGCTGGATTCGGTCCGCCTAACGCTGAACGGATTCCCCGGCGACCATCGACTCAACCTGGAGGCTGGCTGGCCGGGGGGGCGGGCTTGGGCCGCGCTGGCCGGTGGCCTGCTTGCATTCGGCTGGCAGGGGACCCTGAAGGAGGCGCTGGTGGAGGACATCCAACTGGGCCGCTGGGCACTGAAAGCGCCCGCACACGTGCATCTGTCCGCGGGGCGCCTGATGGTTTCCAATCTGGCCGTCGGCAGCGAACGTGGAGAAACCCTGAGTTTGACCGGCAGCCTGACCGAAAAATCACCGGGGGCAAAGCTGGTATTCCGCTGGCATGATCTCGATTTGGCCCGCTTGCACCCCTGGTTGCCACCCCAGCTCAAGATCTCCGGCAAATTTTCCGGCCAGGCCGGCGGAAAACGACTCTCCCGAAAACGCCTGGATCTATCCGCGGCCATGGCGGTTTCCGATGGCCTGGTCCAATGGCAGCACGCCAATGCGGGCCTGATATCCGCGGCCTTCCGCCAGGCCGAACTCGACTGCCTCTGGCAGAACGATTCCCTAAACGGAACCGCCCGCCTGGAGCTGACAGACTATGGCAAGCTACAGGGCGCCTTCCAACTGCCCCTCGCCGCCCGTTTGCCCGCTGTCCTAGATCAGGAGGATAACCTGAGGGCGACGCTGAATGGACAGATCCGGGAACAGGGGTTGCTGAGCGCCATGCTGCCGGGGCTGGTTCGCGAAACCAAAGGTCAACTGCAAGTGACCCTTCACCTTTCCGGCAGTGCCCGACAACCCACGATTCGGGGGACCCTGCAACTCGACCAGGCGGGAGCCTACCTGCCCGCGACTGGAATCCAAGTGCGGGACATTGCTCTGAAAGCCTCTCTGGCTGGGGATCGAATTCTTCTGGACAACCTCAGCTTGACCTCAGGGGACGGCAACCTCAGCGGCCGCGGTTCCATCCAACTAGACAACTGGCGGCCCGCCAGCTGTCACGCCACGCTGGCGGGGGAGCGGTTTACACTCGTCAACCTGCCGGAACTGCAACTCCAGGCCAAACCCGACCTGACCGTCGAACTCAAGGACCGCGACGTAACCGTACGCGGCAAGGTGTTGATTCCGGACATGATGATACGACCGCTCCAGAGCCAGCCATCATTGCGTTCAAGCCCGGATTTGATCATTGACGATGCCACCACTAGTAGGGACCCTGGCGATTGGCCACTGGCTCTGAATGCTCTGCTGGACATCTCGCTGGGAGATCATGTCCTGGTCAAAACCGGCAATCTAGATGCCCGGCTGGGAGGGGACATCAGGGTGAAGATAGCCGGACCGGCAGCCATCGCCGCTCAGGGAAAGGTGCAGGTCAAGCAAGGGCGGTATTCGGCCTATGGCGTGGCCCTGGACATCGTTCGCGGCAATGTGCTGTATGCCGGCGGCCCCCTGGATCAACCGACCCTGGACATCCTGGCGCTTCGCACCATTGGCTCGGTCAAGGCCGGGGTGCTGATTACCGGCACGCCCCAGCAGCCTCTGGTCAAGCTCTATTCCGAACCGACCCTGCCAGACACCGACATCCTAGCCTACATCGTTCTGGGCCGCCCCCTGGGCACAGACAGTGCCCAAAGCTCACCGGTTCTGATGACCGCCGCCAGTGCCCTGCTGTCCAAAGCCGAATCCGCCTTGCTTCAGGACCGACTCAAGCAACGCCTGGGCTTGGACACGATTTCGTTTGACTCCGGAAATGGCGATGTGCACGCCTCCGTGCTGACCCTGGGCAAGTACCTCAGCCCCAAGCTATATGTCAGCTTTGCCCAGGCCTTGTTTACCACGTCCAGCGAGATGCGCCTGCGTTACAGCCTCACCGACCGCTGGCAGGCGGAATCCAACATCGGCACCCAAAGCGGAATCGACCTGTTCTACACCATCGAATTCGAGTGAAGGGGGAGGTCTCCACTTCAAAGGCAAGGGACGAAACGGGCGGGGCAACTGGGTTATAATTGATTCGAACGCCATGGTATTGGGTGTGTCGTCCATAACGACATTATCTCGAGTCCGAAACCCCGTCGGGACCCACGAAAACAATATTAAAGCGGAAAAAATCCGGCTCGTCTTCCGCACCGGAAAACGAGCCGTTGTTCTGGTTTCGATGAGCGCGCCTCCGGCGGCTAATTGCCTGCAGTGGTCTTGCCGAACCATTCCTGGAGCTTGTCAGCCGCCACCTTGCGCCCCCCAACTCCAAAGGCCACACCGAAGGCGATGGCCGCCGAGATCAGCATGGCCGCCAGCGGCAGGCCGAAGGCCATGGCCACGACCCCGTCGGCCACGCCGACGGTGTTCAGGGCGATTCCGAAGGTCACGTAAAGAACCGCGTATTTGG
>JBFJXC010000003.1:0-40592 GCA_041623325.1 Lentisphaeria bacterium | reverse complement strand
CCATTGATGATTTTGGCCGAGTAAACCAACAAAACAACAAGGAGAACGAAACATGAAACGCAACATTTTGGCCATTGGCGGCGTCGTACTGGGTCTGCTGAGCGCGGGACTGACCGCGGTGAAAGCCGACGACGTGGCGGTCAAACCGCTGGAGATCGTATCCGCGCGCTGGGGCGTGCCGGGTTCCGACATGGACATTACCGAGAAGGTCAAGGGCGACGTGGTCCAGGACTGTATTCTGGAGATTGTCGCCGGCAATGGGTACGCGGGCAAGGATCCGGCCCGGGGCAAATCCAAGAGCCTGACCGTGGTCTACCGGGTGTTCGGCGAGGAAAAGAACCTGGTGGTCGCCGACCACAAGCCGTTGCAACTGTTCGCGGTCAAACCGACCCAGGAACTCACGGTAAGCAAGGCATTTTACGGAAACAAGGAAAAATGCCGGGACGTGACCGCTAAAATTCAACAAGTGGTGGCCGCCGGTGGCAAACTCAACATCAACAACGGCACCATGGGCGGGGACCCGGCCTATGGACAGGGCAAGAAGCTGTACATCCTCTATTCGCTGAACAACGAGGCCAAGCTGCTTTCCGTACCCGAACGGATGGACTTCAACGCCGCCGATCTGACCCCAGCGCCAGAAGAGGAAAAATAAGCTCATGGCACGGAAGTGATTGCCGTGCCGAGCCTACGTACGACGTTGCATCCCGATGGTTTTGCAGGCAGTTTTGGCATATATTGTAGGCATGAAGACGATGCAGTATACCATTCGAGGTGTCTCTCCGGCGGTCGATGAAGCGGCCCGCGATTTGGCGCGGCGATCCCGCCAGAGTTTGAACGCCACCTTGCTGGATGCCCTGCGGCGGGGGCTTGGCCTGGAGGACAAGCCCGTCGACTTGCATGATTTGGATGATTTGGCCGGAACGTGGGCGGAGGATCCGGAGTTCGACCGCGCCATGGAACTGTTCGAATCGGTGGACGAGGACCTCTGGCGGTGAGAGTTCTGGTGGACACCAACCGATACCGGGATTTTTGCCAGGGGGCTGAAGCTGTCGTGTCGCTTTTCCGCCAGGCCAGTCAAATCCATATTCCCTTCATCGTTGTAGGTGAATTGCGCGCCGGTTTCGCCTGCGGAACCAAAAGCTTGGCCAACGAACGAACGTTGACCCGTTTCCTGCAACGCTCGCGGGTGAACCTACTGCTTGCCAATGACGAGACGACCCGTCACTATGCCAATCTGTTTCGCCAGCTCCGCAGTCAAGGCACCCCCATTCCAACCAACGACTTATGGATAGCCGCCTTGGCCGTCCAACACGACTTGATCCTGCTTTCGCGGGACAACCACTTTCGCCACCTTCCCCAGATTGAACGTATCTAGTTGCAGTTAACCCAATAAAGTAGGACACCCCCCCATGGATCTGATCGAGCAACTCCCTGAGCAGACTCAGAGCGAGTATCTGGGACACACCCGCTACGACTTTAAAATCGGCCACAACGACTGCGTGATCGTCAAACCAAATCGCCCCATCCAGGGCCGTCGCTGGGTTTGGAAGGCCATGTTTTTCGAGGCGTTCCCCACCTTCGAGCAGGCCATGCTGGAGCGGGGTTGGTGGGTGGCCTTCATGGACGTGGGCAACACCTTCGGCTGTCCTTCGGCCATGGCCCGCTTCGATGCCTTCTACCAGCAGATGACGCAGACCTACGGCTTTCACGCCAAGCCGGTGTTGCAGGGTCTGAGCCGGGGCGGGCTTTACGTCTACAACTGGGCGGCTAAGAACCCGGACAAGGTGGGCATGGTCTACGCCGACAATCCGGTGTGCGACTTCAAGAGCTGGCCCGGCGGCAAAGGCACCGGGCCGGGGTCGCCAACGGACTGGAAACTGCTGATGGAGTGCTACGGCTTCCAGTCCGAGCAGGAGGCCTTGGACTGGCCCGCCAATCCCGTCGACAGCCTCGAGCCCATCGTCACGGCCGGCATTCCCCTGGTGCACAGCTACGGCGACGCGGACTCGGTGGTCCCCTGGCAGGAAAACACCGGCGTTGTGGCCAACCGGGTCAAGGCCCTGGGCGGCAGAATTCAATTGTATGCCAAGCCAGGCTTGGAACACCATCCCCACGGCCCCGCAGAGCCCGAGGCCTTCGCGGACTGGGTCATCGCGAACACGCTGGCTGAGTAGTTGCCAAACGGAGAACGTGCGCATTCCTGTCCCTTCGACAGGCTCAGGGCAGGCGAGGGGCGCCCACTGGAACTAGGATAATGTGGAAGCAAACCATACTTGAAACCATCCCCGAAACCTGGCCCTGCCATCATCTGGAAGAGGAGGGAGTAAGGTCGCTGTTTTATGCCGGCGTTCCGTACCGGGGACGGGAGACGCGGGTGTTCGCCTGGCTGGGTCTGCCGGAAGGGGCCAGTGCCGAACAGAAGGTTCCGGCCGTGGTTCTGGTGCATGGCGGCGGCGGCACCGCGTTTGCCGACTGGGTGCGGCTGTGGAACCGCCGGGGCTACGCCGCGATCTCCATGGACACCTGCGGCGCCATGCCACCGCCCAACAATCAGGTGAAGGGGGGCGTGGAGTGGCCGCGGCACAACTGGTCCGGCCCCAAAGGCTGGGGCGGCTTCGACCAGATGGACGGCGAGCCGACGGACCACTGGGCCTATCACGCCGTCAACGCCGTCGCCCGAGGGCACAGCCTGTTGGCCTCGCTTCCGGAGGTGGACGAAACGCGCGTCGGCATCACCGGGGTTTCCTGGGGCGGCGTTCTGACCTGCCTGAGCGCCTCGCTGGACCCGCGATACCGTTGCGCCGTGCCGATCTACGGCTGCGGACACCTGACCGAGGATTCCAGCTGGTTGCCCAACTTCGCCGAAATGGGCGCGGAGCAAACCGCCGTCTGGCGCAATACATGGGATCCGGCCGCCTATCTCTCCCAAGCCGCCTGCCCCATGCTCTGGTACAACGGCACCAACGATTTCGCCTTTTTCCCCAGTACCTGGCAAAAGTCCGCGCAATTGACCGCAGGCGAAAGCACCCTGTGCCTGAAGCTGCGCTGGCCGCACGGACACGGCCCCATCGGGGAGGAATTGCCGGAATTGTTCGCTTTCATGGACGCCCATCTGAAAAACGGCGAAGCCTATCCGCGTTTCGTCCAAACGCGTTCCGAGGCCAGACGCCTTTCGGCCACGGTCGATCCCACCACCCGAATCCTGGTTGCTCACGTGATGGCGACCTTCGATGCCGGCCCCTGGCCTGGTCGCCAATGGCACACGTTTTCGGCCAGCTGGGACGTTGTCTCCGGCCGGGTGACTGCCGAGGCCCCCGACGGAGCCACGGCCGCGTTCTTGCAGGTCATGGACCAGCGACGGCTCTATCTGTCCGGACCCCTAACCGATTTTTTGTCCTGAAAATTCACCAGAAAAGGCCTCCGCCGAACCTGCCGCCCCGGCTCGTCACGAGACAGAAATCATGCCGAAACGTTACAAAAGCCTCGGGTTCGGCTCTTGAAATCTGACTAAAGTAAATTTTATTCAAGGCGGGTTTGACGTATAGGCCTACATTCAGCGAGCTGAACCGGAGTCGCTGTAAGATTAAACGCCATAGGGTTCAGGAGTTCAGTGTCGGGCCTGAACACTGAAAACCTGAACACTCAAAATCAGGGCGTTCAACTCAACAGTCGCGCTGAGGCCTGATAGCCGAAACGAGGAACCACATGTCATCGACAACCGAGACCAAACTTCCCCTGCCCACCCCTTCCCAGCTTGAGTGGGCGGACGCCGAGATCGGGGTGATCATCCACTTGGACCTGCAGGTCTTCGAAGCCGGCTACGAGTTCCGCAAGCGCTGGGGTAACTGTCCCGATCCCAAGGTCTTCAACCCCCAGGCGTTGGACACGGACCAGTGGATCCGAACCGCCAAATCCGCCGGCGCGACCTACGCCGTGTTGGTGGCCAAGCATTGCAGTGGCTTCTCCCTCTGGCCCACCAAGGCCCACGACTACAGCGTGGCCAGCTCGCCCTGGAAAAACGGCCAGGGCGACGTGGTCGGCGACTTCGTGGCCTCCTGCCACAAATACGGGCTGAAGCCCGGGCTGTACTGCAGCGCTTCCTGCAACAACTATCTGAGAGTGGACAACCCCGGCAAGGTGCTGGTCGACGATCCCGAATATCTCAAGCACTACAGCGCTTCGATGGAGATGCAAAGCAAGGTCGGTCGCGAAGGCGGCGGCATTTGGGCTGGAGAGGAAGCCCAGGCGACCTACAACCGGGTGGTCGAGACCCAGCTGACCGAGCTGTGGTCCAACTACGGCAAGCTTTTCGAGATCTGGTTTGACGGCGGCGTGCTCGACTACGAGGATGGCGGCCCGAACATCATTCCCCTGCTTTATCAGCATCAGCCCGACGCCGTGGTGCTTGCCGGACCCACCGGCTGGCCCTCGCTCATCCGCACCATCGGCAACGAATTGGGCGAGGCCCCGGACCCGTGCTGGAGCACCACCACCGACCGCCACACCGAAGACGACGGCACCATCGACGCCCCACGGCCGGGGTCCCCCGACGGGGAACTCTGGGTGCCCGGCGAGGCCGACATGCCCAATCGCGGCCAGCACTCCTTCCTGGGCGGCTGGTTCTGGCGCGACGGCGACGATCCGACCGTCTTCTCCCTCGACCATCTGGTCGAACGCTATTTCACCAGCCTGGGCCGTAACTGCAACCTGTTGCTGGGCATGGTCATCGATCCGCGCGGCCTGGTGCCGGAGGTCGACCGCCAGCGTTTTGCGGAGTTCGGCGAACGCATCGGCCAGATCTTCTCCGCCCCGGTGGCCAAAACCCAGGGGGCAGGCACGGAACTGACTTTGCAACTTCCCGCCGGGCGGATGCCAACCATCCTGGAGCTGATGGAGGAAATCCGCCAAGGCGAACGGGTGCGAAAATTCGTGGTCGAGGCCAAGACACCCGGCGGCTGGCTGGAGATCTGGCGCGGCACCTGCATCGGCCACAAGCGCCTGGAGCGCTTCGAGCCCATCCAGGCCACCGAGCTGCGCCTGCGCATCCTGGACAACGTGGGCGAGCCTCAGATCCGCTCGTTTGCCGCCTGGGAGGCGGATCCGGCCCTTTTCAGCGTGCCCATGGACGTGGCCCGGCGCACCAAACCGACCATTCGCCGGGATCAGGATGGGCAGGTCAGCATCGGCTGTGTCACTCCCCATCTAAGCTCGGGATATCCCGTGCCCAACCTATCCGTCCGTTTCACCTGCGATGGGTCGGAGCCGGATGCCGACTCGCCCCTCTACACCGCCCCCTTCCCATTCCCCAACGGCGGGGTGGTCAAGGCCTACGCCTTCGTTAACGAGAAGTCCCGCTCGGAGACCGCCACCGCCTTTTTCGGCGTCGACCGCCGCGACTGGAAGGTCGTGTCCGTCAGCCTGGACAGTCCCTTCGCCAACAACGGCTACGCCGGCGTGGCCCATCTGCTCAGTGACGATCCCGACACCTACTGGCACACCTACCATACAGACAAATCCAAAAGCGCCGCCCCGCACGAGGTGGTCCTGGACATGGGTAGAACCCGCGAGGTGGCCGCCTTCACCTTCGCGCCCCGAGGCACGCACGGCACCCCCGATCAGGTCGAGTTCCACCTGAGCCAGGATGGGGAGGACTGGACCCTGGCTGCGGCCGCCATCTTCGAAAACCTCCATGAGGATGCCGGGATTCGCCGCGTCGAGCTGGAGAGCCCCGTGCCCGGACGCTTCCTGCGCTTCGTCGCCAAGCATGTTCTCGACGAGGTCGACTATGTAGCGGTCGCCGGAATCGGCGTGATGGAGGCCGACCCGGACGCACGGACGGACACAACGGACTAAACAGCCATATCGAGCAGAAGGGCTCTAAAACGGGAAACAGAGCTCAGTCCCCTAAGCATGAGGGCCTGTAAAGTAGAACGCCATAGGTTTGACGCTTCGGTGCCGTCGCAGGCTCCGGCCTCTGCCTTCGGCGGTCAGGAGTTCAGGAGTTCAGTTTTAGCCTGAACACTGAAACCTGAACACCCAAAATCAGGGCGTTCAAATTAACAGTGGCACTGAGCTCTGGGAAAAGCCAGATGTTGGATCAAACGTTCAACGCTTGTCACAGTCTCAGATGGCGGTTTCCATTTCACAGTCGTTTCGGCTTGAGCATGTAGGCCTCTTCTGACTTGCACAATTTATTGTACAGGTTATACTTTTCTGGAGTATAGTTTTACAGGAGGCGATTATGAATGTTGTCAATTTCACCGAAGCCAGAAATCATTTGAAGCAGGTCTTGGATCAGGTCGTAGTCGACGCGGATTATACGATCATTTCCAGACGAGATGCCGAGGATGCCGTGGTAATGTCGTTAGAACAATTCAACGGTTTGATGGACACGGTCCATTTGTTGAGAAGTCCTGCCAATGCCAATCATCTCGAGCGATCGATTCAGCAGTATCGTTCGGGCAAAACGAACCAGCATGAGTTGCTCGATGTCTGATATCCTGTCATGGACCCAGGAAGCTTGGGAAGATTATGTGTACTGGCAGAAACAAGATAAAAAAACGCTTAAACGAATCAACAATTTGATTAAATCCGTGTTGTGGACACCCTTCGAAGGGATTGGAAAGCCCGAACCCCTCAAAGAAAACTTGTCAGGATTTTGGTCGCGACGAATCGATGATGTCAATCGCCTGGTCTATGCATGCGATGACCAGGGCGTGACGATCATTTCCTGCCGGTATCATTATTGACACGTCTTAACCGAAACCTTTTGAGTAAAGCATGACTCAGAAAAACACCCCCACCTTGTCCATCAAACACGCCGCATTGCTGCTGTGCCTGTTCGCCAGCATGACGGCATTCGCGGATTTGCGGATGCCGCAGATTTTCAGCGACCATATGGTGCTTCAGCGGGAGATGCCGGTTCCGGTCTGGGGCTGGGAAAAGCCCGGCGCCACTGTAACCGTTGACTTCGCTGGGCAAACCCAAACCACCAGGGTCGCCGACGATGGGCGCTGGCAGCTTGCTCTCTCCAAACTCGAGGCCAATGCCGCCGGACGCGACCTGGTGGTGTCGAGTTCCACAGGAGAGGAACGGCGCTATCGTGAGGTGCTTGTCGGCGAGGTGTGGCTTTGCTCCGGGCAGTCCAATATGGAATGGCCTTTGAAGCGTGCCAGGGACTCCTACACCGAAGTGGCAGGGGCGATTCAGCCGAACCTGCGCCTCTTTTTGATGAAGGGAATCACCTGGACCGGAAAACCTTATACCCAAGAGCAAATGGAGGCTCTGAAAAACGGTCCGTTTTTCGAAGCCACATGGACCGCTTGCGTTCCCGAGACGGCCAAGGAGTTCTCGGCCGTGGCCTACTACTTCGGCTGCGAATTGAGCAAGAAACTGAACGTTCCCATCGGCTTGGTTTGCAACGCGGTCGGCGGCTCGCCGGCCGAGGCCTGGACCAGTCGGGAGGCCTTGGCCTCTGACCCCGATCTGAGCCCTATTCTGGAAGGCGACTGGTTCGACAAGCTCAACTATACCTGGTGCCGGCGAAGCGCCAGACAATCCCTCCAGCCCTGGTTCGAGGCCGTCGAAAAGGCCAAGGCCGACTCGACCGCCCCGCCTCCCCAACCGGGACATGTCTTCGCACCCGCATTTCTCTACGACAACCTGCTCAAGCCCCTGGCCCCCTTCGCCTTCCAGGGGGTGATCTGGTATCAGGGCGAAAGCAACGACCGCGACGGCCTCGCCTACGCTAAAAAGTTTTCCACCCTGATCAAGAGCTGGCGGCAGCTCTGGCAACGCGACATGCCCTTCATCTTCGTGCAGCTGCCTAACTTTGGCGGATTGACCTCCGACGGTGTGCGTCGGCTTCACTATCACAAGGGCATGAGCTGGGCCTTGATCCGCGAAGCGCAACGCGCCACCCTGTCGCTGCCCAACACCGCCATGGCCGTGACCATTGACCTGGGGGAACGCCAAAACATCCATCCCAAAAACAAACGGGATGTGGGCCGCCGGCTGGCCCTGCTGGCCAGAAAACGCGTGTACGGCGAAGAGGTTCTGGCCGAGGGGCCCACGCTCGATTCCATGACAATCGACGGCGACAAAGCCGTGCTGAAGTTCACCAACATTGGCGGAGGTCTCGCCCCGCAGTACGGCTATTTGGACGCCTTCTCCATCGCGGGCGACGACCAGGTCTTCCATCCGGCTACCGCCATGCTTCAGGGCCATTACACCGCCTTGGGCAGAGATACGGTCGTGGTCAGCAGCCAGGCGGTGAAGAATCCGGTCGCCGTGCGCTACGGCTGGACGCACAATCCCGAATGCACGCTGTACAACGGCAAGCCGGGCAAGGCTTGGCCGCCCTACCTTCCGGCCTCGCCCTTTCGCACGGACGACTGGCCGCTGCCAAGCCAGTTCTACAAGAGCGGCAGCGACTGACGGACGATCCATGGAAATGGCCCCAGGCACCGGCGGACGAACAGCTGAACTGCGAATGGTTTGGACCGGTGTTATTAAACGTAAATCAGCAGGGAGTTGACATGAAAGCATGGCCGATTCTTACCACATATGGCCAGCGAAACTTATTGAGGGTCGCCATGCCGTTGGGCGGCATCGGCACCGGCACCGTTTCCATTGGCGGGCGAGGCAATCTTTGCGACTGGGAGATCATGAACCGACCCGGCAAGGATTTCAGCCCCTGGATCAACTTTGAAAACGGGCCGTTTTTCGCCGTCTGCGCGAAGACCGAAAGTGGTTCGACTGCCGCCAAGATGCTCGAAGGCCCCTTCGATCCGGCCGATTTCGAAGGACCCGGCGGCCCGAAAATCCAAAATCATGGTCTGCCCCGTTTCCAAAACTGCGAGTTTCGGGCGGCCTATCCGCTGGCTCAGGTGGCCCTGTCAAGCCCTGCCTTCCCGCTCGAGGTTACGGTGCAGGCTTTCAATCCGCTGATCCCGGCCGATGTCGACGCCAGTTCCCTGCCCGTAGCCGTGCTGCGCTATGTCGTCAACAATACCTCCGGCGAAACCCAGCAGGTGACGATTTGCGGGACGGTCCCGAACTTTGTCGGCATGGACGGCCGCGACCGCTTTGTCTCGAACGCGAGCAAACTCTTCTTCAATGGGAGCTGCGACAACGTCAATACCTGGCGGGATGAGGCCGGCTTGAAAGGTATTCTGATGGCCTCACGCAAAGCCGATACTGGCGACGATACCTGGGGAACCATCGCACTCTCGACTCCGGGTGGCGGAACCGTGACCAAACGCCTGGCCTGGCTGGACAAGCTGAAATGGAACGGACCCCTGCGGGATTTCTGGGACGATTTTACCGGCGATGGGCTGCTTGACGACCGGGAACAGGGCCAGGCCACCCAGCCGGTCGCCAGTCTGGCCGTGACCCGCGAGATTGCCGCCGGCGGGGAGGCCGAGTTCACCTTTTTTCTAACCTGGCATTTCCCCAACCGCTACGACTGGACCCCGGAAAAACATCGAGGCGAAAACTATACCAGGACCAACGTCGGCAACCATTACTGCATGCTGTACGACGATGCCTGGGACGCGGCAATTAAGATCCATGGGCAGTTGCCCGAACTGGAAGAGCGCACGCTGAATTTTGTCGAAACCCTTGTCGACACCGACCTGCCGCAAGCGGTAAAGGAAGCGGCCTTGAACAATCTGTCCACTCTGCGCAGTCAGACCTGTTTCAGAACCGCCGACGGCCATTTCTTCGGTTTCGAGGGATCGCTGCCACACGAAGGTTCCTGCTACGGCAATAGCACCCATGTCTGGAACTACGAACAGGCCACCGCGTTTCTGTTCGGCGACCTCTCCCGAACGTTGCGCGAACTGGAATTCCTGCACGCGACGGCGGACGACGGCATGATGAATTTCCGCATCAATCTGCCCTTGAAGGATGCTCTCGGGTTTGGCAAAGCCGCCGCCGACGGCCAGATGGGCTGCATCATGAAGCTCTATCGGGACTGGCAGTTGTCCGGTGACGACGACCTGTTGAAAACGCTGTGGCCGAAAGCTAAAAAGGCCCTGGAGTTCTGCTGGATGGAGAATGGCTGGGACGCGGACCAGGACGGCGTGATGGAGGGGTGTCAGCACAACACCATGGACGTTGAATACTATGGCCCGAACCCGCAGATAACCGGCTGGTATCTGGGCGCCCTGAAGGCAACTGCCAAAATGGCGGACTACCTCGGCGAAGCGGACTTCTCGGCAACGTGCCTCACTCTGTTTGAACAAGGCAGCCGCTGGATGGACGAGCAGTTGTTCAACGGCAGCTACTATATTCAGAAAATCGTGCCGCCGACCGGTCCGGTACCGGACTGTTTGCAAGGCGACAGCGGAGCGCAGGACCTGAACAACCCGGATTATCAGCTCGCGGAAGGGTGCCTGGTCGATCAGCTGGTCGGACAATACATGGCTCACATCTGCGACCTCGGCTACCTGCGCGACCCCGCCAAGGTTAAAACGACGCTATGCTCGATCTACAAACTGAACCGGCGCGAAAACCTCTGGGATCACTTCAATACGATGCGGACCTTCGCGCTGGGTGATGAGGGGGCACTGCTGATGGCGGCCTATCCGGAAGGCAAACGTCCGAAGGTGCCGTTCCCCTATTACTCCGAAGTCATGACCGGATTCGAATATACCGCCGCAGTCGGAATGATTTTCGAGGGCCTGGAAGAGGAAGGGCTGCAATGCATCCGCGATGTCCGCAACCGCTTCGACGGCGCCAAACGCAGTCCCTTCGACGAGGCCGAATGCGGCCACCATTACGTGCGCGGCATGGCCAGTTGGGCGGCGGTGCTCGCGCTGACCGGATTCCATTACAGCGCGGTGACAAAATCCCTGCAGTTGGCCAATCGACCGGGACGCTATTTCTGGTCGAATGGCACCGCCTGGGGACGCTATCGTCTGGACGCGACGCCAAACGGCTGCCGTCTGGAATTCGCGGTTGCCGAAGGGGCGATCGCCATCAAAATCCTGCAAGTCGGCTCCTGGCAAGGGCGCGGGAATTGGCATCTCTCGGTTCAGAAATGCGCTGCCATCACGCTTGTCTTGAGTGATGGTGGCAGTCATGAGTTTGAGGACTATCATGGTCACCAACTATACCGGTTTCCATTTGCCGGCACGGAGGCGATCATCGTCCAGCCCGCCAAACCACGCCGGGATAGGGCATGGCTCTGGAAAGGATGCTATTTCAGCGCCTTTCCGACCTTCGACCTCGCCATGCTCGATGCTGGTTTCCGCCTGGTGCATGTGGTCCCCAAAACCATGTTCCCGACACCGGAGACCATGCGGATCTGGGACCAATTTTATGCCTACCTGACCGCGGAAATGGACTTTCCAGCCAAAGCCATCCTGTTCGGCTTGAGCCGCGGCGGATTCTACATCTATACCTGGGCCACGAAAAATCCCGAAAAGGTGAGCTGTCTCTACGGGGACAATCCCATGTGCGATTTCAAAAGCACCTACAAGGGCACGGGACAGGCCGCGGGCATGCCCGATAAATGGGCACGCCTGGTTCAGGAGTTCGGTTTCGCCTCCGAACAGGAGGCCCTCGATTCGCCCTGGGCCGGACCGATCGACGACCTGGAGCCCCTCGCGGCAGCCGGCGTGCCCATTATCCACGTGGCGGCCACCGACGACCAGATTGTCCCCTACGAAGAAAATACCGTGGTCCTGGCCAAACGATATCAGGAACTCGGCGGCAAGATTACCGTCATCAGTCATCCTGGAAAGCATCATCCCCATGGCCTGGAGGATCCCTCCCCGGTCATCGATTTCATTACTCATTACACAGATCTGTGCAAGTGAAAACGACAGAACACCACGTCGAATTCTGCGTGGTCGGCGGCGGGCTGGCCGGCATGTGCGCGGCCATTGCCGCCGCTCGCCATGGCCTCAAGACCCTGCTGATGCACGACCGCCCGGTCCTTGGGGGCAATGCCTCCAGCGAAATTCGGGTGTGGATTTGCGGCGCCCACGGACATAACAACCGGGAGACCGGGATTCTCGAAGAGATTCAACTGGAGAACCTCTACCGCAACACCACGCCCAATTACTCCATCTGGGATACCATCCTCTATGAGAAGGTCCGCTTTCAGGAAAACCTGACGCTTCTGCTCAATTGCTCCTGCAATGATCTGGTCATGGACGGCGACCGGATCCGATCGGTCACGGGCTGGCAGCTGACCACCCAGACCCGGCACGTGGTCTCCGCCCGGCTTTTTGCCGACTGCTCCGGGGACAGTGTTCTGGCCCCACTCTCCGGTGCCGAATACCGGCACGGCCGGGAGCCCCGCACCGAATTCGGCGAGGCGGCCGCGCCGGAAACCGGCGACGCCAAGACCATGGGGATGACCTGCATGATGCAGCTGCGCGAGATGGACACTCCCCAACCCTTCACCCCGCCTGCCTGGGCCCACCAGTATCCCTCCGACGACCTGCTGCCCAATCGCCCCCACGACATGGCCCATGCCCCCGGCTTCGTCTGGATCGAACTGGGCGGCAATCAGCACACGATTCACGACACCGAGGAGATTCGCGACGAGCTGCTGAAGACCGCCCTCGGGGTGTGGGACCACATCAAAAACCACGGCGAGCATCACGCCGACAACTGGGCGTTGGACTGGCTGGGTTTTCTCCCGGGCAAACGCGAAAGCCGCCGCTACGTCGGCGACTATATCTTAACCGAAACCGACATCCGCTCCGGCGGGAAGTTCGACGACGTCGTCGCCTACGGAGGCTGGTCCATCGACGATCACCACCCCGACGGCTTCGACAACAAAACCGCCCCCTGGTACGGCTCGATTCATCCGCCGGTAACCTCGGTCTACGGCATCCCCTACCGGTCGCTCTACTCAAAAAATATCGACAATCTCTTCTTTGCCGGGCGCAATATCAGCGCCAGCCACATCGGCATGAGTTCGACCCGGGTCATGGGCACCTGCGCCACGCTCGGGCAGGCCGTCGGCTCGGCCGCTGCCGTCGCCACCCGGCACGGTCTCTCCCCCCGCGGCGTCTACGAGCAGAAGATGACCGAGGTCCAGGACTGCCTAATGGCCGACGACTGCTGGCTGCCGGGCAAACAACGCACCCTCGACCCACGCTGCCGGCAGGCCACACTGCTCGCCTCGTGCGGCGATCCCGACGTGCTGCGAAACGGCCAGGATCGCCCCATGGACGGGCAACCCAACAGCTGTTCGGCGGCCAAGAACGACTGGGTCGAATACCGCTTCGACCGGCCCGAAGCGATTGCCGAAGTCCGCCTGGTCTTCGACAGCGACCTGAACCGCAAAACCCTGAATATGATAGCCAACCACCGCCGGACCAGTCCGGTTTTCAGCCCGCCGGCCACTCTGGTCAAGGCCTTCCGCATCGAAATTCAGGATGCGACGGGAGCATGGCAAACCGTCTATCGGGCCGCCAACAACTATCAGCGCCTGGTCAAAATCCCCCTCTCGGCAACAGCCCTGGCCGTGAAGTGCACCATCGAGCAAACCCACGGCAACGACCAAGCGAAGGTGTTCAGTTTCGATTTCTGTTAAAACAAATCACTGTGTGAGCCGGTTCGAGTCAACGTCAAAACCAGTGTGTCGTCTGAAAGGAGGTAAATTTCATGAATTCAGGTCCAGAACCAGATCCTCAATGTCAGAAAACGATTTCCCGGTTCCCGTTTTGGCCAATCGATGCGCCTCCCGCATGGCCTCCTGAGTTTCAAGGTTTGGAACATCTCGGGCGATCGTAAAAGGGATGCCCTGTTCACGGATCGCCTGACGGACAAACACGTTGAACGCTGTTGTGAGGTTCATGCCGAGATCGGCGAAAAGTTGCTCGGCTTCGCGTTTAAGAGTCGTATCCATTCTGATGCTTAGGTTGGTTGTTTTGCTTGCCATGGGTAAATTCCTTTCTACTGGATTCTATATAAAATGTAGTGCATTGCATGTCTGATGCAAAGACATAGCACGTTCAAAGAGTTGTTTTGCACGAACATATAGCTAAACTAATTGCCACGACTGTGGTGAGTGAGAAGGCCTTCGTTTCGGACTAGAAACAAGATGGGGTTAGACGAAATTGGGAAACCTGGTAAACTGGGAAGCAGAGTTCAAATCCGTAGGTGCGCCGGGCTCCGGTGCACTCAGAGGTACTGTCAAAATTATTAGGAAAACATGAAACCGGAGAATCGGCTGGCGATGTCGGCGACGAGAGCGGATTACGAGTAGAAATCCCCCCAATCGTCAATCGCTATCGTCGCCGTTAACCTCAACCGGAAAAAGGAGAAACAATGAAAGCCAAATTGTTAGCATTGTCACTAATCGTCGCGGCCTTGGGCGTGATGGCCAAGGAAGCCAAACCCGTCTGGGAGCTGGGGAGGGATGCGATTGACCCGGCCCTGACCCAAGGCGCCGTCCAGGTCGTCGACGGGGTGGTCAGGGTCGATGCCGTCAACCAATTTTCGTTGCCGAATACGATTCTTGCCGACCAGAAAAACTTCCGCCTCGAAGTCGAGTTCAGACTGCCCGAAAGCGGCAAGCCGGGCCGAATCAACCTGTTCTCCAATATGGACACGCAAGCAGAGTCCGGGCTGAGTCTGCGCTATTCGCCGCCCGGCTACAACGCGGGCATCCTCTGCGTCAACGGTCATGTTTTGTTCGACCAACGCCGCATGCTTGCCGAAAACGAGTTCACGAAGGTGGCGGTGGAGGTTCGGAACGGCCGCGTCAGCTTTTTCGCCAACGGCGCGCTGGTGGGCATTGCCGGGCCCAGAGTCAAACCCAGTTCTCTGCCGCTGACCTTTGGCGGGACCTATACACGGCAGAAAGGAGAGTCGGCCTCCTATCTGCTGCGGAACATCAAGCTCTACGAACTGGCGGCGGACGCTTCCCCAAAAACCACACCCCCCGTCGGCCTTACGGAAAAACTCGACATCTATGTTTGCATTGGCCAATCCAACATGGCGGGCCGGGCCCCCTTCTCGGGCGAGGATGCAAATCCCATTGAAAACGGCTACCTGCTCAACGACGACGATGAGTGGGAAGCCGCGAAGAACCCGCTGAACCGCCACTCGTCGATCCGGAAGGATCTCGGCATGCAGAAAATGGGGCCAGCCTACATGTTTGCCCGAACCATGCTCCAACAGCCCAACGCGCGGCCCATCGGCCTGGTCGTCAATGCCAAGGGTGGAACCAGCATCCGGTCGTGGGGCAAGGGAACCTACTTCTATCGGGAAGTCCTGAGACGAACCGCCATCGCCCAGAAGCAGGGAACCCTGAAAGGCATCATCTGGCATCAGGGCGAAACCGATGCCAAAGACGCCAAGTGGCTGGACAAACTGAAAGCTTTGATCACCGACCTGCGAGCCGACCTGAACGCTCCCGACCTTCCCTTCGTGGCCGGCCAGGTGAACAACGTGCCGCTCATCAACGAGCAGGTCTTCCGGCTGCCCGCTGAAATCCCCCGCACCGCGGTCGTCAGCTCGGACGGTCTGAAGGCCATGGACCGCTGGCATTTCGACACCCCCAGCGCGAAGCTCCTCGGCCAACGCTATGCGGAAAAGATGCTGGACCTGCAGCCGTAACAACTGAACAACCATCGGAGGCAACATGATTGGACCCAGTCCCGAGGATAAAGAACCCATGAAAGGGTTTCCCCAGGTCGGCTATCTGAAGAATTTCATTACATCGGAAAACATCGTGGTCGGCGACTACACCTACTACGACGATCCCGAAGGGCCGGAGCGGTTTGAGAGCAATGTGCTCTATCACTTTCCGTTTATCGGAGACAAACTCATCATCGGCAAATTTTGCGCCATCGCCAAGGGCGTCACCTTCATCATGAATGGCGCGAATCACAAACTGTCCGGGTTTTCGACCTATCCCTTCCAGATCTTCGGCAATGGCTGGGAGAAAGTGATGCCCAAGGAGGGGGAGTTACCCTACAAAGGCGACACCGAGATCGGTCACGATGTCTGGATTGGCTATGACGCGACCGTCATGCCCGGCATAAAAATCGGCAGCGGGGCCATCGTCGCCAGCAAGTCGGTGGTGGCCCATGACGTCCCCGCATACAGCATGGTGGGGGGAAACCCGGCCAAACTTATAAAGTATCGGTTCGAGGAAAGCACGATCAACGAGCTATTAGCCATTGCCTGGTGGGACTGGAGCGCGGAAAAAATCACGGCGAACCTGGAGGCGATCGTGGGCTGCGACCTGGCCGCCCTCCGAAACGCCGCGGACACTTGCGAGGCGACACTGCCAGCCTGAAACTCCTCGGCCAACGCGATGCCAATAATGCCGGACTTGTACCAGTTCCTGCGGGCGGGAATCGACTCAACGATCGTCGGGCAGGCGGTCGTTTTCCGGCGGTTCCACATCGGGAACCTGGTCCATGGCCGCCAGAAACTTTTGTCGGCTCGCTCGTTTGGCGCGTGCCTTGATATAGGTTTCGGCGTCCAGCACCGCGATCTTCTCGGCAAGCGCTGTGGAAACGAGTTGATTGATGGAGATATGCTCTTCTTTTGCCAGAGAACGCGCCCGTTTATGAAGCGAGTCCGGAAGTCTTACGCTCAATGTACTCATGATGCACCTCTTAGTAGTCGCAGGAATTGCCCTGGAGTAAACACGGCACCGCCAAATTCTTCAGAACCTCGAAAATCCCGAATATTGTGCGTGACAATGTGCGTGCAACCTCCGGTTACAGCCGCTTCCAACACCATGTCGTCATCGGCATCTCTTAGAAATGGACGCCAGAGAAAGTGGACATTATCCAGCACCATTTCTTCGCAGATATAGTCTAGAATATCAGAGGCCGGCTTGGATTTGATCAAACCCGCCTGGACTATGCGTTGGGTTTGCTCCTCGTATTCCAAGTACAAAGGTACCGTCAAATGGGCCTCGTACTGACGGGTCCCCAGCATTCTTAATAGGGCATACGAGGCCCCATGCGAAGACCGCAACGCACTGCATACTACATTCGTGTCCATTACAATGTGTATCATGGTATCGAATATACAACCAAGGCGAACACCGAACAACCGGCAACGCTTAGCCCCAAACTTTAACAAATAACCAGAGCTTAGCTGAATGAACAGGAGTTGCTGCAAAGTTAAACGCCATAGTCTTCAGGAGTTCAGTGCCGTGTCTGAACACTGAAACCTGAGTCCCTTCTAATAAAGGCGGGTAAAGCTATCACTTAAAGGTCGTGCACCGAATCGCTTTTTCGCCAGACGATTGCGGGGCACGATACCGCGAGACGATTCAACGTTTACCTTAGGCGGCGGTTCAGAACGGCGTCGCCTTATTTTCCCCCGCCGGCACTGGCAAACATGGGGCGTCTGTATAATTTAATTGTTTTGCAACCTGCGGTGGAACGAGACGACTATGAAAATCATGCAGTGCTGGGACGACAGCGTCCGCAACGACATCCGTCTGGCCGAACTCTTCCGGCAGTACGGGGCCAAGGCCACCTTCAACATCATTCCCGGCGGCAACCGCTGGGTTTACGAAGACTTCCCGGTCGACAAGCTGGAGGTGTCGGAGATGGTGGAGGTGTACCGCGGCTTCAAGGTGGCCGGTCACGGCGGCGTGCCGCTGACGCGTCTTCCCGCCGAGCAGGTCCGCCGGGAGCTGGCCGCCGCCAAGCAACTGATTCGCGACCGCTTCGACCAAGCGCAGTGTGGCTATGCCTACCCGGGCGGCGGCGTCGACGACGCCGTCAAGGCGCTGGTCCGGGAGGCCGGCTTCCTCTATGCCCGCACCACCCGGGATGTCGAGGGCGCACTGCCCTTGGACGATCCCATGGCATTGCCTGCCCACTGCCACTTCCGCAATCCGCTCTTCTGGGAGAAATACGAGCGGATCCGGGAGGCCGACGGCCTCTTCTATTTCTGGGGGCACTCCTACGAACTCAAGAACGACGAGTCGCGATGGGCGCAGATGGAAACGACCCTGGCCCGAATCGCCGACGATCCCCAGGCCGAATGGATCGACGTGGTCGACCTTTTCGTAACGGCTGAATAGCAACATTTTCATCGGTTGTCGTTTTGGCGTCGCGACCTTGTTTCATACCCAAAAAAGGTATATGTTTGCTGGTGGACTGGACTGTCACAATTCATAGGCGGGCCCTCAAGCCCATAGGCAAGCTGCCAACCCGAGTCCGCAATTCCCTAGTGGCCCTAATCCGAGCCATTGAGACGGACGGGCCTGTTCGTGGTGACTGGCCCAACTACGGCAAGCTGGGAGGGCAGCGGCACCACTGTCACCTCAAGAAAGGCTCACCGACGTATGTGGCAGTCTGGGAAGTACGAAATCGTGAAGTCAAGCTTGTGGAGATTACCTATGTCGGTACTCACGAAAAAGCGCCGTACTAGATCGGCCAAACACGTTCGTCTCACGTTTATCGGACCGGAAAACCGCCGGGCCCGTGCTGTTGCCGGGTTGGCCAAACTGGGATTCGTACTTGAGAATCCGGACACCGGGGAAGCCGTGTCGTGGCAGGATGCATTCCCGGATGTTCAGGAAAATTTGCCGGGAACCGTGCTTTCCGGGGCGCGTGCTAAAGCCGGACTGACCCAAGTCCAGCTTGCCGATCAATCGGGAATCCCCCAGCGCCATATCTCCGAAATGGAACACGGCAAGCGCCTCATCGGCAAGGAGCGTGCCCGGCGCCTGGCCAAGGTTCTGGATATTCCCTACCAAACCCTGCTATAACAGTTCGCCTGGACGGTGCCTGTCCTTGAGCGAACGCATGAAATTGTACCGATCCCACCACAAAGAACCGAGAGGACGAGATGCTGAGACCCCAACAGAACCAGAGTCGCGAATGCCAGATGCTGGATGGCTTCTGGGAATTCCAGATGGCCGAAGGAAACGGCCGCGAGCTGAATCTGCCCGCTGGCCTGACCAACTCGCGCCCCATCGGCGTTCCGGGTAGCTGGAACGAGCAATACCTGGACAGCTACAACCACTTCTCAGAAGGCTGGTATCAGAAGCGTTTTTTCGTGAATCGCTCTTGGCAGGGGCGCCCCATCTTCGCCCATTTTCAGAGCGTCTGCCAGCAGGCCGAGGTCTGGTTGAACGGGGTCCGTCTGGGCGCCCATACAGGACCCCACTTGCCCTTCGAGTTCGAGATCGGCGACCTGGTGACATTCGGCGAGGAGAACACCCTGGTCGTGTTGGCGGACGGCACGCTGAAACAGGATGACCTGCCGCCGGCCTTCGTGAGCGAATCGGATCTGCGACAAGGCTGGAGCGGCAGCTTCCCGGCGGTCTCCTACGATTTCTTCCCGTTCTCGGGCATCCACCGTCCGGTGATCCTGCACTCGGTCTGTACTGACACCTATCTGAGTGATGTCTTCGTGCAGGCCACGCACACCGACGGCGTCGCCACCGTCGCCTGCCGAATCGAATTCAATCGGCCCCTGACCGGCAAGGTGGCCCTGACGGTGGACGGACGTGAAATAAAGGTCGAGGTGAGGGACGCGTCCGTTCTGGAGACCTCGTTCACCATCGATCAACCCCGCCTGTGGAATATCGGGCAGGGTAACCTCTACACCCTGAAGGTGGCGCTGACCATCGCCGGCGAAGCCGTGGACCACTACCGCGTCCGCTTCGGGGTTCGCAACATCGAAGTCCGCGGCAACGAGTTCCTGTTGAACGGCAAGCCGGTCGTCTTCAAGGGCTTCGGCAAGCACGAGGATTTCGATGCAATCGGCAAGGGGCTGTGCCTTCCCCTGGTCATCAAGGATTTCGACTTGATGAACTGGATCGGGGCCAACTCGTTTCGCACCTCTCATTATCCCTACGCGGAGGAGTGGTTGGACATCGCGGACGAGCAGGGCGTACTGGTCATCTCCGAGACCCCATTTGTCGGGCTCGGACCCAGGCTCTACCGCCAGGAGATTTTGGACAAGGCGTTGCCCGTAGTGGACGAGCTGGTCAGGCGCGATCGCAACCATCCCAGCGTGGTCATGTGGTCGCTGGCCAACGAGCCCAACGCCTTCAGCGCAGACGAAACCGAGCAGGCCGGCTACGTCCGCTTCTACGAGGAACTTATCAACAAAGCCAAGTCGCTGGATACCAGCCGACCGTTCACCTATGCCATGCATGCGGACCCGAAAAACAATCCCATGGCCCGCCTCTTCGATGTGCTTTGCATCAACAAATATTTCGGCTGGTACAGTTGGACCGGCAAGATCGAGGAGAGCCTCGATGCCATGGTCCAGGATCTGCAAGCATTTTACGATGAGTTCCAGAAACCTATCATCATGGCCGAGTTCGGGGCGGACGCCGTGGCCGGCGAGCACCATCTGCCCGAGGTGATGTTCAGCGAGGAATACCAGTCCAAGACCGTCGAGCTTCAGTACAAGAAGCTAATGGAGCAGCCCTGGTGCATCGGCGCCCATGTCTGGAACTTCGCGGATTTCCGCGTCGGGCAGTCCCTGAACCGCATCATCTTTAACCGCAAAGGCGTGTTCACCCGCTCCCGCCAACCCAAGCTGGTGGCCCACACCCTCAAACGAATCTGGAAAGAGAAGTCATGAACGTCTTCCTTCTGGCCGGTCAATCGAACATGCAGGGCTTCGGCGAGATCGCCGACTATCCCGTGCTTCGAGACGAGCGTATTTTCAATCTGGCCACCGGCCAGGCCGAGATCGCGGTCGAGCCTCTGCATCACTGGCACGAGCATCCCTACATGCCTGAAGGCATCGGGCTTGGTCTAGCTATGCCCTTCGCTCTGGAGGTGCTCAAGGTGTTCCCTGACATCACGATCGGCTTTGTCCCGTCCGCCATCGGCGGCTCCAGTCTGGACCAATGGATGCCCGGCAACCCCCACTTCGAACGGGCGGTCGGCCTTTACGAACGCGCCAAGCAGCAGAACCCCGAGGTTGAACTGGCCGGGATTCTCTGGCATCAGGGCGAAGCCGACGCCGGCAGCGCCGAAACCGCCCAGACCTACGGGGAGCGCTTTATGCAAATGGTAGCCGGCTTCCGGGAACGTTTTCATAGCCCGGAGGCCCCGGTCATCGCTGGCGAGACCTGCCGCGTTCCGGCAGGCGAGGAAACCCCCTACACCCAGTGGCGGCCAGTGGTCACGGCCCAGACACAGGAGGCCGTCGGCAAGCTCGCCAAGGCCGCCTTTGTGACCAGCGAGGAACTTGCCGGCCACGACGGCCACACCCATTTCGACACCCCATCCATCCGCGAATTCGGCCTGCGCTACGCCAAGGCCTATCTGCAGATCAGAAAAAAAGGATCAAGATCATGACCGTCCCAAGCACGAAAACCAAGATCAGAGAGCCCAATGAATGGATTACCCTGCGTTGGCACGATGAGGACGAAAACCCGCATCTGCCGCGCATTCTGCTGATCGGCGACTCCATCGTCAACGGCCACGGCACCTTGCTGAGCAACAAACTCAAGGGCCGCTACGGGGTCGACTGCTTCTCCACCAGCAAAATCGTCTGCGATCAGGACTTCATGTCGGATTTGCAGGCCATGCTTTCGCGTCACCGCTACGAGATCATTATTTTCAACAACGGGTTGCATGGTCGTCTGGTGGAGGACGCGCATTATGCCAGCGGGCTTTTCGATGTCCTGAAAGAGCTGCGTGATCAGACCGGGACTCTGGTCTGGCGCAACTCGACCCCATGCTACCCCGGTGCCGACGGCAAGGAAAATCCCTGGGCCGAAAAGATCAAATATCGCAATCAACTGGCCGCGATTGAAGTGACCAAGCTCGGCCTGCCCACGATCGACTGCTACAGCCTGCTGCAGGACCAACCGGAGCTGAGCTGCGACGGGGTGCATTTTCATGCACGGGGTTACGAGATCATCGTGGAAGGCATTCTGGATTATTTGCAGGCAAACCTGTCCCAGGCCTAATTGAAGACTGTCACGATGATATCCGCAGAATCCCCTTCCAAAAGCGTGCCGCCTGATGTCCTGCCGGCCTCGATCTTTGCCGACAGCATGGTTCTTCAGCGCGAGATGGCCGTGCCGGTCTGGGGGGAGGCCCCGCCGGGAATAACCGTCCGCGTCCGCTTTGCCGGGCAGACCAAGAGCGCCACGGCCGACTCCAGCGGGCACTGGCGGGTCACCCTCGACCCCATGCCGGCCAACGCCGTCCCCGCCGAGATGGCGGTCAGCGGCCGGGGTACGGTCGTTTTCAAAAACATTCTGGTCGGCGAGGTCTGGCTCTGCTCAGGGCAATCCAATATGGAATGGCCGGTAAAGGCAGCCCTGAATGCGGAGCAGGAGATAGCCGCCGCCGACCATCCCCAGATCCGGCTGTTTCGGACCCCGCGCACACCGTCGCCCACTCCGCTGGCGGCCCTGCACCGTCGCGCCACGTGGCAGGTCTGCTCGCTGGAGAGCGTGGCGAACTTTTCAGCCGTGGCCTACTACTTCGGGCGCGAGTTGAATCAGCGGTTGGGTGTTCCGGTCGGCTTGGTCGACAGCTCCTGGGGTGGAACCCGCGCCGAAGCCTGGACCCGCGCCGAGGCCCTGGCGACCGTGCCCGTCGGCAAGAAAGCCTTGGATGAATTCAACAAGAAGCTCGCCGCGTCCCAAGCCTTTCAGGCTCCCGGATTCAACCCGTTTCCGGCAGACCAACACCATGGGCCCGCCGACAATGCCGGCTTCCTGCACGGTTGGGCGGGCACGGCCGAACCCGGCGACACGGCGTGGACCGAGATGGAGATTCCCGGCACCTGGCAGAAGCGCGGCCTGGAGTTCAGCGGCGTGCTCTGGTTTCGCAAGGAACTCGACATCCCTCCCGGATGGGCGGGCCGGAGTCTGACTCTATGCCTTGGGGCCGCGGACAAGGAGGACATCACCTATTTCAATAATGAACCGGTAGGATCGACCCTCTGCTCCGAGAACCCCCAGTCCTACTGTACCGAGCGTCGATACGAGATTCCGGATAGGCTCGTGTCCACAGGGCCGAGCACCATCGCCGTGCGGGTCCGAAGCGACTTTTTCGACGGCGGCATGACCGGGCCGGCTGAGGCGATGCAACTCGCCTGTCCCTGCCGCCCGGACATGCCTGCCATCGCCCTGGCGGGAACCTGGCGCTACGCTGTCGAAAGCAACTACGGGCTCTGCAGTCCGGTTCTGCCGACCGAGCTGTACAATGGCCTGATCCGCCCCCTGATTCCCTTCGCGATCCGTGGTGTGAACTGGTATCAGGGCGAAAACAACACGGACGACCCCACTCCCTACCGCCAACTGCTGCCAACGCTCATCCGGGACTGGCGCAAGCAATGGGGACAGGGGGACTTCCCTTTCCAGGTCGTCCAGCTGGCCAACTGGCAGGAGCCGTCCGCCTTCCAGGAAGACAGCAAGATCGCCTTGCTGCGCGAGGCCCAGACTGCGGCCTTGGATCTGCCGGGCACCTCCTTGATTGTGACCCTGGACCTCGGCGAGGTGGACTGCCATTTCAAGAACAAGCAGGAGCTGGGCCGGCGTCTGGCGCTTAGCGCCCTCGCCAACTTCCATGGCAAGACGGACATTGTCTGCGCCGGTCCGGTCTTCACGGCCTGCCAACCCGAAGGCCGCTTGCTCAGAATCCGGTTCGAAAACCCATCCGGCGGCCTGACCACCTCCGACGGCGCCGAACCGACCGGCTTTGTCATCGCCGGACCCGACGGCGTGTTTTACCCGGCCAAGGCCAGGATCGACGGCGACTCGGTCCTGCTGGAAGCCCCCGAGGTGCCCTCGCCGGCCGCTGCCCGCTATGCCTGGGCTGCCAACCCGATCTGCAACCTTTGCAGCCGGGCCGGTCTCCCCGCCGCCCCCTTCCGCACGGATGTCGTCCCCAGGCCGCCAAATCTGGATCTGGGCGGTTGACTACGCTCAATTGAAGAGAGCACCATCCTCTTGTGAGCAATTCGGAGGACTGACCCCCAAATCGGGGTCAGTCCTCCGAATTGCTCACAACACGCGGTCAAACAGGTTTGTCGCCAGTAAGAGGCGTCATGTGTTGGATAACAGAAGGGAAAAATGGCCAGGACTGGAGCAGGTCGCAACCGATGGGGCGGAGCTGGGCCATACGGGCGTTTGTTGGCTTTGTTGGGGGGAGTTCGGCTAAATCGAATCCCGATGTCTTGACGGGAAGGGGAGATGGACTATTTTATTGTATCGAAAGACTGGTACAATAAAGGCGGAGCGGCGCGGTGGCCAAACTGAAATATGTCCTGATCAAGGAGTGGCTGCAGAAGCAGACTCTGAAGCCGGAATCCAAGAACCGGATGCCCACAGTCGCGGAGATCCGCCGACAGTTCGGGGTCTCTCTGGCACCGGTTTCCAGAGCGCTTCAGGAGTTGGAACGGGAGGGGATCATTCGGTGCCGGCAGGGGTCGGGCATTGTGGCCACGGGGATGTCCTGCGAATTGAAGGTCTCGCCCTCGAGGAGGCCGACCGATCAGGGTGCCGTGCTGGTGGCCTCCATGGAATATCCCTCGGAACGGATCTGGAAACTAGTGCATACTTTGGAGCAATATTCGAAAAGCAAGCGCCTGAGGGTGATCAACTACAAAGTGGACCGGGATACCTCGTGGGACGATCTGTTGGCCTTCGCCAAAAAGCAGAAGTGCTGCAAGGGGTTGGTGGCCTTGATGGGGGGCGGTAGGATCGATCCTGTGCAGATGGAGCAGTTTGCCGATCTGGGGATGCCCATTGTGATCGTGGACAGCATGTACTTTTACGAGAGTTTGCCCGAGAATGTGTATTGCCTGTCTCCAGATCCGACTTCGAGTGGGCGGTTGCTGGCCAAGGCGCTCCTGTCCCGCGGGCATACCAGAATCGGCTATGTGCGCAACGAGCCGCAGTGCGACTACAATGCCGAGAAGCTCAAGGTCATTGCCCAATCGATTCGAGAGGCCGGGCAAGAGTTCTCGGGACAGCACGTATTCGCCTCGGCCATCAAGTTCTGGGACAATTCGATGGATGCGGCCTGCAAGCTGGTTTCCGATAACATCGGGCCAATCCGGGATCTTGGGTTGACGGGTCTGATTTTCACTTCCTCGCCGGGGGCGTTCGCCGCAGTTGGAGCTTTGCGGCAGAATGACCTGCGGGTGTCGGAGGATATCAGCCTCGTAGGCGAGGGCGACTATGAAAGTTCCCGCTACATGTGGCCCTCGTTGACCGTGGTGACCTGTGACTATATCCGAATGGCCTGCCGCGCCATTGACATCATGACCGGCGACGAGCTGCCGGCTGAACGGTCGATTTTTTTGGAGTGCAAACTCATTGAGAGAAGCAGTGTCCGCGAAAACCGTCAGTGAAAACAGGAGGTAACGAGCATGAAACGGAGTCTGAGATTCACCTTGATCGAGCTTCTGGTGGTCATTGCGATCATCGCGATTCTGGCGGCGATGCTGCTGCCGTCGTTGAATCAGGCCAAGGAAAAGGCACGCGCGATTAATTGTACCGCCAACCTAAAACAGTTTGGAACGATCTGGGCTAGTTACATGGATGATTTCGACGGTTGGATTCCGCCGTTGGGTAGTTGGAATGCGACTAGTCGCTATGGATACGTGGTAACTCAACATGGGGGATTGCCCATTCAAAACAACCGGAATGACCTTTGGCATTGCCCGACCAACGCTGATGCCAGCAAACCTGTTTCCTATGGAGCGAGGGGCTATTGGGATCGGTATTCGGCCCCCGTTGCGGAGGGGGTAAACAAAATGCCGGTGAAAGTAATGCAGACGAAATTCATGCAAAGGTCAACAAAAGAAATACTGATGGCCGATACAGGAGCAGGCTATAATCTAAAGCAGCAAGGATACTTCGGAAGTGATAGTGCTTCCCTTTTCTATCGGCATACCAATGGCCTTCGGGCAAACGTACTGCTGCTGGATTCCCATGTTGAAAATACAACCCGCAATGGAATCAACGCGGCGGCTGATGATGATGGGCCTGGATTTAACTTAGACTGACGTGGTGTCCAGAAATTACGAAACAATATTCGGCGAGTGAGACAAACGAAAGGAGGTGACGAAAATGTCACAGCCTCTCAGGTTCATTCTGATGGAGTTCTGGAGGTTGTCGCGACCATCTCTAACCTGGCCGACATGCTGCTGATCGCGTTGAGTCAGGCCAAAGAACAGGCCAGACCCACCATCGTCTCTGGATTTGTCCCACCAACCTTGATCAGAATGGCCCTATTTCGTATGTCGTAACGCGCTTTCGAAAGAGTTTGATCTTGACTGAATAGGGTTTAACCCCCCGGAGACCTTGAGACATGACCGTGAAAACGTGTATTCAACTGGTGGCGGCCGCCTTCATCGCTGCGCAGGCCGGTGTCGCTTCGACCACGATGAAAACAATTGGATCCCCGGGTAATGCTCCGGACACCAGCAAGACCAGGCATGGTCGCGGCCGGGTCGATTATGTCTACCGCTTGGCCACGGCCCCCGTGTCGAATGCCGACTACGCCGACTTTCTCAACGCGGTCGACAAGGTGGAGGATCAGGAGCTATACGACCCGCGCATGGCCATATCCCGGAAGGGCCAGGCCGGAAGGTATCGCTACGCGGCCGAAAGCGGTTGCGAAACCCAGCCGGTGACCTTTGTCAGTTACGCCAACGCCGCCAGCTACTGCAATTGGCTGAGCAAGGGGAGCGTTTATGAGATCATCGACCGCCAAGTCACCCGGCGCCGCATCACCAGGCCGGATTCGGGCGAAGTCTTCTTCATTCCGTCCCGCGATGAGTGGTACAAGGGGATGTACTACAAAAACGGCCATTATGATTACGGCGAACCGTTGAAAGTGGCCGAGATGATTTCGACCCGGCACGGCGTTTGGCACCGCATTGCCGTCGGACACAGCCACAATCCCGAGGCCTACCTCAAGTGCAACAATTACACCAACAATTATTCGGGTAAATCCGAGGACAATGTCCGCGCGGAAAACATCGGATTCCGGGTTGCCTCCATGCCGGATGTCCATTTCTGCCCCGAACTCAATTCACGTTTCAACTTTTTTTACCTGGACCAGCAGGACGTCCACCTGAAACTGCGAACGAAAGCCGCGGTGACGGCCACGATCCAAGTCACCATCCGAGATGTGTGGCAAAACAAGGTTTACGGTCGGGATTTCAATCTCGCTTTAAAACCCGGCATGACGGGCATCGGCCTTGGGAATGTGATTGAAAAATCCGGATACTACACCTTGAAGGGGGCAATACTCTCGCAAGGCCAGGAGGTCTTTGCCATGGATGTTCCGCTCGTGGTGATGGACCGGAAGCAGGCGGTCGTCAGAAAGGCCGAATCGCCGTTCGGCGTCAGCACCCACCTGGATCGATTGCTGAACTGCTGGGGAAGAGTTTCCCCGGACGAATACACCCCAATTCTCGAAGACCTGGGATCACCCTGGATTCGGACTGACTTGCCGTGGAAATACGTTACCGGCGATCTGGTGGAAAAAGGCTTTCACATTCTCTCATTCTTCCCCTATTACAATAATTACACGAAATTCGACTCTCCGTTCGAGTCCACGGCTTTCTCGGAAAAATGGGCGAAGCACGGCGTGCCGCCCGAATTGGCGACCTATGCCGAGAAATGTTACAACTTAGTCAAGGACTTCCCACACGTGAAGAGCTGGGAGGTCGGCAATGAGCCGCATGGCTGGAAAATCTCGCCGGCGGACTATGCCCAGATGGTCAAGGCGGCCTACAAAGCCGCGAAACTGGCCGATCCCCAAGCAACCGTGGTGGCGGGCGACATGGAGCATATCCACCAATCGGTCCTGGCTGAATGCGGCGCGGCCGAATACAGCGATGCGGTCGCCATTCATACGTATGGCTTCTTCAAGAAATATCATGAAGGGGTCATCGACCGGATCGAGTCGCTGACGAATACGCTCACAAGTCTGGGTCTCGATCAACCGGTCTGGGTGACCGAGATCAGCGGCTGCGGCTATTGGAACCATATCTATCCCGGAAAAACCGAAGAGGAGCGCTTGCGCTACCAGGCTCTGGATATGCCCAAGAAACTGGCCGGTTCCATCACGTTGGGTGCCCAAAAAGTCTTTGTGTACGAATTGATCAGCACGGTTACCGACGGCACCGAAGGGGAGTTTGGACTCGTGCGCCAAGACTTGTTGCCGAAGCCGGCTTTCATGGCCTACCGAACCACTGCCATGCAGTTGGATGACATGGATCCCATGGGGTTTGTCGCCATGCCCAAGAAGGATTTCACGGGTCTTCTTTTCGGGAACCCGAGAAAGAAAACCGCCTTGCTTTGGAAAGAGGATCAGCCGGCAACCCTGGCCCGTCGCAAGCGAATCACGGTGCCGATGGTCGAGATTTCTGCGCCGGAGACGCTCACGTTCAAGGCGGCCGGCAAGGTCACCATGGTCGATATTATGGGAGTGGAGACGGAGCTGCCGGTCGAAAACGGCAGGGTCGGCGTTCCGGTCAACGAGTATCCGGTCTTCGTTAACGGCGAGGTCGATTACGATCGACTCGAGCCGATCCCGGCCCCCGTGGCCAAGCGGCAAACTCCGGCGGCAAACGTGCAAATCCTGCCTCCGCTTGAGCAGATGCACGGTCCGAACGACCTGCACAACATGCAGCATGTGGTGCGAATCAAGCTGGAGCGGGAGACGCCGCAGTTCCTCGACGTTCGGGTGCACAATCAGTCCAAGAAGGATCAGACCGGCAAGCTCTACCTGGTCGAACCGGGAGCCAACAGCGATGCCGGCTGGATCATCAAACCGCGCATCGCCGATATCATGGTCCCGGCCGAAAGCACCGCGACGGTCCGGTTCAACATCAACATTCTCAGACGGCCCTACACCGGCGAAGCCCCGTACATCCTGAAGGCCGTGTTCGAAAGCGACAACGGCACGTTTGAAAATCATGTGATCGTCTATCAGATGATCAAAAGGGATACCGACACCGCAGGCCTCAGCGAGAGCGACAGCTTCAAAAAAGCCACCGGCGACCGTCAGTACTCCCTCGACCCAAAGTACAAGCACATGAAAGGTCAGTACCGGGACCGCGTCTTCAGTGTGGATGTCAGCACTGGTGTCAAGCCCTTTGTGATCCTTGAGGCGGTCACCTCTCCGATTGTTTCAGAGGGCGAAAGGCTCGACGGGGTGATGGGCTTCGCGGTCAGGCAGACCTCGGGCCTCAACGTGGCCAAAATCAATTTGCGCCTGGTTGACCGCGAAGGCGAAGTCTTTCAGTATCAACGGGTCGGTAAGATCTCGTCCGACAAATGGGTGGACGTGAAATTCGACCTGACCAAAGGACCTCCGACTCTGAGCTGGGGCAAGAAGAAGAACGGCCGGTTCGAGTATCCGGTCAGATGGCAGTCGATCGTCATCGACTTCCAAGGTGAGTCCGGGGAAATCTCAGTCTCGCCGGTCACGTTGTGGAGAACAAGCGAGCCCTGATCTGCCTCGCCTTTGCATCGGTTTGGCGGGCCTTGCCGGGTCCGTGTTGCCGTCGCCCATCCTTCCCCCTTCATTGGCAAAACCGGCCATTTTCAGGCAAATCCGGCTGATGTTCGGACGGCGGCTTGCCGGGGTTGTTTGCCAAAGTATCTTAGCGGGCTTCCCGGAAAATATCCGGGGGGTGCCGGGCTGGTTTTGCAGGAACAAACTGAACCGCAAGCCGGGTCATTACAATCGCGAATAACCGCATGAAGGAAACACGATGTATTGGTTGGACTGGGTCATTGTAGTTGTTCCCGTATTGTTCGTTCTGAGTATGGCGGCATACTCCCGACGCTATGTCCGGGGTGTGGCCGACTTCCTAGCTGCGGGGCGTGTTGCCGGTCGTTATGTCATCTGTGTCGGGGATATGGAGGCCGGCTTGTCGGTTATCACCCTGATCGGACTATGCGAGCGCGAATTTCAGTGTGGCATGGCGGTGGGGTTCTGGGGAAAACTGGTCGTTCCGATCAGCATATTCATCTCCCTTACCGGATACTGTGTGTACCGTTACCGGCAGACAAAATGTCTGTCGCTGGGACAGTTTCTCGAGTTGCGCTACAATCGCCCGCTGCGTATTATCGCCGCCTCCATCCGCACGATCGCGGAAATGATCACCAATGCGATCGGCCCCGCCGTCGCCGCCCGATTCTTCATCTACATCATGGGGGCTCCGCTTTCCTTCCATTTCATGGGCCTGGAAATTTCCACCTATGCGGCCGTCATGACCTTGGTGCTTTCGATGGCCCTGTTTGTCATTTGGACCGGCGGCCGTGTTTCGCTGCTGATTTCCGATGCGATCCAGGGGCTCATGTCCTACCCGATCTTCGTGATCTTCATCGTTTTTGTCCTGAGTGAAATGTCTTGGACCCAGGACATCGCCCCGGTCATGCTCGACCGCGCGACCGGCGAAAGCTTCCTCAATCCGATGGATATCGGCAACCTGCGCGACTTCAACTTGTTTGCCTTGATCGTGGGGATCATGGGCACCATTTTGAACCGGGCCGCCTGGATCGGCAACGACACCTCCGGCGCTGGCCGTACGGCCCATGAACAGAAAATGGCCGGCATCCTCGGCGCTTGGCGCAATGGTTTCTCGTTGCTTATGCTGACTTTGCTGGCGCTGTTCGTTCTGACGACCATGCATGGCAATCGGTTTGCGGACGATGCCAAAGGCGTTCGCGACGCACTGGTCACCAAAGTTTCCCAAGAAGTCATCGCCGACCAAGAAATCCGTCAGAAGATCATTGCGGATATCACCAGCCGTCCGCCGGTCCAGCATACCATTGGGGTCGATGCGCCGTATTCCCGCAAGAACAATCCCGACGCGGATTGTCTGAATGCGGTCAAAGCCCACCTGGAAGACAGCCCGGAAGGAAATTTGGTGTTCCAGAAGTTCCGGACGCTGTACTACCAGATGATGGCTCCGACCGTGCTGCGCAAGGAACTTCCCCCAGGCGTTATGGGGACGTTTGTGCTGCTGATGATCATGCTGATGCTCTCGACCGACGACTCGCGCATTTTCAACGCCTCCTCGACCATCATCCAGGATGTGATCATGCCCTTCCGCGAAAAGCCTTTCAAGCCGGAACAACATCTTTTCTGGCTCCGCGTAATGTCGCTTGCAGTCTGCGCATTCTTTCTGTGCGTATCCTTGTTCTTTGCTCAGCTTGACTACATCGCCATGTTCATATCCATCATGTGCTCGTTGTGGCTGGGTGCCGCCGGTCCGATCATGATCGGCGGGTTGTATACCCGCTTCGGAACCACCACCGGTGCTTTCTGCGCGCTGATCTTTGGCTCCGGCACCTCTTTGTTCGGCCTGATTATGCAGAGAACCTGGGCCAGCCATGTCTATCCGTGGCTGCACGCCAACGGCTGCGAAAAATACGTCAATTCCATGTTCGAGGGGGTCACGTCGCTGCTCTCGCCCTTGGTGGTCTGGGAAATGAACGCGGTCAAGTTCCCGATCAATTCCTATGAGATCTACTTTTGTGCCATGGTGCTGGGAGTGGCAGCCTATGCGGTCGGCTCGCTGCTGACCTATCGAAAGCCGTTCAATCTTGACCGCATGCTGCATCGCGGCCAATACAGCGACGGGGAAAGCAAGGAAAACAAGTCCCCGTGGACCTGGAGCAACGCCTACAGCAAGCTGATCGGCATCGACGATGAATATACCCTTGGCGACAAGATCATTGCCTGGAGCGTCTTCTTCTATTCCTTCGTGTTCCAGTTTTTAATTCTCTTTGTCGGCGTGGCGATCTGGAATGCCATTTCGCCTTGGCCGCTGGAATGGTGGAGCCAGTACTTTTTCTTCACCCTCATTGTGGTGGGGCTCATTGTCGGGTCCATTTCAACGGTCTGGTTTATGGTCGGCGGATTTATCGACTTGCGGCGTCTGTTCAGGGATCTAGCCGCCCGGGTCAACAATCCGCTGGACGACGGCTGGGTTGTCGGCCACGTCTCTCTGGTGGATGCCGAGACCGTCGGAACCGCCGAAGAGAAGCAAGAGGCGATCGAGGAGGAGGAAGGAGTGATGCCGGGGCATTGATCCAGCAGGCTTAGGCACTCCCAAGGCGGCTTCGCCGCCGGCACGAAAGGCGCGGGGCAACTGGCTCATGGCCAGTGAGAGGTATCATGAGTTAGCGCTCATGGGGCCTTGCCCCGGGCGATGTTGTGTAGCCCTGTTGGCGCAAACTTGGTTCTTTAGACCGGACCCTGGTTCCAGTAGCGCAGCTACGACACTCAGCTACTGGGACCTGTGGCGTTCAACTTTACCGTAACTCCTGCTCGGCTTGCTGAGTTCGGAAGCGCGCCCTCGGCGAGGGCGCGCCCACCAAGCGGGGGCAGAGTGAATGGTGACTTGGGTGACGGGGGACCATGTCGCCGCAGAAGGCCATGGATTCAAGGCTCCGTGCAGAAAAGCGAAACCTTTCCGATGGACTGGATCATGTCTGGCTGCTTGCATCGTTCAGTGAACTGGACGGTATCGAAACGCTTGAACTCCTGGTTGACGGCCACCATGCGGACGGCGCCGTCGACTCTCAGGCAAAGGGTGCCATCGGCCGAAAGGCAGAATTCGACCTCCACCGCCTTTCCCGGTTCGAAGTAGGTTGCATCTTTTGCCGCCATTTTGGCGATCGTGGCGCGTTTGCCGCTGGCGATGGTTTCTAGGCAGCAGTTGTTGGATGTCCCCTGGGCTATCGTGGCAGCGTAACCCGCGCCTCCGGCGGTGAGGTCGCGGATCATGACCGAGAACCGGTTGTCGCCGCTTTTTTCCGGGCTTTGGAAGGTGACGGTGAACCTGAGGGTGAAGGTGCCGTTCTCAATGGGCTTGAAGTCGCTGGTGCTAAGCGAGTCGAAGATGACCGCCCCTTGGGGTCGGACGAGGCTGTTTGATACGGTCCAAGGCTGGCTGCTCCGCTGCGAGCGCCAGAGGGTGTTGTCGGCCAGATTGCCGTCGGCGAAGTCGTCGGCAAAGCGCAGGTTTTCAGCACCGGAGGCGGTCATGCCGACAACGACGAGCATCATCAGGGCGATTGGTTTGGTCATGTTCATGGGTCCTACTCCTGTTTGGTGATTCTGTAGATTGCGATGCCGGAAGGTTCCAGCACGAGGGAGATGCCGGTGTGTTGCAAAGCCTTGGTGCTGGTCGGCACGGGGGTGTCGGCCGGATATAGGCGGGTCAGGCTCCATTGGCCATCGGGAAGTGACGGCAGGGTGACGGTCGTTGGCAAGGAGCTTGTGTCTTTGAGGTTCCTGAGGCGGTCGAAGCCAAGGAAGGCGGAGACTACCAGGATCGGGTCGTCGCCGTCCTTGAGCAGAAAGCCCTGCACGGCGGGGTTGCTGGAGGCGACCTGGGCGGCGACGTTGCAGCGGCGCATCATGTCGGTAAGGAAGCGGCCATCCGGCTGGTTGTCGACCGCATTCGGACTGTAGATGACCCGCCCTTTACCCAGTTTCCACTCGGTCAGGCCGGTCGGGTTCAGTTCCTTCGGGGCCTCCAGGCGCTGGCGCCACACATATGCTTGGGTGCTGCCCACGGTGAATTCGCCGGCGGTGCCGCAGATGACAAGCGCCCCTCCGCGCGTTGTGAAACGTTTGAGCTTGTTCAGCAGTTCAGGACTGAACACCTGGTTGTCGGCGTCGCAGACCAGCATGTCCAGCTGGTCGTAGACCGTGTTCGGGGTGACGCCTGAGAGCCAGGGCGCGTTGCCAAGTGAAGCTTTGGCGGCGGCTTTCTGTAGCGTTTCCCCGGGCAAGGCGTACCAGCGCCAGGCGCGGGTGCGGCAGAACACGTCATCCCAGGAGAGTACGAAACCAACCGGCGGAGCCATGGGCTTTGACTGGGAAAGTGTGCGGAGGAGCGGCGTGATGGTGGTCCAGAAGGCCATCGCGTCTTTGAGTTTGGCGTTCTTCGGGTAATGGGTGGCGTGAATGTTGACCATGGAGTTCCAGACCATGCCCAGATCGCTATTATGAAGCCCGTAGCGCATGGTGTTGGTGATCATGTCTTGAAGTTGGAGCGGTTTGTCGGGGGGTACGTAGTGTGACTCGGGCTGGCGCCGAATCCCCCAGTTGGCCGCCAGAGAGTACAATCTGACCATCTGGTGGGCTTCGCCTCCCCCGTCGTTCAGGTGGCTATTGTTGGCTTTCTGATCAGGGAAAAGGTATTCGATTGGACCGGTGTAGGTGAGGTAGTGGCTGATCTTGCGCTTGCGGTCGAGTTCGCGCACAACTGGGTCGTAGAGTTTGGTGTTCGACTCCGCGTAGATCTTGAGTTTGCAGGCGTTGAAATCGATCCACGGCTGGCTGATGTCCACTGGCCGGGTCCAGTCGGGAAGGGGGGGCACGACCGCCGACCAGCTGCGAAAGTCGGTTCCCCAAGCGGCATTGAGCTTGCGCAGGGTCCGGTAGCGTTGGGTCAGGTAGTCCACAAAATCGCGCCGGGCCCAGGGGGAATAATCGGTAACGGTGTTGAAGTGATCCATAAAGATGCCCGAATCCAGGCCTTGGCCGCAGAAGGTCCAAGAGACGAAATAGGGGTTTCGGCCGTAGCGGGCGTGGACCGCCCGGATGAAGTTTTGGATGGCTTGGCGGTATTTCCCGGAGGCGGGGGAGGTAATGCACAGTTTGCGCCAGAGCTGGCATTCGCCGGTGCTGTCCATCATCCATTCCCCCCAGGTGTCGTAGGGGGAGCTGTTGAAGATGGCCCCTCCGATGATCAATCCGAAGTGGATGCCTTTGTCCGTGAAGAATTGCACATATTGGTCGACCTCGGTCCAGTTGTAGACTCCGGTGACCGGTTCGATGTGGTTCCATTTGAAGTTCAGGTTGATTAGGTTGCTGCCCCGTTCGGCCATGCCATCGACCAGGGCGTTCAGGCCGGGCAGGTTGCGATTGAAACTGCCCTTAAGGGCTTGATTTTCATGGACGACCAGAGTCGGCAGGTCCGAAGGCGGTGGAGGCACTGCTGCCCAATCGGGGGAGGAGGCCGGGCAGGTGCCGCGCTTGAAATAGAAGAGGGAGTCCTGGGCCATGAGGCCTTTGGGGCTTTTCAGGCCAACCTGCAGGTTCAGAAATTGGCCGGGTAACAGATCCGTCAACTGGAAGGTGGCGGTGCCCTGTCCGGACGCCAACGGGAAACGTTGCTCAAACTCCTTTTCTCCGAGCTGGTTACGAGCAATCACATGCAGCGTGATGCCATCGCCGAATCTGGGCAACCCGCTGGCGACCAGCTGGCCTTCGACGATGGATACGCAAAAGATGTCGGGGGCGATGGTCGGTTTCACCCGGATGTTGGCTGGGGTGCTGTCTTCGAGAATATTCAGACAGCAGGTGGTGGAGAAGGCGATGCCGCCGTCCGCGGAGAAGCAATTAATGGACAGGCTGTAGAAGTCGGCCGGAAGATAGGGCAAGGTCCATGGCTGCCCGGACTTGAACTGAGCGGTGGATACGATCGGTCCGGTCAGGCCTTGGCGGAGCACCATGGTGGAAGGTCCCGTATGGCCTTTGGGTTTGTCTGATACCGCGTCGGGGTTGAGGGTCACGGGAAACGTGGTGCCCTTGGCCATTACCCGGCAGATCGGCTCCGAAGCCCGAAAGCTGGCGGCGAGGTCGAGTGATTCCAGATACCAGCGGTAGTCGGCCGGCTTATAGAAGGTGGTGGCGTGGCTGGCGGAGGTCAGCAGGGCGGTGGCGATGAGGAGAAATTTTAGATAGGTTTTCATTGTGGTCTTTGGCGTAGGATGTGGGATGTTTCGGGGTCTGTGGGTCTTCCGCCAGGCATTCTGAGTTCGGCGTTGAATGTTGGGCGTTCGGGATCCGGACAGATAGCCGGGGTTCAGGGTGTCAACGTTGAACCGGGATTTGACTGATGCTACGGGCCCTCGATCCAGGGATACTGGGCGACGGCACCGCTGCTGGATACGGTCCGCAGGGGAATTTGGGTATTCTCGGCGTGTCCGTCGAAGAAGAGCACGCCGGCCCGGCGTGCAGGATGGTGCATGCCGACCATGTTGTGCATGTTGCTGTCCGTGTTGGGATAGGCGTTGTACAGGGAGTTCGAGCCGTTGCAGAAGGTCTGGCTGTCGGCCAGCTGGAACAGCTCAGTGGGCTTGTCCAGGGTCTGTACTTTGATGCCCCAGTCGCGGTTCTGGCTGGTGTCCCCGGCCAGATGAACAGCCCCGTGGTTGACCCTGGCCAGGCCGTTGACTTTGAAGCCGGTGCGCCAGCGGGTGTAGGTGAACCAGGCGTTGTTCGCCCCTGTATACAAGCGTTCCTGTCCGGCGTTGCTGAGGGGGCAGTACCAGATGCTGTCGCCTGGGTGGCGTTCGTTGGGAATTGGGTCGGTGTTGTCGCTGATTTGCCGCCAAAAATAGGAGCCAACCGGGATGAAGCCCTCCCAGTCGTCCTGGTAGAGAGCGAAGGCCGTACTGGCTTGGCGAAGGTTGCTGATGCAGAGAGTTACCTGCGCTTTCTCTTTGGCCTGACGAAGCGCCGGCAACAGCATGCTGGCCAGGATCGAGATGATCGCGATCACGACCAGCAGCTCGATCAGAGTGAAGGGCTGCCGGAACAGGGGGTGCGATGGCTTGGGTTGCATGGTCGAACTCCTGCAGGTTGGGTTAACGCTCAAGGTCGGCGGCGGCACCGTCTCCGGTGTCGTGGACGATTTGGTAGTCGATGGTCGCCAGGGTTGGGGCGACCGGGTTGCGGTCGATGGCCCCGCAGAGGATCCGGGTGGCTTGTATTGCTTCCTCGACGGCATCCTTGCACAGATAGGTGACCGGAAGGCCCAGGGGGATGATCTGCTGACGCGAGGCGATCACGACCAGGTTCGGCTTGCCCTGGCGGTTCTGCCAGCCCAGTGTCAGCAACGCCCGGCTGACGCCGCGAGCGATTTGGTCGTCGGTCACAAAAATGTGGGTCGACAGCTCCCCTTTGGCGGCCAAGGCCAATGTTTTGAGGTAGCCCATGGTTTCCAGCGGTTCGCCCTGCTCGACGTTTTCGATCCGAAGGTCGAGTCCGCAGTCCGGGGGCAGGGCGGCTTTCAGCGCTTGGGTGCGGACGTCTAGGGTGTTCAGGGTTTCCGTGAGGGTGAAGATCGTAACGGTGCCCGGGCCATCCTTGGCAAGCTCCTCCAGCCCGAGCCGATAGGCGGCAGGGTAGTCGGAGTAGACGGTCCAATGCTGCTTAAAGGAGGACGATAATATCACGTAGGGCAGCTGCCGCCGCTGGATCTGGCTGAAGATTTCGGGGTGCCCGGTGGCCACAAAGACAAAGCCGGCGTAGTTGCCCATGCCATCGCCCTCGCTCAGCAGCGACAGGGCGATGTCAGACCCCCAAATGGCTTCTACCCCCATCCCCCGGGCTGCCAAACCGCGGCTGACTTCATCGAAAAGGGTGGAGTAATAGGGGTTGCTGCCCTCGGCCATTTTGGGGCCGTAAATCACCAGAACCTGGGGGCGGCTGCCCTTGTCCGTAACGAACACGCCCTTGCCTTGCCGGCTGTAAAGCATGCCTTGCCGAATCAGAACCTTCATGCCACGTCGGACGGTCAGTTCGTTGACCTCGAGTTCTCCCGCCAGAACTCTGGGCGAGGGGATGCGGTCCCCTTCCTGGAGCTGGTGGTCCCGGATCAGCTGCATGAGCCGGGCGGCCACTTGTTGAAAAAGCGGTTCGGGGTGGCGTACATCTACGGATTGCAGCGCTGGAGGCGTCGTTTTCATGTCAACCATGATAACTGTGGTACCAGAGTTGTCAAGCCGGGGTTCGGAAAAAGATTAGAGAGAAGATTCCGGTGGGGATATCTTTTCAATCCTTGCCTTAATCTTATTCCCTACCGGACTGGCCCTGTGCCCCTTGATTCAGGTTATCTCTCCGCTCCAACATGGTTCTGTCGAATTTATTCTGAATCATTCGGCAGGCCGCTCCGCGGAAGCTACCTTAGGTGAGGCGGGCGGCAACGGACGCGCCCGGTCTAGATTCGGTTGAATATTCAGGAAGGAGTTGGCGGATGGCGCGAACGACCATGACCGAGCTCGCCCGCCTGGCGGGGGTTTCACAGGCGACGGTCTCCCGGGTGCTGTCCGGTCGGGGGGGGGTGGCCCCGGAGAAGGCCCAGGCGGTGCTGAAGGTGGCCAAGGCGGCGGCGTTCAGGCACAAACCAAAGCCCTCGCGTCTGGGGTCCGGCTTGCAGAATATCGGGCTGCTGTACACGGGGCTGAACTTCGACCGCTCATCCTCCCCTCTGTTCTGCAAGTACAGCACCATCGCCAGTTCCCTGCCGAAGAGGTTCAACGCGGTCTTGCTGCCTTCCGGGTTGTCGGCCGCCGACTTGCAGCGGGAGATCAACCGTCGGGGCATCGTCGGACTGCTGGTGGGCGGACACCAGAACCCTCCGGAACTCAGAAGCCTGCTGGAACGGATTCCCCACGCCTGGCTGAACTCCCGCGACGATCAGGCGGCTAACAGTATTCTGCACGGGAACGAAGCGGCCGGTCGGCTGGCGGCGGACTATCTCATAGGCAAGGGCTGCTCCCGGCTCGGGGCCATCCGCGTTCCCAGCCACAATCCCGGCTACGCCGCCCGCATCGACGGCTTCCTTTTCCAGGCCTACACCCAGGGGTTGGAGGCTTTGGTTTTCCCCTGCGGCAAGGAGACCCAGTATTTCGAGGATATCGACTGGGACGAGCTGGAGGCCATTATCGATCGGACTTTCGCGTTCCTGGCCGAGCGCATCGCCCGCTGCGACGGCTTCTTCTGCCCCGACGACCGGGTCACCGCCATTCTCTACCGCATTCTCCACAAGCACAGCATCTCCCTGTTCGACAAGGTCCGCGTCGTGTCCTGCAATAACGACCAGCGCTGTCTGGCCGGTCTCTACCCCCGTCCCGCTTCCATCGACTTCGCCCCCGAATTGACCGCCAAGCTGGCCATCGAGGAGCTGCTCCGCCAGCTGAAAGGGGAAAATCAGGACGACAAGGTGAGCATCGTGGTCCAGCCCGAACTGGTTGAGGGCGGAGGGAGGAAATCGTGATCGCACTGGTAATCGCAATCGTGATCGAACTTCAGGGGGCATAAATCGTCGGAGATCGAGGGAATGACAGAATCATTTCCGGGCATAGGGGGGCACTCCGGTTTTCAATTATTCTGCCATCATGATTCGGTGCTTTGCGTTCCCATTCCAAATGGTTCTGTGGAATAAGGGTTCTACCTTGCTTCGCGGCCTTCGCGGTCTTTCTGCAAGCTGGCCGAAACGGACCGGTATTTGAATATTCAGACGGCGGGTTTTGCACATTCAGAACTGTTTTCAAGCACGGAATCAGTGAAAATGCCGCCCTCGCGTGGTCCCGAAATGGCATCGGAGCAGGGGGATTTTACCTTAATTCAGAAACGGATCACGAAACAGCTGGAGTGCTTTATGCGTATTTCCCCGCTAGCCAACGACTATGTTCCTCTGATGGTGTCCCCGAATTCGGCCGATGTCTGGACCTGCAGCCCGGGGTTGTGCCGTTGTCCAAACGGCCGTCTGGTGGCCACGGGCGGTTTCCGGGGGCCGGGGATGGCCCGGATTCCGGGCATCAAATGCAACTCGCACCAAGGCCGTATTTTCGTCAGCGACGACCATGGCAAGTCGTGGATCAAGACCGCCGAGTTCCCTTTTCTGCATGCCCGCCCGTTTGTGGCAGGGGAGAAACTGTATGTGCTGGGTCACGACGGCGACCTGATGGTGATGGCCTCCGACGACTGGGGGCAGACGTGGTCGGAGCCGGTCAAGCTGACGGAGGGGCAGAAATGGCACCAGGCGCCATGCAACGTCCTCCACGCCAACGGCTGCGTCTATCTGGTCATGGAGCGCCAGGTCTACGACGACTGCAAGAGTTGGGAGCCCAGCGTGCTGGCGCCGGTGCTGATGCGGGGTCGGGTCGAGTCGGATCTGACCAAGCGGGTGAACTGGACGTTCGCCTCGGAGGTGGTTTTCCGGGATGCGTTCGAGGATGCCGATTTGGTCGGTCACGGCGACGTATTCTACCCCATCCTTCCCAAGGAAACCTACTTTCCGGCACCGGGCCGGGACTGTGCTCCTCCGGGGTGGCTGGAAACCAATGTCTTCCAGATCCGCGACCCCAAGCACTACTGGCATGATCCGGAACAGAAGACGATCCATCTGATTGCCCGCCTGCACAACGGCTGGACGGGCTACGCGGCCTTGCTGACGGTCACCGAGCAGGGCGACCAGCCGGGAACCGGCGAGATGGTCACCGGATTCCAGAAGCTGCCTTCCGGCGGGGAATGCCGCTTCCTGCCGTTGCCCGGCGGTCAGATGAAGTTCCATGTCCTGTACGACGACAAGACCTCCCTTTACTGGTTGCTGAGCACGCAGGCGACGGACTCGATGACCCGAGCCGAGGAGTTGGCCGCGGACCGCTACAACCTGCCCAACAACCAACGGAGCCGTCTGGTGCTGCACTTCTCCACGAACATGGTCGACTGGTGCTTCGCCGGACTGGTGGCCTCCGGGAAGAGCGAACTCGAGTCGCGGCACTATGCCAGCATGGTCGTTGATGGCGACGATCTGTGCATTCTCAGCCGCTCAGGCGACGCCACCTCGGCCTCCCCCCACAACGGCAATCT
>JBFJXC010000002.1:0-44685 GCA_041623325.1 Lentisphaeria bacterium | reverse complement strand
CCTCCATCCTGTCCCGTCCTGGATGAGTCGAGCCGAGCTAACGCCTATCGGCTCAGCTCGACTCATCCAGAGCCGGTACAGGAAAGGTATAGGATACTATTTTTAAAAATCCAACTCATTGTAAACAAATGCATTGCACAGGCAAATTTCTCTGGAATCAGCCCTTGCTGGCGTTTTTTCTCCTTAGGAAACAGCTTCTAAGCCCCCCTGCGTTCTCAGGTGTACAAGGTGCCATGTCCAATGGTTTAATGGGTCAGGGCTTGGGAGCCGGCAGCGGGCAGCGATAGGCGCGGTAGCAGGATTCAAACATCGAACTTCCGCTGATGGTGTTGAGCAGGGTGGTGCCTGGGGGTAGCCTGCGTTTATCCGCTGGTTTGCTGGTCACCAGGAGGATGTGTTGCCCAAAGCCGGGGCAATTGTGGGCATCACAGGCTCTTGCGAAGGGCGTCGGCGGGGGGGATTCTGGCCGCGTGCACAGCCGGATAGATGCCGATGAGGGTGGCGAAAGCCAGGACGAGAAGTGGGTAGAGTGTGAACTGTCTGGTCTGGATGACGGGGTAAATGAGGTCGCGTACGGTCAGGCCGATCATTTCGATTCCGCGGTAGTCGATGCCCAGACGTGCGAAAGCGGCGGTCACGGTTAGTCCCAGGAGCATACCCAGCAAGCAGCTGATCAGACCGAGCAAGGCCGCCTCGGCCAGAATGAGCTTGCAGAGACTGGAGGCGCGGGTGCCCAAGGCACGCAGGACTCCGAATTCAAACATGCGCTCGTACACGGCCATGAAAAGCGTATTGAGAATGCTCAGCGCCACCGCCGCCAGCAGGATGGTGCTGATGACGGCCAGGCTGATGTTGGACAGTTCGAAAGTGGCCCGCAGTTGGGGTACGATCACCGGCCAGCCCACCGCTTGGTTGCCTTCGGTTGAATAGTCCGCCCAGAAGCCGTTGGCGCCGTCTCTGGCCAAAGCCGGATTGTGGAAGGTGAGGGCGATCTGATGGGCGGCCAAGGGGAGGTTCAGCATCTGCCGGGCCTTGGACAGGCGCACGAATGCGCTGAGCTGGTCCATCTCGCGAGCGCCGAAGCGGAAGATGCCTGAAATGCAGAAAAGTTCCTGGGAGAGGTGGCCGCTGCCAGCTTGAGCCACGGTGACCACCACGCGGTCTCCAATGTCCACCTCCAGCAATTCGGCCAACTTCCAGCCGATCACGATGTCCTGGGGGTTGTCTTCGGCAAAGAAGGTTCCGCTGACCATGGTGTCGTCGACTTGACTGATCAACCGCTCCGTGCCGGGTTCGACTCCGGTCAGGAGGATGGCACCCAGGTTGGCTGCGGAGGAGACCATGGCCGGACTCATCAGGCGGGGGGTGAAGGCGGCCACGCGGGGGTCGGAATCCAGGCGGCGGACAAGAGAATCCAGGCTTGCCAAGGTGGTTTCGACCTCGGGGGTATCCCGGTATCCCCGGGCGTGGATCTGGGCTTCTCCCAGGTAGGAGGCCGTGACTGTGCGGACCATGTTCTCCTCCATGCCGATCACGAGGGCATCAACGAAGATCAGGCCGGCCAGGCCGATGCCAATGGCGGTTCCAGCAATGAAGGTGCGCCGCTTGTTGCGCATTAGATTTCGCCAGGCCAGGGTGACCGTCATGTTGGACTCCTAGGTGCCTATGTCGGGTTGCAGCATTCGCTCTACACCTTTCTCATGGCGTGGGCGGGGTGGGTGCGCATCGCTTTCCAGGCAGGCAAGACAGCCACCAGGCAGGCGGTCAGCACCACGGTCAGGGTCGGGATGACAAAGCTGGCCAGGTTGATCTCGGCATGCATGGTCTGGAAGAGGACTCCTCCGTAGGAGATCGGTTCAGGCAACCGGATGCCGTACAGGCACAACAGCCAGTTGGCCAGCAGGGCGACCGGGCTGGCCAGGACCACGCTGATCAGGGCCATCAGGCAGACTTCGCACAGAATCAACCGGAAGATTTGCCCGGGGCGTGTGCCGATGGCCTTGAGGACTCCGTATTCCCTCTGCCGCTCCAGAACCGCCATCAGCACGGTGTTCAGCACACCCACGGCCACCACGAGCATGATCACCACAAGCATGATCCACATGCCCTTTCGATCCGCTTTCATGGCTTGGTAAAAGGGTTCGGCAAATTCCTGCCAGGCAGCCACAGTCAGGTTTGGGTCGTGCAAGAGTTCTGAAATCTGCTGGGCCAGAGGCAGGACCCGGTCGAGGCGGTTGACCGTAACCACAAGCTCGTGGACCCGGCCGGGTAGCACCAGCAGTTCCTGGGCATCGCCGAGGCGCAGGTAGCAGGAGGTGCGGTCGGTGGTCTCGTCGCCGCTGTCGGCGATGCCCACGACCGTGTAGCGGTCGTTGGCAATGGAGCCATCCGCCCCCTGGGAAACCAGGATCACCGACCCGCCCACGTCGCATGCCAGCAGTCGGCTGAGTCCCTTGCCCAGAATGGCTTCGTTGGGGCCGTCCCGAGAAAAGGCCTCACCCCGGGCGAGGTGCCGGCTCCAACGGGTCGTGTTTTCCTCTCTGAGAGGGTCGATACCGATAATGCGAACCGCCGCCGCCTTTTCCGCCGACGAGGCCAGGGCGGGGGAATGCAGACGGGGTGCCCAGGAATCCACCCCGGCGATGCGGGCGATCCGTCTGCCGATTTGGGCGGGCTGGTCGATCGTTTTGTAGAGGGAGGGGCGGTCCAGATAGTCCTTCGCATGTATCTGGATATGGCCCAGGCGGTGGCGGGTGAACAGGTCGATGACCTCGTTGTAGGTGCCATCGGACCAGCCGATGGAGATGGCGGCCAGCACGAAGCCGCCGCTCATGGTCGATATCGTCAGCAGCGTGCGGCGCTTCTGGCGGAACACGTTGCGAAAGGCGATCTTGAACATTCTGCCTCCCCAGACGTCACCAGTGGTGGAGATTGCCCTCTCCAGTATTAATGCTAGTGGATACTTCTTGATCTGAGATGCCGCAGCGAAAAGGTCTGCTCGTCCACGGCGGCGTCAAACTCCACCTTCTTATAGCGAATCCGGGTGGCCTGCCCGGTCTTGTTCCGTGGGGTCATCTCCAGAAGCGTAGGCAGGGTGCGTCCCCCCAGCACGGCCACGTCCGAATAGGTCAGGGTTCGCATGAGCCGCTCCTTCTCGTCGTAGTAGTCCAGGCGCACGGGCAGGTAGTCCTGCTCCCGCACCGTGATGGCCACCTTGTTCCAGACGATGGCCCGGCCCGGTTTGGGGCGGCATTCCAGGTGCAGAAGCCCCTCGGCGGCGTCTGCAGGAGTCGTCATCCGGAAGGTGTAGTCGTCCACAAAGGTGAATTCCTTGACCAGGTCGTCGTTGGTGAAATCCGATCCCATCCAGGAACTCATCATCATGGAGGGGGGGATTTTGATGATCTTGTTGGTGCGGGGCAGGTAATTCCACATTTGGCTGCCCAGGCGTAGGGTGCCCATGCCGCTCTCCTTCTTTGGGGAGAGAATGCGCACGAAGGTCTTCTCCATGCCGGCGGTCCAGACTTTCATGTCCAGGGTCCGCTGCCAGTGGGGGGTGACGATGCTCATTTCGACTTCCGAGTAGCTGGAATCGCTGCGGTAGAGCTGGTCGATGGTCCGCACGATGGTTTCCAGTCTGTCTTCCGCGGCTGGTGCCGCGGTCAGGCAGGCCAGTAGCAGCAGGCCGGTTAGTCTAGCGTCGAGTTTCATGTTGCCAGGCCTCGGAGTAGAAGGGCGCTTCAGGCGTCTGCCAAGTTCCGCCGTGATTGGCTCCATAGTAAGAGTAAGGCGGGAAGGCCGAATGTGAAACCCGAAAAAAAAAAGGCCGACGGAAAATCCGTCGGCCTTTGCAACCAGCTGTCTGTGGTCGGCTGGTCATTTCTTCTTCTGACTGTCCTGGGACTTGTCGTCCTTCTTGCCCCAGTCAATGCCCGCGTAGTTGTTGTCATACTTGGTCTTGTCGATTGGACGGGGGGTGTCACCTTTGCCTGCACCACTCATCGTTTGTATACTCCTTATCTCTGGTTGGGTGGGTAGAGGTCCATAATCTAAAACCTTTTTCGGCGAATTTCACGCCGTTGCCGCCGGGAAAATAGAGAGGGGCGGTCCGCTGGCCCCGGCCAATTTCAGGGCCATGCCGCTGGCTGCTTCCGTCCTCTCCCGGGGCGGCGGCTTTGCCATATTGCATTCGCAAAGGCGTTTTCTTGCGAAGTTTGCCTGAAAATAGCCTCCGGACAAGTTGCAAAACGCCTGCGCCTCTCTAAAGTAAGCGCCATCGCAACCGCGGTACTCAGTTGCGCGCTTAGTTCAGCTGGCTAGAACGCAGCCTTCACACGGCTGAGGTCACAGGTTCGAGTCCTGTAGCGCGCACCATTCCCCCCGTCTTCCGCCTGCACCCCATTTTGCCTGCCGGTTTTCAGAAATCGGGCCATGCTGCTTAGCGTTGATCTTCGGGGCTGTTTGGTGTAATCTTCTACAGGTAGGTTTCCAAGCGGCAAGGGCAGATTAATCTGGAGGGTGCGGACATGCCGATTCAGAAACTCAGACAGTATTTGGACGACCATGGTGTCAAGTACATGACCATTTCCCATTCGCTGGCCTACACCGGCCAGGAAACGGCCGCTTCGGCCCGGATTACCGGCAAGATTTTCGGCAAGACGGTCATGGTGAAGGTGGACGGCAAGATGACCATGGCCGTGCTGCCTGCCTCCCAGAAGGTTGACCTGAATCTATTAAGGGAGGCGCTCGGGTCGGACAAGGTTGAGCTGGCCACGGAGGGGGAGTTTCAGAAGCTGTTTCCGGGGTGCGAAGTGGGGGCCATGCCGCCGTTCGGGAACCTTTTCGGCCTGGATGTGCTGGTGGAGAGAAGCTTGACGGGGGACCACGAGATCGCGTTCAATGCCGGCACGCACCGGGAGCTGATCATCCTGAACTACGCGGACTTTTCCCGGTTGGTCAAACCGACGGTCATGGACTTTTCGCTCTAGGCATCGCTCGGCGGTCAGGGCCTCTTGACGGGGCGGCGAGTGGGCCTGCGGGGGGCGCTAGGGAATTTCTTTGTTCAGTTCCTGCTCGATTTCCTCCAGAAACACCGCCTCCTTCCAATGGCCGGGCATTTCGTCGTGCCAGCCCCGAACCATGATGGAACCGTCTACTTCCAAGTACGGTATGGCCGTGCGGTTCGTCCGCTTTTTCAGGCGTTCGGCGGCTGCGGGAATGCGCTCGATGTCGATCTCCCGATAGGATATGCCGTGTTCGTCCAACTGCTGTTTCAAGCGTTTGCAGTCGGGGCACCACGCCGTGGAATAAACGGCCAGTTCGTGTTGGTTCAGCTCGTCCCAAGTCATGACTTGTCTCCCCTTATTCGTTGCCGGCTTCCAGGCATGCCCGGACAATGTCGTCCAAGTCGTGGAAATTCTTCAGCTCGTAGTTTGCCGACGTCTTGCCGTCCTGGTTCAGGTGCCGTCCGCCGCGGCGGACTCGGATGGTGATCATGCCGGCCGCGTTGGCCGCGTCCACGTCGTCCACGGGGTGGTCGCCGACGTAGATCGCCTCCTCCGGGGAGACGCCCATGGCGTTGCAGGCCCGTCGGTACAGTTTGGGGTTGGGCTTGGATATGCCGAGCTGTTCCGTGATGAAAATGGCCTGGGGGCAGAGGTATGGGTAAACGCCCAGGCGCAAGAGCTTGTCGGCCTGTTTGACCTCGAGGCCATGGGTGATGATGCCGAGAATCAAGTCGGTTCGCTGCAACTCCTGCAGTACCTCGATTACATCGGGGTAGGCCTCCAGGCTGTCGCGCTTGCAGCCGTGATAGGCGGTCACCGCCGCGGCCACCAGGACGGCCGGGTTGATCCCTTGCCAGTAGGCCGGGCAGATCCGTCTCAGGAGCTTGTCGTAGTGCTGGCCATAATTGGAACCGAATTCAGAAATGACTTCCAGCAGTTCGTGGTAGCAGGTTTCCACCGGCATGCGCAGGCCGACATCCTGCATGGCCTTGACCGCGGCCCGGCGCGCCCGCTCGGTGAACTCGCTGGTGGGGAAGAGGGTCTCGTCCACATCGAAGAAGATGGCCCGAAGTTTAGGTTGCATGATGCCGTCGCTTTTTGGTCTGGTTGTCCGTGCCGTTCACCGCCCCAGGTGCCGGGTAAAGTCGGTGATGTAGGCATCCAGGTTGTCGAGTTTGAGGGTCGGCACGGATTCGGTGTCGATGTCGAAACAGGAGGCGGTCTCCATGGGAGTGGTGCCGTCCAGTGCAGCCTTGCCGAGAATGGCTGCGCCGAAAGCGGTGGCCTCTTTCATGTCGGTGAGGGCGACGGTGGCCTGGGGGTAGAGGGCGGTCAGCAGGGCATTGTAGGTTTTGTTCTGGCGGAAGCCCCCTTCGGTGAAGATGGTGCCCGCTCCCGCGAATCCGGCCATATCCAGAGCCGTCTTGGTCTGGTAGGCCAGCGACAGAATCAGGACGGCGCAGGCCAGTTGGTAGTCCGAGAAGAACTCCGGCACGCGCGTACGGTTTTGGATCTCGTCGAAATCAAAGATCTGGTCTCCTTCGACGACCCTGGGTTTGGAGTCCGGGAAAAGGCCGGTGCCCCTGACCACAGAGGGCAGGATGAACAACTTGCGCTCGCTGACCACCCGCTGCAGGCGGTCGGCCTTGAACTCAGGCCAGTCCTGGGTTTGGTTGAGGGAGCGCAGCAGCTTCAGGTAGGTTTCGAACTCGAGCCCCCCCATGAAGATCGAGGTTTTGACCGGGTGATTGAAGGCGTCCAAGTTGTAGAAAACCAGTTTGCCCAGTTCGTCGGCCTGGAAGGAGACCTGCCGGGTTGGATGCATGGCCACGCACCAGGTGCCGGTCGAGTTCAGAACGAAATTCGTGTGCCCCTTGACCAGATAGGGCAGAAGGGAGGAGTTGGAATCGTGGATGCCCAGGGTGACCAGGCAGTCCGTGGACAGTCCGGTTCGCTCGGCCATTTCTTCGGTGACGGTTCCAAGCACGTCCCAGGATTTGGAGATGGGCCAAGGCAGCTTATCGGCGATGCCCAGCTTGTCGGCCACGCTCGAATAGGTCTGGTCGGCCACGTCGTACAAGTAGGTGTGGCAGCCGGTGAAGGTCGGCTCGGCCCCCTTTTTTCCGGTAAAGCGATAGCCGAAGTATTGGGGATAGTTGAGGATGGCGCTGACCGAGTCGACTTTTTCCGGCCAGGTTTTCTGCAGAAAGAAAATGAGCTTGCCGAGGTTGATCATGTCGCCGATCTCGGCGGTGGCGGTTTCCTGCTGAAGGGTCTTCGGGGTGCCGCAGAGATCGTAGAACTCGCGGCGGAACTGCTGGTCGGCCTCGGTGGTGTAGGCAACGGGGGGCATGGCCAGGTTGCCGTGCTCGTCCACGCACATGGCGGTGGCGCCGTGGGTGGTGATGGACAGGGCCCCGATCGAGTAGGTGGCGCTGAAGCGTTTCAGCTGTTCAACGAACCAGGCAAAGGCTTCCTCCACCCGCTCGTAGTGGATGTTCCCCTCGACGAATTCTTCAAAGCTCTTGTAGGCGCTGTCTAAAATCCTCAGGTTCTCATCGAAGATCAAGACCTTCTTGTTGGTCTTGCCAATGTCGATGACTGCAATTCGTTTTCCTGCCATGACTGCTCCCGTCCGCTAATCGTAGTGCTGACCATAGATCATATGTCGCAGCCGGATCACCGCCCCCGGAGGTCCTGTTCTGCTTTGAGCCGATACTAGGCTAACGTTCCCTGGAACGATCGCCTGCAAGTGCGAAACGATACCCGATGGGAGTGGCGAATGCCAATGGCAAAGGGGAAAAACCAGCATGCCCAACCTGGGATCACGGTTCAACCGTGGTGCTGGCCAGTAGGCCACGGGTCCGCTGGCCCCGTCTGGCCGGCTATTTTTTGCGGAAGATGTCCAAGATCGTGTCCTTGAGCAGGTCCGTCGCCTTGCGCCTGCTGATGGTGAAAACCGGGTCGCTGCCGGGTGTCCATTCGGCGGTGCCAGCCTTGGTGAGGGGATAGTTGAAGTAGGCTTCCACCGTCACCCGGTCGCCTTTGTCCGGTCGCAGCTTGTAGTGCTTGAGCAAGGCGTCCTCCAAGGTGGCCTGAATGCCGCGTTCGGTCGCCTCCGCCGAAAATTGGATGACAACCGTAAAGTTGTTGGCGCCTGCGTGGCCTCTTTTCAGGACCTCGTAGTTGAGGACGAAATCGGGGTCGTACTGCCGCTGCAGCAACTGTGCCTGCCGGCGTATGGTGGTGATGCGCACGGCCGACTTGCCGGCGTATTCGGAGTCGGGGTAGTCTTTGCCGACGGTCTCGTAGGCGCTGATGGCCTCGGTGCCGGGTCCGTATTGTGCCTCAATGGCCATGGCCCGGATGAAAGCCGCGGCGGGACGATGCGCACTGAAGGGATAGGTGTCGGCCAGTCGCCGGAGCGTGTCCAGGGCGGCGTTGGGTTGGTCCAGTTCCGTGGTTTGAAGTCTGGCCGCGTCCACAAGCGCCAAGTCGGCCAGTCGCGCCTGTGGCCAGGTTTGTTGCAGTTCGAGAAAGTGCTCGACCGCCTGGTTGGCTTCCCGTCGCCTTTCCGCGGCTTGTCCACGCAGGTAAAGCCGCAGCGGCCGGCCTGCGTAGTCGGAATGTTCCTGGATATAGGCCAGCAGCTGTTCGGCGGTTTGGGCGGCGGCGCTGTAGCGATGGCTGGTCTGCAGTTCGGTCAGCGCGGAGGTGGCTTGATCCAAGTCCCCTAGGTAGCGGAGGGTAAGCTTGGCCAGTTGCAGCTTGGCTTCGGGCACCTTGGAATGGCCGGGATGGTAGAAGAGAAAACGCTTGAATTCCAAGAGAGCTTCCGCGTCGTAACCCTCCAATTGAAGCTGCACCGCGAAGGCGAAGGCTCGCTCGGGTGACTCGGCCGGTTCGGCCAGTGTCACACAGGCCAGCATGAGGATCGTCATCAGGACCGTTTTCATGATTGATCTCCCGTTGGTTCGCGCACCCCTTCTCTTTTATAGTGTAAGCCCAAGGCGTCGGAAACGAAAGGGCGGTAGCGTCTAAGTGGGGATGGCGGGCCATGGGCGCCCCCGGTGTCCGGAAACCGCAGGGCCGTCAAGCAGGAAAGAGGAGTCTGGTACGAGAGGGGGGACTCGAACCCCCACGGGTTTCCCCACTGGAACCTAAATCCAGCGCGTCTGCCAATTCCGCCACTCTCGCAGTGGTGCCGAAACACGGGACCGATAATATGGCGGCCCAACCGCCGCCTGCCAGTGCATGATGGGCTTTTGTGAATGGTGAATGGTGGGTTCGGGTTTCAGGGTTCAGTGGTTCAGGTTGTGATCGCGCTTCCCGCTTAGCGGGACTAGCAGAGCTAGCCGCGCTCGTGATCGAATGCTTTGGTTTCTAGTTTCAGTGTTCAGGTATCCGAAACCTGGTTGGTCATGTCCGGGTTAAACGTTTACACCTGGAAACCGATTATCCGCCTTAGGAGGACGATCAGGACCGAAAAATCCGGCACCTCTCACCAGGTCGATCACGAATGACCGAAACCCGACACCACAATTCACCAATCGCTATTCACACTTTCAAGGCGTCTCCAGCCTTGAAAATCACCCTGTGGATGGCATACTACACCCCTTGCCTTTGTGTGGGCCTGTAGCTCAGTCGGTTAGAGCAGACGACTCATAATCGTCCGGTCGCGGGTTCAAGTCCTGCCGGGCCCACCATTCCCGCCATTCCACCATGCGATCGAGGTCCGCCATGAAATATTCGGTCTATCGCGAGACTTTCTTTTCCGCCGCCCACCATCTGCGCAACTACCGCGGCAAATGCGAGAACGTGCACGGCCACAACTGGCGGGTTCGGGTGTTCGTCTCGGCCGACTGTCTGGACGGGGACGGCTTTGTGGTCGATTTCAAAACCTTGGATCAGGTGATCAACGAGATCGCCGACACCCTGGACCACCAGGACGTCAACACCATCCCTCCCTTCGACCACCTAAACCCCACCGCCGAGAACATCGCCCTCTACATTCTCACCGAGGCCGACCGCATGATGCGGAAGCTGGACGAACGCCTCTTGGTCAGCCGCGTCATGGTCTGGGAGTCGGACAAGTCCTGCGCCATCGTCGAAGTTTGAGGGGGAGCAGGCTCTGGATCGAGAGTGAAGTCTGAGTGGCCGTGGCGATTATCACATTCGGGCTCGTTTCGTTCCTTGCAGCGAGGAACGAGAGACGAGAGGGAGTGTTGCTTCGCGCCGGAACTTCCTCCTCTTTGCCGCTCTTCCGTTTGTTCTGGGCGGAAGCAGCGCCCATGCTCCTTTCAGTATGGTATGTCTCGCCGTGCCTATGATTGCTCTCCGCGAGGCCAGCATCCTTTTGGGAAGAATACTGGAAAGGAAGAACCGGCGAAGCGGGAGGGTCCCAGCTTACCCACAACCCAGAACAACGAGTCCTGCCATGCCGGGTTACCAAGAGCTGACCATCATCTTCCTGATCGTCCGTTTGACACCCGGCGCGATCATTCAGATGCTGGCCCCATAACATCCCGCCTGAAAGTCGCCCCGTCCTCGGTTTTGAAGGCATCCAGCTGACACCAAGCATCTGTGGCGGTGAGGACAGCCATGGCTGGCATCACGGTGGCCGGTATTGGCGAGAATTCGGAACAAGCGGAGGGCCGTGGTATTGTTACACAGGGCAGAGAGCAACCCTGGTTTGGATGGAGGAAAGGGGCCATGACCATTCTATCGTTTCTGTTTTTCACGGGTTTGGTGGCTGTTCTGACGTATGTCATCACGCGCAAGGATGACCATCATACCTCCAGCGGCTACTTCCTGGGCGGGCGCAGCTTGACTTTCCCCCTGATTGCGGGGTCGTTGCTGCTAACCAACCTATCCACCGAGCAAATGGTGGGCCTGAACGGTTCTGCTTTTAAGGATGGCTTGTGCGTGATGGTGTGGGAAGTCGTTGCCGTGGTGGCCCTGGTGGCCATGGCTCTTTTCTTTTTGCCGCGCTTCCTGAAGAGCGGGGTGGCGACTGTGCCCCAATATCTGGAGATACGGTTCGACCACCAGACCCAGGTGATTACCAATCTGATCTTCCTGATTGCCTATGTCGGTATCCTTTTGCCGATTATTCTTTACACAGGGGCGACCGGAATGATCGGCATCTTGGATGTCAAAGCCATTCTTGGCATCCAGTCTGATGCAGCAGCTCTCTGGCTGATCGTTTGGGTGGTGGGCATGGTGGGATCCATCTACGCATTGTTCGGGGGGCTGCGGACCGTTGCCGTATCCGATACGCTGAACGGGGTCGGGTTGCTCACCGGCGGCTTCATGATCACTTACTTCGGTCTGTCCGCATTGGGAGGGGACGGTTTCATGTCCGGGATCGGCAAACTGGCCGAACTTCCAGAGGGAACGTTCAACTCGGTTGGAGGGGCGGCCTCTTCGGTGCCGTTCGGAACGGTCTTCTCCGGCATTCTGCTCTTGAATCTTTTTTACTGGACGACCAATCAGCAGATCATTCAGCGGACCTTCGGGGCGAGCAGTCTGGCCGAAGGGCAGAAGGGGGTGTTGCTGACCGGAGCCCTCAAGCTTATTGGTCCGATGTATCTGGTGCTTCCCGGCATTATTGCGTTCGGCTTGTTCGCCCACGAAGGCATCAAGGCGGATCATGCCTACGGGAAACTGGTGAACACGGTATTGCCACCTCCTTTGACTGGTTTCTTCGCGGCCGCCATGATCGGCGCCATCCTGTCAAGTTTCAACTCGGCCTTGAACAGCTCCTGCACCCTCTTCAGTCTTGGCCTTTACAAGAGCGTTCTCAAGAAGGAGGCGTCCGAAGAGCAGGTTGTCCGGTCAGGGAAGGTCTTCGGCTGGATCGTGGCTGGAGCGGCGATGTGTATCGCACCCCTTCTGGCCCAGACCACCAGTATTTTTTCATATCTCCAGAAGATGAACGGCTTGTACTTCATTCCCATTTTCGCCGTGGTCCTGACCGGCATGCTCTCCAAGAGGGTGCCTCCTGTTGCGGCCAAGGTCGGACTCATTGCCGGCTTTCTCGTGATCGCGGTTGGATACTTTGTTCCGCCGTTCGATCGGGTCGTCGCGTCCATGCACGACTACCACTTTCTGGGGCTTGTGTTCTCTTATCTGGTAATCCTGATGCTGATTGTTGGCGAGATCAGGCCGCTTGAGTATGAATTCGTGCAGAAAGACGTGAAGGCGGTCGATATGACTCCCTGGAAATATGCGAAGCTATGCGGGGGGGGGCTGGTGGCGACCGTATTCCTGATCTACGTCGTCTTCGCGAACTTTACGGTGCTGTGACCACTCATCTTATCTTTGGTGTGGGTGTGTTGTCGCGTCTTGGTGAAGTCACCAGCGAGAAAGGTCGGAAGGCCCTGTTGGTTACGGGCGGCGGCAGCGTCATGAATGCTGCCAAGGCCATAACTATGGCAATGCTGACCGGACGACCTGACCGGTGCTGGTGAAGAGGAGATCGGCGGCGATGCGGTCCGTGGGCAGGCCGGTGAGGCGGGAGAGAACGCGGCGGTAGAGGTGCAGCTGGGGGGCGTAGCGCTGCGCGGCCTGGGCGGTTTGGTCAGGGGATTGGACGCGGTCGCTCTTGAAGTCGAGGATGCTGGCGGATGCGGGTTTGCCATCGGGGTCCAGACAGATGACGGCGCGGTCGATGGTGCCCGAGATCCATTCCTCGTCCAGAATCATTTCGAAGCGCTTTTCCCGCCAGAGGATGGGGGTTGGGGTGTCGGGCCTGAGGAGGGCGCTCCGGACTTGGGGAAAGGCCAATGCCTGCCGGTAGGCCAGTTCGACCGCGTCGGCTACACTCGGGTGCAGGCAGATTGTTTTGCGCCAGCGTTGGATGACGGCTTCGGGCGGCTCGGAGTCGGCCCATTCGGTTTGCTCGAATAGGGCGTGGAGGGCGCTGCCGAATTCAAGGCGGCGGCGGGATTTGGCCGCGAAGAGGCTGGCCGCGTTCACTCCGCTCTCGGCGTGGGCGGAGGGCAGACGCCTCCGGAAGCGCTGCCGCCGGGGCAGGGCGGTTTCGACAGGGACGGTCAGCCAGGGGGAGGACACCTCCGGTGATGTTTCTTGCGGGGGGGGCATGGTCCGGATCCAGTCCGGCTTGCCGTCTTCGTAGAGTACGGCGGCCCCATCCTGTTGGCGGGGCGCGGCAGCGGTTGCCAGGCAGGCGCTGAGCACAGTGGCCATGTGGATGGATTTCGAGGAAGGGCCGGGCTGGGAGGCAATCATGTAGAGGGCGTGCTTGGCGCGGGTCATGGCCACGTAGAGCAGGCAGAGTTCCTCGAAGCAGGCGGATTCCTGTCGGCGCTGCAGATGGTCGTTGAGCACCGGATCGGCCTGGACAACCTTCGTCTGGGGCATGTCCAGCACCCAATTGGCTTGCCGTCCGTGCCGAGGCAAGTCGATGCTGACGCCCAGCTGCCCCAGGCTGGTCATGCCGCTTCCGTTTGCTGGTTGCAGTTCGGGCAGGATGACGACATCGAAGCCGAGGCCCTTGCTGTGGTGCATGGTCATGACCCGGACGAGGCGGTCGGAGGGGTGCTCCCGGACGGTGTAGGACTTGACGAATTCCACAAAGTCCAGGCCGTTGCGATTGCCGTCCGCATCGAAAACACGGGCGGCCTCGAGCAGTTCGTCCATGCGTTTGTTGGTGAAGGGATCGTCTTGGCAGGATGACTGAACCTTTTGCCACCAGGTTTGGATGACGGCCTCGAAGCCTCCGGCATAAAGGAGGCGCAACAGATCCCGGCAGGTTCGACTTTTGGCCTGGGTGCCGGTCCCGGGCAGATAGGTCCTCAACGGCGTCATCTGCAGGTGCTGCCAGGCGAAGGTGTCACCGGGGTGTTCGGCGAAATTCAGCAGGGAGAGAAAGGCGGCCACGACCGGGTTGTCCGCGATGGCCAGGTCGCCGTCCCATGCCACCGGGATGCCGTGCTGCCGTAGGTAGTCGGCCACTTCGCGTCCGGTCTTGTTGCCCCGAACGAGGACTGCCGTGGACAGACCATGCTGCCAGGGGCGCGTCCTCTGGAGTTGGGAGACCATTGCCCGGTAGCGCTTTTCCTTGGCCTCCGCGGCGCTGGCGCCTTTTTCGTAGGGCACCTCCAGCAGGGTGGCATAGCCTGGCTTGTCCAAGGCGGCCTGGTGGGGGTGCCAGACGGTCTTGTCCCTCCAGCGTTCGCGCACGGCTTCGGGGAGGTCGGGGATGCGGTCGAGGCTGGCGAAGACACCGTTGACGGCGTCGAGAACCCGCTGGCTGGAGCGCCATGAAAGGCTGAGGGTGCTGGTGGCGATGGGGCCGTCCGACTCCTGGTTGTATTCCTCCAGAATTTCTCCCATCAGGGAGGAATCCCCGCCGCGCCAGCCGTAGATGGCCTGTTTGACATCGCCGACCGCGAAGAACGAGCGGGTTTCGGAGGTGTCCTGGACGACTTCGTCAATGAGATTGCGGACCACTTGCCACTGCCGGCGCGAGGTGTCCTGGAATTCGTCCAGGGCCCAGTGGTCGAACTGGCCGTCCAGGCGGTAGTCGATATCCAGGCGGTTGACGGCCGCGCTGGGGTTGAGGGTGAGCATGGGGCCGTCGTCGTCCCCCGCATTGGCCAGCAGCACGGTCACGTCCGAAAAGGTCAGTTTTCCGGCTTGGCGCAGGCGTTTGGCATAGGCCGTTTCGTAGCGGTGCAGAATCTCGTAGAGGCCCTGGGTGCTCTCGAATTTGGTCTCCAGGATGCAGCGAACGATGTGTCGGAGCAGCGCGTAGGCATGCTGGCAGAAGTCCGGTCCCAGGAAAAGTTCGAAGCGGCCGATCTTGAGGAAGGCCTGGCCCGCTTGCAGGTCGGGGACGATGGTCAGCAGACGATCCAGCAGATAGCTGTCCGCGCTGCTCAGGTTGGAGAGGGTGGCGGCTGACTGGGGGGTGAAGGATTCGGCCAGGCGGATGAAGGTTTCCCAGCGTTGGCGCACATCGTCCGGATAGGGGTCGAACGTTTGGTTGGACGGGTTGTAGTCGCCTCCCCTGATCACGTTTCGCAGGGCTTCGGCTTCGGCCGTCGCGTCCGCAGGGGTGCCGTCCAGCCATGGGCAGCCGTCCGGCCAGATGGCTTCAGGTCTTCCCCAGAGGCTTGGGTCGGGGGCCTCCAGGTAATGGTAGTGGGTTTGCTTGGTGAAGGCATCCAGGCTAGTCCAGACACTTTTCAGCTGAGTGCCGAAGGTGGCGCGCTTGAAAGCCTCCAGGAAGTGAAGCCGGGATGGGTCGTCGTGGCCGGTTTGGAGCACGTCGCGGAAGAGGCGGTCGCGTTCGATTTTGAGGGCGTGGTCGTCGAGAATGGCAAACGAGCCGGTAATGCCGAATTCGAAAGGGAAGGCCTTCAGAATCCTGACAAAGAAGGAGTCCAGGGTGCCGATGGGGCTCAGGTGCATGCTAGTGATCACGTCGCGCAGAATCTGCTTGAAATCCCCTTGGGTCAGGTCCGGCATCTGCAGATTGGCCACCGCCTCCTTTCGGGCGTTTTGCGGGCTCTGGGCGGCGGCGGCCAGGCGGGTGACCAGTTTGTCGAAGATCTCTCCGGCGGCGGCGCGGCTGAAGGTCAGGGCAATGATCCGCTGGGGGCGACGGTCGCGCGCGATTAGCCTGATCAGGCGGCTGGCCAGGGCAAAGGTTTTGCCCGATCCTGCCGAGGCTGCAATCATTTCGTGCTGATTTGGCATGTGGTCCGTTGTCCGTTATCCGTTGTCGGCCGTGCTTGTCCGCCGTGTATGAGACTCTCCTCTCCCATCACGGTTCACCATTTACAAAAGAACTATCTACGCTGTCGGCCGCGCCATGGAAAAAGAGGGATTCGAAATCGTCGAAGTGCACGGATTCGGACGGTGGCCAGAAGACTCCTGAGGCGATGGCCTGGATGACGCCGGCCGCGCAGGTTTCGCAGGCCTGGATCAGGTCCCAGGGAAGGGGCTGCCAGAGATCGATTTTGGTGTCGGAGACCGCCTTGGGCAGGACGAAATAGCCGCATTGGATCTCCGGTCCGAAGCGGTCCCGCAGCAGGGTCAGGTAAAGGGGTAGCTGCAAGTCCCGCCAGAGCATGGGCTTGGTCTTGCCCTTGCTGTTGGTCAGATCCCACCGGGCCCAGTGTCCGGCGGGGAACTGGTCGGCCAGGGCTGTGGGTAAAGAGGCCAAGTGGGTGTCCTGGGGGGACTTCGGGGTGTCGAATGTCTTGTAGTCCAGGATGCGGACCAGGCCATTGGCGTGGCGGTCGATCCGGTCGACCACCCCCTTGAGCCTGATGCCGTGAAAGTCCACTCCGTGGCCGTCGCCCAGCTTGTACTCCGCGTGGAGAATCTGCCAGCCCTGGGCGCGCAGATCGGCCTGTACCCTGGCCGCGGCCCGCAGACGCTGCTTGACGGATTCCAGCTGGATAAAGACGGCGGTGGGAATGGCTGGGCCAAAGGTGGTGCGTGCCAGCATATCGGCCTGGGCGCTCAGGTAGTCGGCGATTTCCGCGGTGTCGGCTGAGTTGCGGATGGACTGATCCTTGGCGAATTGCTCCAGGGCCTGGTGGCAGATATTGCCAAAGTCCATGCTGTCCAGTTCGGCTTTCCGGTCGTTGAGGGGGGTCATGCCCAGCACCCGTTTGAGGTAGAAGCGGAATGGGCACTGCAGGTAGTCTCGGAAAGCGGTGACCGACAGGTGGTCCGGCGCTGGTCGCGCCTGGGGGCAGAGTTTCCAGGCGCGATTCCACGGCGGGGTGTCGGCGGTTTGGTGAACCTCTCCAAAAAGCCGCTGCACCCGCTCGGCCAGAATATCGTCCGGGCAGAAAAAGAGCAGGCGGGAGGGCTTGATGACGTCGTTTCGCGCCGAGGTCTTGCCGAGGACAATGCGGCAGAGGCTGCCTTCGTGGTTGCGGGAGGCGAGCATGGCCGACAGCAGGTAGGCGTCTCTGGCCAGGCGGCGGCTGTTGTGGCTCAGACCCAAGGCCCGGCGGGCCAAATCCGGCAAAAAGGGGTGGCCGACCACCGAATCGGGTATCCGGCCCTCGTTGAACCCGGTCAGGATCAGATGAGGGGCGTCGTTCCAGTGCAGCTCCAGCCAGCCTTCCAGGTCGATGTCCGGATGGTTTCCGGTCTGTTCTGGGTAGATGCGGACTCTGCCCAGCAGGCGGATCATGAGATCGGCACGCGCTGCGGCCGAATCGACGATGGATTCGATCAGAGGGCTGTCCAGCTGGAAGAGCGGCTCGCAAAGGGCGGTGGCGACCTGGACGAAATCCCGGTCCCGTTCGACTGAAGGGTTCAGGGTGCGGTTGGCGTAAATTGTCTCCAGGGTTTGAAAGATGCTCTTGACAAAACCGGGAGCGTTCAGAGGTCGAAGAAGCTGGTCGAGTTCGGCAACGGCTGCGGCCAGCTCGGTCATTCGGCCGTCCTTGCTGGCTTGTTGGCTCCACCGGCGCAACGCCGCAAAGGTGGGCGGCAGGTGCGCATTCTGGAGCTTGTCCAGTTGGCGCAGCAGGCGGGCCGTGTCGAGGGTGGCGTTGGTTTGTTTGGCCGTCAGGTAGTCCAGCAGATCCGGATTGCGCAGCAGGGCGCTGGCGGCCTCGTAGGAGTCCGTGGCCAGAAGTCGGCCGATTTGCGTGAGGAGGTGGAAAAAGGCATGTCCGGCGACCGGCCTTCCGGCCGGATTGAAGGCCTTGAGGGCCCGCTGGTTTAGCTCGCGCTCCAGATGCGGGGTTACCTCCTCATCCGGGACGCCGACGGCCAAGTCGCCGACGGGAAGGCCGGCATCCAGAAGCTTGACGACCTGCCGGGCCTGATCCTGGGGCTTGGGAACCAGAACGACGTGCTCGTCGCGGATCTGGATTGGGCGGCCTGTCCACGAGTCTTCGTTGGGTCTGCCCCAGTCGTCGAAGCAGTCCTCAAGGTCCTGCGGGGCGTGGATGCAGACCTCCACTGGGACCGTTTCGGCCAGGTTTTCCAGGATGGCGATGGCCAAGGGGGTGGGGTCGGGCACTCCGATTAGCAGAATTCGGCGGATACCCGCCGGCAGAGTGAAGGCCTGGGGTGCTTGTTGCCGGAGCAATGTGGCATCGTTCAGACCCAGTTTCTCCAGTCTATCCAGATAGTGCGTCTCGACCATCTCCATCTCCTGCCAGCGGTCGGGACCGTGGCGGTCCGAATCCGCAAAGGCTTCGGCCAGCCGGGCAGCGGCATCCGAGATGCTCAGAGAGGTTTCCGCCAGCAGGGTTCTGAGGTCGCAAAGTTGTTCGGCCGCACCCAGGGCCCAGTGGAGGTCGGCAGAGGCGGTTTGCACCTGTGCGGGAAAGAGATTGGGCAGGCGCCGGGGTTCCAGTTTCAGCAGGACATCGGCCATCAGGACGAGGCTTTCGGCCCGCGAGATGGGTGAAACCCCGCTGCTGGCGATGAAGTATTCGGGGGGGACGGTCAGGGGAGGCAAAACTCCCGTTTGCCGTTTGGCCGCGATCGCGGCCAGCTGCTCCCGCAAGCGGCGGGCGCTTTGGCGGGTCGGAACCACCACCAGAAGGTCGCTCAGGTCCAGCGGGCCGCCTTCCCAGCCACCGGTGAGATGGTCAGTGCCTAGCTTTAGGATGGGCTGGTGCCAGCCCAGAAAATGGCGGGTCGGGGGCATTCGGGGTTCAGGGGTTCAGGGGTTCAGGTGGGGTGGACTGCGGACGACTATTCGAGGGGCTAAGATTGCGGAGAAATGACCGAAATCAAATGCTCAAGGCAGTGGATATTTATTTCAAAGCGTCTTAGGTTCAAGTAGGGACTGGTTCCACAGAGGGCTGGCGGGTTAGCACGTCAGGGCCCGGGTGGGGGACGGGACAGGCAAATATGTAGCACAGGGGATGGACAGGTGGCCTGGCGGTTAGGCAAAAGCATTGTCAAGGGGGAGATCGACAACCGGATCAAGGGAAGGATCTCGGGGCGCCTGTGGTTGCTCGGGCGCGACGAAGCCGTGGAATTGTCTTTGACCGGAAACTGCCTGCGCGATGTAGCTGGCTGCAAGCTCAGCTTTGACAATCCCCACCCGCAGATGGGGGAAAATGTCCACCTGCATGGGATGCAAGGGGGAGTGGCCGGGGAGATGACCGCGTCGCGCAAAATCCGGGTGCTGGATGTCTCTCTCAAACAGGCAAACGAGATGAGGCTGGCTGGTAAAGCCGTCCCGGAGCACAGGGGGAATTGCCTGCACCTCGAGTGGTTCAGCCGTCGTGACGGACGCGTGGTGATCGAGGCCAGCCATTTCCGGCTGATCATATCCGAGCCTTATTGGAGCATGTCAAAGCACGAAGAAGGCCGGCAGGTGGATGCCAATCACCGGGCGTTGGAGAGTTGGTTGGGCCGGCACAACCTTAAACCGGCCCGGCTGCCTGATCAGGATCGTGGCGAGTCGATGGACGAATTTGCCTGGGAAAGGCATTTGCGTGAGGCCGATGCTCGGGCCGACCGGTTTTCCAGGCTGCTTGAGCAGTATATGGATGAACCGGATCGGGATCGGATCATTGCCCGGGAGATGGGGTGGATTTGGCTGGAAGAGGCCATGGATCAGGAGAGCCGAAGCCACGGCCGCCTGGTGGATCCGATGAATCCGGCGGATTTGCCCGAGGCCCAACCCAATCCTTTGACCGAGGGCGTGGATTGGATTCTGAATGCCGAGGGGCGCGTGGTTCATCCGCTCGTGGATTTGACCCATGCCTTGTCCATGGGCTTATGGCACTACTGTCAGGACCATGGGCTCCTCGGCCAGGATGGTGACGCGGACTTGCACGATATGCTTTTCGAAACCCAGACTCTGGGAATCAAATTGGCTGGGGCCCTGAACGGATTGGCTTACGACGGGGTCATGGAAGCCGGGTTCGTTGTCGCTTGTCTCAAGCGGGCCTTGGTCTACTTCGACGGGGCCGTGGCCGCCGCGGCCAAGGTCCGAGCCAAAGGAACCCTGGATCCGAAACGGCTTGCGGATTTTCGACAGGCTCTTTTCCTTGTCCGGGAGCAGGTGCTCCGCCTGATGGACCGCTTTCGCGGCTGAGTCCGCCGACACTGTCCAGCCCGCGAAACTTATTGGCCCGAGGCGCAATTCCAAAAAGAAGCCCGGCCGTCCGAACGGATGGCCGGGCTTGATGATTTAGGAGAGAGCCGGGATCAGGCTTCCTTGATCTGGGCCGCTCGCTTGTGCCAGGAGGCGACCACCGCGCTGGCAATGAAGATGGACGAGTAGGTGCCCACGACCACGCCGGCCAGCATCACCAGGGCAAAGTCGTTGATGGCCCCGCCGCCGAAGAGGAACAGGGTGGCCACGACCAGGAGGGTGGTCAGGGAGGTCAGCACCGTCCGCGACAGCGTCTGGTTGATGCTCAGGTTGATGATCTCGCGATAGGTTTTCTTCTTGTGCAGGGTCAGATCCTCGCGGATGCGGTCGAAGACCACGATGGTGTCGTTCAGCGAGTAACCCATGATGGTCAGCAGGGCGGCCAGTACCGGAAGCGAAAGCTGGCGGCCGCAGAGCAGGTAGATGCCGCCGGCGATGATGACGTCGTGCAGAAGGGCGATGACCGCCGCCACCCCGTAGGCCACCTCGAAGCGGAAGGAGATGTACAGAATGATGCCGATCGCCGCCAGAACCGCCGCCCAAATGGCCTTGCTCTGGAACTGCGCCCCCACCAGGCCGCCGACACTGTTGGTCTGGGCGTGCTCGAACTTGGCTTCCGGATAGGCGGCCCGCAGGATCCCGGTCAGCTCGTCCGGATTGAAGTCGGTCTGGTTGGTGGACTCCGGCATGACCAGCTCCAACAGGCGGCTTTCCTGTTGGGCCGAGAACTTGTAGCCGATGCGGCTGTTGCTGAAGCGGGTTGGTGCCAGCTTCTCCCGGATGTCTTTGACTTCCGGAAGGGTTCCGGAAGTACTGCGGTAGGTGATCTCGGTGCCGCCGGTGAAATCGATGCTCAGGCCGTCGCCGCCGCGGATGAGGGCGGTGCCAAGGGAGAGCACGATCAGCAGGATGGAGGCACCCATGGCTAGACGGCGAACGCCGAGGAAGTCAACGTTCGGCCGTTTGAACAGCGTGGCCATTCCCAGCTTCTGCAGCCAGCCTTTGTAGAGGAGCAGATCGAATATGGCCCGGGTCATAAACAGGGCCGTGAACATGCTGGCTACGATGCCCATGCTCAGGGTGACGGCAAAACCGCGCACCGGCCCGGTTCCGAACTTGTAGAGAATAAGGGCGGTTAGCAGGGTGGTCAGGTTGGAGTCGATGATGGTGATAAAGGCGCGGCTGTAGCCCGAGTTGAGGGCGTTGCCGATGGTCTTGCCGTTGAGCAGCTCTTCGCGAATGCGCTCGAAGATCAGCACGTTGGCGTCGACGGCCATGCCGATGGTCAGCACCACGCCGGCAATGCCGGGCAGCGTGATGGTGGCGCCGGTCAAGGTCAGGGTGCCGAAAACCAGCAGCAGGTTGGCCGCCAGGGCGCTGACCGCGATGAGGCCGGCGATCCGGTAGTAGACAATCATGAAGACCAGGACGGCCAGGAGGCCGAAGATGGCCGCGTTGGTGCCGCTTTTGATGGAATCGATCCCCAGGGTCGGGTCAGTGCCGAATTCGCTGTCGATGCTGATATTCACGGGCAGATTGCCGGATTCGATGACCCCGGCCAGCCGCCTGGCTTCCTCTGGACTGAAGTTGCCGCTGATCTGGGCGCGTCCGCCGGTGATGGCTTCGCGGATATTGGGAGCGCTGTAGACTTTTTCGTCCAGGGCGATGGCCAGTCGCCGGTTGACGTTGGCGGAGGTGATGGCGGCGAAGCGCTGGGCACCCCGGGAGTCAAACTCCAGGCTGACCGCATAGTTGCCAAGTTCGTCAAAGGTGGCGTAGGCATTGGCGACCTGTTCGCCCTTGAGATCTTCGGCCTTGCTTTTCACGAAGAGGATTTCAGTGGAGACTTCGCCGTTGCGCTCATGCTCGACCTCCCGCATCGTGTAGCCGGAAGGGGCTTTGAACGCCTTGGGGTCGGCGCGGAAAGAGGCGGCCAGCTGGTCGCTGTTTTCGTGGACCAGATAGAAATGCAGGGTGGCCGCCTCGGTGATGGTGCGGCGGATGTCGGCCTTGTCATCTTCGCTGACGCTGGGCATGCGCAGGGAGATGGAGGTGGGGCCCACAGGCTTGATCTCAGGTTCGACCACGCCCATGACGTCGACGCGGTTGCGGAGAATCTCGATGATCTGGTCGCGGACATCGATCACCTCTCTGCCGCTTGGCAGCTTGTCCTTGTCGAACCCGATAATGAATTCGGTGCCGCCGCGCAAGTCCAGCCCAAGGCGCAGCTTGCCGGCGCTCTTGGCCCGGACGTGGCTGAGGACCATGTTGTTGGAGGCGTTGCGCTGGGTGGGAACCGTGATGAACTCGTTCAGGCGGATCGGCAGCTGGGTATCGTCGCCCCGGGCGGCCTGCTTGTAGGCCAAGTAGGGGGCCAGGGTCGGGTTGTCGGCCAGAAGCTTTTGGGCGGTGGTCGTCAGGGCCTCGTAGTCGGCCACAGGCTTGGCGGCCGCGGCCGCGGCGGTATTGGCGGCGGCCAGCTCGGTCTCGAGGTTTTTGTAGGCCTGGCTGGCTTTATCTTCGATGCCGGTCAGACGTTCTTCGAGGGCCTTGACCTGATCCGCGGTCTGAAGTTGGGCCGCCCGCAGCTTGGCGACCTTGGCGGCGGCCAGCGTTTCGAAGGTGGTCACAAACTCCTGGTCCTTCAACGGGAACATGGAATACAGCCAAGCACCCAGGATGACCGCTGTAATGACAAAACGCCAGATGAGTGATTTCTTCATCCTCCCGAACTCCTTTCCCCGTTATTTGGTTTCCGTTTCGATGACTTGGGCGATGGCGCCGCGGTTCAAGGTCATCTCCACCTTGTTGGCGATTTCCACCCGGACGGTGCGCTCTTGAACACCGGAGATGGTCCCGTGGATGCCGCCGTTGGTGATGACCTTGTCCCCCACTTTGAGTCGACCCAGCAGGGCCTGGTGCTCCTTGGCCTTTTTCTGCTGCGGTCGGATCATGAGGAAGTACATGATCGCAAAGATGATGATGAAGGGGAAGAACTGGGCGATGAGCCCCTGGGGCCCCGTGGCGGCTGGCTGTGCGGCGGCCATTGGGATAACGGCGTTTAGCATAGTTTTCGATCCGTTTCTAAGTTTGGGCACGATTGGCAACCAAGCAGGGCGGCAAACCCCCCTGCATTTAAAAACAAGTCCGCAATGTACATGGCTGAGGCAATCTTGCCAGTGGGGCTGCCGGAATATCCCCCACGGTTGAAAAAGCCTGGTGGCGGCTTAGCTTACCCAACTTTTGCCCATGATTGCACTGCCCTGGAAATCAACTGGAATTGACCATGACCAACGAGATTATGCTCTGGAAGGATTTGCCGACCCTGGAAGAACACTTCATGGAAGCGGCCGAAGGCAACCCCGAGAGCCGGGCGCTTCTGGCCGCCGCCATGGATTCGGCCGCGGCGGAGTCCTTCCCGACCTGGCCGGTCAAGGTCCGCAATAGCTGGCAGTCCGGTCTCGACCTGGTTCTGGAAATTTTCGACCGTGCCAATCTCAGCGATGCTGAGCTGGATTTTGTGGGGCGGGCCATGCGCGTGGGTCTGGATACCCAGTGCCTCCGCGACCAGGTGGCCGCTCTGGTGCGGCGGCAGTTCGCCGACTACATGGATCCGGCCGGCATGATTGCGGCCTTGGGAATTCACGATCAGGATTCCGATATGGTGACCATTTCGCGGCGCCTGAAGCTGTTTTCCGAGCTGAAGGAGGGGAGCCGTTGCTGGATTTCGGGGCGTGGGGTGCTGACCGTGGTGGAGATCGATGGCATTTTCAATGAGGTGCGTTTCGATTCGGATCGCCCTTTGGAGATGGCCTTGGACACGGCGTTGAATACGGTTGGCCTGGTCTTGCCGGATTCGGCCTTGGCCAAGCTTCTTGACAAAACCCTGGCTTGGGACGCCCTGGCTGCCAGTTCCGACGCGGCCGACCGGTTGCGCCAATCGCTTGTCATGGCATCGACCAATCAGGAAGAGGTCCTGATGGCGATCCTGGGTGGCCAGATTGCCGAGGAGGAGGCGGTCAAAACCTGTCTGGCGGGAAAGGGTCCGCTGGTTGCGGTTGCCGAGGAAGAAACCGGCAGGCGCTGGGGTGAGGCTAGAAGCATAACCGAATTGACTGAACTGCTTCGCGACATGAAAGAGTTGGAGTGTCTGGAAGGGGATGTGGAAAACCTGTCCAGGATCTGGGCGATGGCCGCTGGCCGGACGGACCATGGCGAGAATTTCTGCCAGTCGGTTGCGCTGCTTTGGAAACTGGCCTCCAAAAGCGAGTGGTTGCCGGAGGCCATGAGGCAGGTGGAGCCCGAGAACATCTACTGGCACGACCGTGAGCTGTTTGCCTGGGTTTGCGACCGCATGCCGGGGCGCCTGCAGCCGTTCTGGTACGCTGCCACTCTGGATACGGTTGGCCAGGAGAGGATGGCCTCGATGGTCACTCAGCTGCCCCTGCGTCTCTGGACGGGGGTGGAGCGGGTTCTGGCCAACGTGGAAGGGGCGGTGGAAACCTTGGTCCGGGCGGTCCTGACCGAGATTGATGGCGGCCATATTCGTTCGGACGGCCTTATGTGGCTGTGGAAGAGCGGGCGCGATGAACGCGATGTCCTGACCGACCATCAGTTGATTTTCAAAACCTTGGCCAAGCCGGTGGCCGGTTCTTTTCTGAAGGCCCACCATGATCTGAAGAAGTGCCTCTTGGAGGAGAAGGACTTTCAGCGATTCATCGTCAAGGACGGCGACGAAAACGCCATTGCCTCGCTGGTCCGTTGCACCCGCGGCATGCCGTTGCTCAGCAACGGCGAACAACAAAGTCTGCTGGTGCGCTTAGTCCGTCTATATCCTCACGCCCGCGCCCTGGTGGAGAAGAAGTCGAAAAAGGTGACGCGCAAAGCGCTGCCGAAGTTGACCTCCATGCGCAGCTACGAGATCCGCCGCCAAGAGTTGGAGGAGATCATCAACGTCAAGATTCCGGCCAACAGCCGGGCGATCGCCCACGCCCGCAGCTATGGGGATCTGCGTGAGAATGCCGAATACAAGGCGGCCAAGGAGGAGCAGAGCCTGCTTGGTGCCCGGCGCGGCGAACTCGAGGAGGCGCTGCACGAGATTCGAGGCACGGACTTCGGCGACGTCGGCCAGCCGATCACCGTCACGCCTGGTTGTTCCGTGCTTCTGCGCCAGGAGGATGGCGAGCAGCGCCTGATGCACGTGCTGGGGCTGTGGGACAGCAACCCGGAGCACAATATGATTTCCTACGATGCCCCACTGGGACGCTTGCTCATTGGCTGTAGCCAGGGCGCCACCCTGTCCATGCCGTCGGGAGTGGAGGCCACCGTCGCCGAGATCAAGGCGCTTTCTCCCGAAATGCTGGATTGGCTGCGCGGCGAGGATCTGTAGACGTCAGACGGAGGCGGACAAATGGCCCGCCCCCCTTGCCATTTATAGTCCTTTCACCTACCTTCATTCTAGGGCCGGGCGCGGGGCCTGGCCTGGAATGGAGGCCGGATATGCAACTGTCGTTTCAGTCCTTCGGGGCTGCGGAAGAAGTCACGGGATCCAAGCACCTCTTTCAGATCAACGGCAAGCGCATTTTGTTGGACTGCGGCTTGTTTCAGGGGCGCCGAGCCGAATCCTACGAAAAGAATTGCCAGTTTCCCTTTGAACCGGCCAGCATCGAGGCGACCATTCTCAGCCACGGGCATTGCGATCATTGCGGTAATCTGCCAATGCTGGTCAAGCAGGGCTACGAAGGAAACATCTACAGCACCACCGCCACCCGGGACATCGCCAACCTGATCATGACCGACACGGCCTTCATCATGGCCCGGGACTATGAGTACATACAGCGGAACGAGACCGGCAAGTTCGCGTATCCGCCTCTCTTCGATCAGCGGGATGTGCTGGCCGCCCTGGGACGGTTTATCACCCTGAGTTACCATCGGCCCTTTCCGGTTGCCGATGGCATTAGCTGCCAGTTTCTCAACGCCGGACACATCTTGGGATCTTCTCTCGTTCAGCTGGACATTCGCCTGAACGGGGAGAGCCGCCGGGTGGCCTTCACGGGAGACCTGGGCCGGCCAGGCATGCCGATCGTTTCGCCTCCCGATGTGCTGCCCCCCCTTGACTATCTGATTTGCGAGGGGACGTACGGCAATCGTCTTCACGACCCGATTTCGGCGGCCCGTTACCAGCTCGGGGAAGTCATCCGGGAAACCATCCACCGGGGTGGCAAGGTGATCATTCCGGCCTTTGCCGTGGGGCGCACCCAGGAGTTGATCTACTTTTTGCATCTGCTCAAGGATGACAACAAAATTCCCGATGTGGACATTTTCGTAGACAGTCCCATGGCTGTCAATGCCACCAGTATCTTCCGAGTCCATCAAGAGTGCTACAATGAGAAGGTCATGCAGGGGTTCATCGACCATCATCTGAACCCGTTCGGCTTTGAGAAGCTGCACTATGTGACCGACCTTAGTCAGTCCAAAGCGCTAAACGAGCGCTCCGAGCCCTGCATTATTATCTCGGCCAGCGGCATGTGCGAGGCCGGCCGCATTCTCCATCACCTCAAGAACAATGTAGCCGAAGCGGCCAATACGATTTTGATTGTCGGCTACATGGCCGAAAACACCCTGGGCCGGGCTCTGGCCGACCGCAAGCCGACGGTCAAGATCTTTGGAAATGAGTATCCCCTCAAGGCCAGGGTGAAGATATTGAACACCTTCAGCGCCCACGCGGACTACGAAGATATCCGGGCCTATGTCGGGCAGTTGGATTTGGACCGTCTGAAATGTGTCTACCTGGTGCACGGCGAGGTGGACGCACTCGCCAATCTGCAACAGGTTTTGCTGAAGGCAGGGGTCCGCTCGGTCAAAGTGGTCGAGGCAGGCAAGCAATACCAGCTGAACTGAGGAACCCGACTTCAAGGTTGAGCGCCATGGGGTTTGGATTCGCCTCTTTGCCGACAACCTATGGCTGGACCATCTCCTCCGCACGCGGTTGTAAACTCAGGCTTCAGCACGCCAGCTTAGGGCGGAGTATTCTCCCTTGTGAAGTTTTCGCCGGTGTTTGCGGTCACCCTTATCAAGGTTAAAGTCCATCCGTTCTTTGCGAGACAAGGGTGCCAGTTTCTACAGAGACGAATGCTAAGGAGGCAGGTGGTGAGAGTAGTCGGATTTCGAGCTGTTGTTGCGCTGATGGTTGTGTTGCAGGCAGGGCTGCTGGCAAAGGCCGCTCCCGAGCCGCTACGGAATGCGGTGGAGTGTACCGTGCGCGGTGGCTTGCCTAATTTCGCGGCCAAACTCCAGGCCGGCAAGACGGTGACAATCGCCTATTTCGGCGGCTCCATTACCGCTCAAGGCGGGTATCGCCTCAAGAGTCGACACTATTTCCAAGAACAGTTCCCCCAGGCAACGGTGAAGGAGATCCACGCAGCCATTGGTGGGACGGGATCGGACCTGGGTGTCTTCCGTCTACAGCATGACGTGCTGTCTCACAAGCCGGATCTGGTCTTTGTCGAGTTCGCCGTCAACGATCACCACAAAGCGCCGGTACAGATCCACCAGACTTTCGAGGGGATCGTTCGCCAAATTTGGCAGGCGGATCCCGAGACGGATATTCTCTTTGTCTACACGCTAGCCGAGCGGGATCTGAGGACTCTTCTAGATGGCAAGTTTCAGCGTTCGGCCAGCGCCATGGAGGAAGTGGCGGACTTCTACAAGATTCCCTCGATCCATATGGGACTGGAAGTGGCGCGTCTGACTGCTCAGGGCACGGTGGTTTTCAAAGCTAAGAAAGGCTCTATGAAGCAGGTGGCTGGACAGGATCTGGAGAAGGACTCCAGCGATGCTGGCAACCTAGGCAATAAAATAGTCTTCTCCGGGGATGGCGTTCATCCCTATACCGACAGCGGGCACCAACTCTATCAGGAGGCGATTGCCCGATCCTGGCCCAAGATTGAAAGGGCTGGCAAAGCTGGTCCGCATCCCCTCGGCAAACCCATGCGCGAGGACAACTGGGAAAAGGCCAAGACCCTGCCGTTGTCAGCGGCCACCCTCTCAGGTAACTGGCAGAAGATGGATATGACCGCGGGAATCGGCCAGCGTTTCCGGTCGCGGTTCGGCCAGCTCTACAAGGCTGCTACGCCCGGGGAATCGTTGACCTTCAAATTCAAGGGCACGCAGGTCGCCTTTTATGATTTGCTCGGTCCGGACTGCGGTCAACTGACCGTTTCCCTTGATGGTAAGGAGCGCGTTGTCCCCCGCATGGACAAGTACTGCTCTTACCATCGCATTGCCCGGCTGACCGTGGGAGCCGAATTGACCGACACGGTCCACACCGTGACCGTCAAGGTCCATCCCGAGCCGCTGAAGAAAGAGACGATTCTCTTCAAGCACAAATTGCCTGAGCTGCAGAGTGATCCGCAGAAATACGAGGGCATTAACTGGTACGTGGGTGGCATTCAGATCATAGGCGAGCCGGTGGCTGAGTAGGGCAACGCCAGACGAATGAGGTCGTTCGATCAGGCCCAAGTCATGCCGATCAGGCGATGGGCGAGGCGATTGAGCAGGTGGTCCCAACCGGTGTCTCGCCCACCCCAGATGGGCAGCTTAGCCGCCAGGGAGGAAAAGGATTCGTAGATGATCATCTGGGAGACCAGGTGGCCTTTTCGGGCCGTGTGCAGCATCTGGCAAGGGAAAGCCAGGCTTCCCAGGCTTGGGATCATTGAGATCATCAAGGCGGTCAGGGGCAGGGGTTCGCGTCTTGCCGCACATTGAATGCAACGCCAAAGCGCATACCCCGTGCGTAGAATGTTTCCCATGAAAACGAAGAGAATGCCGCTGGTAGCCAGCGAGATCAGGCCGAGTTTCCAAAGCAGTGGCACCAGGGTGAAGCGAAGCAGGTAGCCCAGGGGCTTGAGCCCCAGGTGCACCCCGAAGTCGGCCAGGTAATTGCAGGCATCTCCCTGGCTGAGCTGGCGTTCCAACTCCAGCTTTTGGTCCTCGGTAAGCCTCCTGAGGTCGTACCAGCGTTGAATGCAATTTTGCACATAGCGGCGACTGATTCGGGTCCGGTAGGCGGACGAGAACAAGCTGCCGAACAGGAAAAGCAGGCAGGGCATGGGGTTGAGCCATTTGCTCAGATTTGGCCAGGCTTGCCTCAGTTTTTGGATGGCCTTGAGTGGAAGGGAGCAGACCAGGCGGCCGAGCAGGAATCTGTACCAGCGGAAGGGGTGAAGACGGTAGAAGACGTAGTCCGCGTCGTCGATCATGCCTTGGAACCGGCAGAACTTGAGCGACCGGCTTAGCCGGCATTCCCTGCTCCATTGGCTGTGTGCGGCCATCAGCTTTTCTCCATAGTCAGTCAGCTCCAGGCACATGGCTGGTCCCAGGCTTTCTTCCAAAGCTTGACGGTTTTGGGCTAAATAGGCTTTGAACTGGTCGGCGTCCAGATCGTCGAAAAGCACCCGGCGCCGCTTCAGGGCCTGGGGAAGGTAGATTTTAATCAGGCTGGGAAGGTGATAGCTGACGATGGCCGGAACCCCGGACTCGGTGTCGACCCATGTCCAACAGTGATCGTCGCCATTCTGGCCGAGCCGCGTACAGAGAAAGTTGGGAAAGGCGCAGGGTTGGCCCTTGCCTGCCTGCCATAAGGTGCCGATTAGGCCCGCCGCGTTTAGGTGGCCTTGCAGCTGAGGCAGGACGGTCTCTTTGAGGTGGCTGATCTCGGTGCGTTGGTTTGAAAGAAACGGTGAATAGAGGCGGGCCGGCCGGCCCGCCACGAAACGGGTGTCCAGGTAGTAGCAACGGTGTTCGGGATCAATCCCATACCAGACAGAATCGGCAATGGTGAGTTGGCCGCCGAACCAGAATTGAAGCAAGGGTTGCAGGACCTTTCGGCGGTAGTAGGCCGCCTCGATGGCAGCCGGGCACCAGCTGTAGTCCATTGGAGCGCCGTAAAAGAGAAGGTGGACCAGGTTTGCCGCTGAACTGCCGGTGAACACCTTTCGGGCCAGTAGGTCGCTGCCATCGTTCAGCTTATAGACCATGGCTGATCGGCCACGACCGAGAAATACCCCGTCACTGTGTGGATTCATGGTGGCCACGCCCCCCTCATTGCCAATGCCCCATCACCAGTGTCGAAGATAGCGGGAAGGAATCCCGAATGCAAGCGTCGTGACCCTGGTCAAGATGCCGGTTGGGAACGCTCCGGTTGCTGGCCGTGCAGAATGCCCGTTAGGCGCTGGTGCAGGCCGAAGTGTTTGCTGGCGTCCACGTTGAAGCGCTCGCAAATCTCCTTGATGACTTTCTGGGCGTGGTCCTCCGGGCTGCTGGCCAGGTCGCCAACGGTGCGGCGCTTCCGCACGACCACTTCCGGGATGTAGCACAGATAGGAGGCGGATTCGTCGCTGGGCACGTCGGTCAGAAAATAGTTTTCCGAATTCATGACGGTGAACGTGAAGGTGATCAGGTCGTCCTCTAGGCCCATTTCGGTGTAGAGTTGTCCGAGAAAGGCGGTGGCGGTCACGATCCGGCTCATGAGGCGCGGGTAGGAAATGGCGCGGGGATCCGTAGCCGAGGTCAGGCTTGAAATGTGGTGGAAAAGACCGCTTTGGAAGGCTTGCCAGAAGCAGAAGCGGGGGTTGTCCGAGGGGGATTTGGGGCGACTGAGGAACGACTGGTTGGTGAAATAGCTGTGCTGGTCGGGACTGTCCAGCAGGGTGAAATCGGTCAGAGGCGGCACCACCGCGATTTCCACGGCGTGGCGAACTTCGGACAGGACCTGATCGTCGTGGCGGAATTTGGATGGATAGGCGGACACCTCCAGAAAGGGGCGGTTTTTGAAGGTCAGGGGGCCGATGATCTGGCGGCACAGAATCTGGGAATCGACCAGTTGTTTTTGGAACTCGACTTCGGCATCGGGTTCGGCAAACTGCCGGCCTTCATAGAGGATGCCGCGGAGCATGCGCCCTAGCACTTGCCGTTGGTTTCGCAGGGCCCGCTGGACCAATCCGTGCAGTTCGGAGGCCCGGCAGGCCGCCCGGCTGCGCGCGTCTTGAGTTCGAATGTAGAAAACCCCCTGCTGCAGCTCGAGCCCGCAGGAATCGCTGCAGACGTGGGGCAGGCGGTGGAAGGGGCGGATGACAAAAATGGCGTAGCGCTTCCCGTCCACCTCCGGGCGGACAATGTCGAAATCAATGCTCGGATCCGCATAGCGGTTGACCGTCTGGCCGACCGTGCTTGGGTCGAAGGACTTGAGTTGGTCCTGATTCAGGCCCGTCCGCAGCACCGGGTTGCCGCCAGGGTCCTCTCCGACCCCTACGACGATAAAGCCGCCGCGGCTGTTGGCCATGGCCATGGCGTGCCGGGCAAACTTGGCCTTTTGCGCTCGGGTCAATTCGTTCCAGTTGACGGCGGTCTTGTAGTCCAGTTCCTGGGTTTCAATGCCGCGGTGGACGATTTCGGCCCAGTTCACGTCCTTTGCCTGGTCAGGCATCGTTTTCCTCTTGGGTTCGTTTGGCCGGGTCCCTTTCGGAACGCTTACAGCCAACAAATTAGAGGGTGTGGCCCAAAGTTCAATGCGAATCGGCCATGCCCGCCGTGGGGACTGGCCGCCGTGGCCGGGACCTGGCCCGGGCCCCAGCTTACTTTTTAACAGCGTGACCGTGCCCGCCTCCCGTAAAAAACCTGCGGCCGGGTCCTTGTAGGGGGTTGGGCGACACGGTAGAGTACCGAATTTGTGAAAAAAATAACAGTGCGGGGCCTCCGGGCCCGGTGGTCAAGTCAGTAAGACGGGAGTAGAAGCGATGGCGGAACAAGTGGAAACGCTGCCAGCGGCGGGATTTGCCGAGCTGGAAGCGTTCATTGGCGGGCTGAGTTTCGAGGCCGATCTGGAATCGCGCCGCGGGGTGCTGATCGACACGTTGCACAAGGCTCAGGAGATTTTCGGCTATTTGCCGGAGGAAGTTCAAAAGACGGTGGCTGAAAAGCTGGGGCTGCACTTGAGCGAGGTGTACGGGGTTGTTTCCTTTTATCACTACTTCACCACCGAAATCCGGGGCGCCAACAAGGTGAACTTCTGCATGGGCACGGCCTGTTTCGTGCGCGGCGCCGAAAAGGTGGTGGCGCAATTCGAGGAGGAGCTCGGAATCAAGGTGGGAGAGACTACGGCCGACGGCCTGTTTACCCTGGGCACGCTGCGCTGCGTGGGCGCCTGCAGTTTGGCTCCGGTGGTGATGGTCAACGAGCGTACTTACGGACATGTCACCCCCGAGCAGGTTTCGAGGATTGTGGCTGAATATCGGAAGTAGAAATTCGGTGACGGTAGCCGGGCGTGCGGCAGCAGGCCGTGGCGCCACATTTGGGTTTAAGGCAAGAAACAGCTGGGAATACAAGCATGACGCGCTTTGCCACGAGAGAAGATTTCACGGCGTATACCGAGGCGCTGGCCAAGGCTGGCAGCGGTAAGGAACGCACGCGGATTTTGGTCGGAATGTCCACTTGCGGGATCGCATCCGGAGCGGAAGCGGCCTACGAAGCCATTGGGGCCGCGGTCGCTGAGGCTGGGTTGGACAATGTCGAGGTGGTTAAAACCGGTTGCGTGGGGCTTTGCCACGCGGAGCCGACTGTTGAAGTTGAGAGGCCCGGCAAGCCCCTGGCGACGGTGGGCAAGGTTGACGCCGAGCGCGGCCGTCAACTGGTTGCCGATTTGGCGGCGGGACGGGAACTGGATGGCTGCCTTTGCACGGGCGGGGAAGTGTATGGCAACCAGGTGCGCATCGCCCTGCGCAACTGCGGCCGCATCAACCCGGAGAATCTCGACGACTATTTGGGGAACGGGGGCTATCAGGCCCTGGCCCGCGCTCTGTTCGAGCAGAAGCCCGAAGACGTGATCGCGGTGGTCAAAGAGTCCGGTCTGCGGGGACGCGGCGGCGGTGGATTCCCGACGGGCCTGAAGTGGGAATTTGCCCGCAAGTCTCAGGCGGACACCAAATACATCGTCTGCAATGCCGACGAAGGCGACCCGGGGGCCTTCATGGACCGTTCCATTTTGGAAGGCGACCCCCATGTGATCCTGGAATCCATGGCGCTGGCCGGTTACGCGATCGGGGCGGCCAACGGTTTCATCTATGTGCGGGCCGAGTATCCCCTGGCTGTCAAGCGTCTGACCCTGGCCATCGACCAGGCCAAGGCCAAGGGGCTGTTCGGGCAGAATATTCTGGGCAGCGGCTTCTCATTTGACGTCTCCATCAAGTACGGGGCCGGCGCTTTTGTCTGCGGCGAGGAGACCTCGCTGATTCACTCCATCGAAGGCAAGCGCGGCGAACCCACGGTCAAGCCTCCCTTCCCGGCCGAGTCCGGCCTGTGGGGCAAGCCGACCAACGTCAACAATGTGGAAACCTTGGCCAACATCGTGCCGATTCTGCAGAAGGGTGGCGCCTGGTTCCGTGCCATCGGCACGGAAAGCAGCCCGGGCACCAAGGTGTTCGCCCTGGCCGGCGACGTCAAGAACGTCGGACTGGTGGAGGTGCCCATGGGCACAACGGTCCGGGAGATCGTCTACGGGATTGGCGGGGGCACGCCCAGCGGCAAGCCGGTGAAGGCGGTGCAGACCGGAGGCCCCTCCGGCGGCTGCATCCCCGCCGAGAAGTTCGAGACGCCGGTCGACTACGATACCCTGACCGCGCTGGGATCGATCATGGGGTCCGGGGGCATGATCGTCATGGATCAGGATACCTCCATGGTGGAGATTGCCCGCTTCTACTTGCAGTTCACCTGCGACGAATCCTGCGGCAAGTGCACCCCCTGCCGCGTCGGCAACAAGCGGTTGCTGGAAATTCTCGACCGGCTTCTGCAAGGCGAGGCCAAAGCCGACGATCTGACCACCCTCAAGGAATTGTCGCTGGTCATCAAGGACACCTCTTTGTGCGGACTGGGACAGACGGCCCCCAATCCCGTGCTCTCGACTCTGCAGTGGTATCACGGCGAGTACGAGCAGTGCCTGAGGCCCAAGAAGACGGTCAAGGACTACCGCATCGTGGAGGAAAAGTGTGTGGGCTGTACCGCCTGCGCCCGGATCTGCCCGGTCAAGTGCATCGACGGGGTCGTCAAGAAGCCTCATGTAATCGATCAGGACAAGTGCGTGCACTGCGGTGCGTGCTTTTCGACCTGCAAGTTTGACGCAATTGTCTGCGAATAGGGAGAGATCCGATGGCTGCCTACGTGAACGTAACCATTGACGGTGTTCAGGCTCAGGTTCCGAGCACCCACACCATTCTGGATGCCGCCAGAGACAACAATATCAACATCCCCACCTTGTGCCATCTGAAGTTGCACAACGAGGAAAGTGTGAACAAAGTGGCCTCCTGCCGCATTTGCGTGGTGGAGGTTGAAGGTCGCCGCAATTTGGCCCCGGCGTGCTGCACCAAAGTCAGTCGGGACATGGTGGTGCACACCCATAGCGCTCGTGTGATGCGGGCTCGCCGGGTGATCATGCAGCTGTTCCTTTCCAACCACCCCAAGGACTGTCTGAATTGCTATGCCAGCGGCAATTGCGAATTGCAAACGCTGGCCGATCAGATGCATACCGATTCGAACCGCTTCGAAGGGCAGAGTTCGGATTTTGCAATCGAGACCTCCAGCGAGGCCATTACCCGCGACTTGAACAAGTGCATTCGCTGTCGGCGTTGTGAAACGGCCTGCAACGAGATGCAGACCGTCGGGGTCCTGTCCGGCGTGGGTCGTGGTTTCGACATGGTGGTCGGTCCGGCTTTCCTGCATCCGCTGGAAAAGACCCAGTGCGTGTTCTGCGGCCAGTGCGTCAAAGTCTGCCCGACCGGGGCATTGATGGGCAAGTCCTACATCGACCAGGTCTGGGAAGATATCAACGATCCGGAAAAGGTCGTGGTCGTGCAAACCGCGCCGGCGGTGCGCGCGGCGCTGGGCGAACTTTTCGGACTGGAACCGGGTACCAGCGTGACCGGCAAGATGGTCTCAGGCCTGCGTCGTCTGGGCTTTGATCATGTCTTCGACACCAACTTTACGGCCGACTTGACCATTCTGGAAGAAGCCACCGAGTTCATCCACCGGGTTCAGCACGGAGGGCGCCTGCCCATGCTGACCAGCTGCTGTCCGGCCTGGGTGAAGTTCTTCGAGCATCAGTTCCAGGATATGCTGGACGTCCCCTCCACCTGCAAGAGCCCCCAGGAAATGTTCGGCGCCATTGCCAAGACCTACTGGGCGGAAAAGGCCGGGGTGGATCCCTCCAAGGTCGTGGTGGTCTCGATTATGCCTTGCTTGAGCAAGAAGTACGAGGCCTCCCGCAGCGAGCTCAGCGCCAGCGGCTTCCAGGACGTGGACTGGGTCCTGTCGACCCGCGAGTTGGGGCGGATGCTCAAGGAGGCCGGGGTGGATCTGCTGAAACTGCCCGAAGGCCAGTTCGACCATCCTCTGGGCCTGAGCAGCGGAGCGGCCGACATCTTCGGGGTGACCGGCGGGGTCTGCGAGGCCGCGCTGCGCATGGCCGCCGAAGTGGTCACGGGCCAGACCCTGGGCGACGTCGACTTCGAGGCGGTCCGCGGCTACGAAGGGCTGCGGGAAGCGTCCATGAAAGTCGGGGAGCTGGATCTGAAGGTTGCGGTGGCGTGCGGCTTGGGCAACGCCCGGAAGCTGCTGGAATCCATCCGTGCCGGCGAATGCGAGTATCACCTGATTGAAATCATGGCTTGTCCCGGCGGCTGCATCGGCGGAGGCGGTCAGCCGTTCGTCGATTCGCGCACGGAGAAGGACGTTCTGCACAAGCGGATCGAAGCCTTGTATGCCGAAGATGCTGGCAAGAAGATGCGCAAATCCCAAGACAATCCGTATATCAAACAGCTGTATGCCGAGTTCCTGGGCGAGCCCTATGGCCAAAAGTCCCACGAGCTTCTCCATACCTCCTACACCGAGCGGGAAAAGCTTTAAGGTCCCGCCTGGAGTTGGATAGCTGAAAAGGCTGAGCCCTCCGGTTCCTAGCGCAGGAGCCGGAGGGCTTTTTTATTTTATGGGGTCGATCTGCTCAGGGGGCGGTGCTGCCGGGTTCTTCGGGATCCTTTTGGTATCATTTCAAATGATCAGAAATGGCTTGGAAAGTGCCCGCATGGTTAGTAGACTATGGTACGCGTAAGGACATTGGGAGGCTCCGCGTGTATGCGGCGCTATAAGTGTTTTCGAAAATAGGGTGGCCAAGGCCGATAAGGGGAGTTGAAGGTGCTGAAAACAGAGTGGATTGTTGGATTGAAACGTGTGTCAAGGGTCGGGATGCTTGTTGGGCTTGTCCTGGCCGGGCAGATGCTGCAGGCTCAGGAGGATCGCGTCAACGCCCTGATCAGTATGGCTTTGGGTGACTTTAACAGCACGGTTCCGGAAACCCTGCGGCAACGGGAAGTGGGCTATGTCCGCTATGTGCTGCTGGGGCGCGAACAGTGGCAGCAGCTTCTGGATCTGGACAAGCAAGCCTATCCCGACCAGGCCGCCAAGGCGTTGGCCGTTCAGGAGTTGATTTCCGGGTTTATGCCCGTCAGTTTCGTGACCCTGCGGGACAACACCACCTACTGGTCGTCCATGGCCCGTAAGCAGGAGATTAAGTTCGCCGACTACTTCAGCGGCATCAAGGGGCTGTTGAAGGGTGAGGAGTTCCAGATGACCCTGGATGAGATGCGCCGGGAGCTCAAGTATCTGGAATTTCCTCTTGATCACTCTGGAGGAGCCATTGCCTGCCGGAGAGACGGCACGACCTTCAGCATTGGCAACGCGTCCCTGTACGCCAAGGAAAATGACGGGTCTTGGTACTGCATGTATCAGTATGTCAACCCCGTCAACGGCAAGACGGAGCGCAAATTGATCTTCGGCAGTGATGATTACTCCCCTAACTGGCGGGCTCTGCGCCGCATTGTCTTCGGCCTGCAAGTTCCGAAGATGAATGAGAGCACCGGCAAGGTCTTTCCCAGCGACTACAAGTATGATCCATTCACCCGGCAGGCGTTGGTTCCGGTCGAGTGGAACGGCCCCGTGCATATTTCCAAATAAGCGGACAAGACCCTAAGGGGTTAGGAATGTATATTGTCCGGCTTCCCGTCCACCGTGGGGGGAAGCCGGACTGTTTTTGATGACCCTATCAAGTGGAGGACAGGGATTTGCTTCTGGTCAGCATCGGCCTTTGGTGCGTGGTGGTCTTTTCTCTGCGGGTCGTGGTTTGGGGTAACCCCCTGTGCGTGCTTCTGAATCAGACCGACCGCCGCGTACTCGAGGGGGCCGATCAGATTACCCGGCGCAACCGCGCCCCGGCGGACGAGCGGGAAGTTGAGTTTTTGCGCCAATTCTCCCGCCTGACCTTGCTGGAGCTGGGGGTGTTCGTCATGGGGGTGTCGCTGCTGGTCTTTCTGTGGGTTTCTGGAGTGTTGGTTTGGCTGAGCCTGGGACTGCTGGTCAAGGACCTGTGCCTGGTAATCCTTAGCGCCATCTTGGCCCGTTCACGCTCCGAAGACAGTCTCTTCGCCAGCCTGGTCAATTTGCCACCTTGGCTGATGCTGACCGACCGGCTCTCGTCCCTGATTTCCGCAGCGGGGTTTCTGGTCTTGTTTCTGTCTGTCAACAACCTCGGATGGTGGTGAGCAAGCGTGGGTAAGCCGGCAAATGTTTTTTTGATAACGGGCACGGACCAGGCCATCATTGCCACCACGGCGGAGAAGCTGGTGCGGGAGGTGGCCGGGGAGAATCCCGATCCGTTTTCGTTGGATGTCATCCGTGAGCGCGAAGGCGCTTCCACCGCCGAGGTCGTGTGCGAGCTGCTGAATTCGCTGGCCTCGCCTTCTTTTCTGGGCGGCCGAAAGACCGTCTGGCTGCAGACGGTCTCCGCATTTGAGGCCGAGGGTGCCAAGACCTCGAAGACGGCCGAGGCCAAGGCCTTCGCGAAATTGTGCGAGGTGATCCAGGCCGGTTTGCCGGAAGACATGCTGCTGGTCATGAGCGGTTCGGGCGTTGACCAGCGCAAGCGTCTGTATAAGGTGTGCAAGGAGCTGGGCAACGTCACGGTCTGCAACAAGCCCGAAGTGCGCAATCGCAATTGGCAGGCCGAGATGGGCCGTTTGGTGCAGGAGGCGGCCCGGGCCAAGGGCATGCGTCTGCGGCCGGATGTGACGGCCTATCTGGTGGAGGTGCTCGGGACTGATACGTTGCGAATTGATCCCGAACTGGAGAAATTGTGCTGCTATTGCGGGGGGCCTGAAGCCCAGGTTACCCTGGCGGATGCCCAGGAAATCTGCCTGGGCAGTGGCGAGGCCATGTCCTGGTCTTTTTCGGATGCGCTGGGGCATCGCCAACTTGATGAGGCCATGAGGCTATTGGATGTTCTGCTCCGGCAGGAGAAGGAGCCGGAAGGGGCGGTGCTGGGCCTGCTTTTGCAGACGGCTGGGCGTTTCCGGCAGCTGCTGCAGCTGCGGGTGTTCATGCAGGAAAAAAATCTGCGAAGCCCCGGCCAGGTTATGAGTGCCGTCGAGGGTCTGAGCAAGGAGGCCAAGGAGACGGCAGTTGCCAGTGGATTCGAGTGCATTTCGTTTCATCCCTACCGGGTCAAAATGCTGGCCGAGCAGGCCGTTAAGTTCAGCGGTCCGGAATTGGTTCGGTCCATAGGCCTGCACAGAGACGCCAACCGGGCCTGCGTGGGATCCAATGTCTCCAATCGTGTGATTATGGAACAGCTGATCATCAAGCTGCTGGGGACGGGGTCGGGGGGGCACTGAAACGGCAGGCGTTGCCGACATACATCGCGACAAGACGGCTCAACCCCCTCTTGGCGAACGGACGCAACGATGAGAATTGGTCCCGTTTGGGACCGCGGAATGTGGCCCAGGGCGTAACCTTGGGCTGAGACAACAATCAGCATAAGCTCCCCGAAGCGGGCCGGCGCGGCAGCCGTGGCCGACGGGAAGCGGCAATGAGGTGAATGATATGGCTCTTTGGGGCGGACGATTTGACAAGCAGACCGATGAGAAGGTCGCACGGTTTACGGAGTCGGTCAGCTACGACCAACGCTTGTATCCGCATGACATCGCCGGCAGCAAGGCGCACGTGCGCATGCTGGGGCGTACCGGGATTATCCCGGCGGCCGATTCCCAGGCGATTGTGGAGGAACTGGACCGCATCAAAAGCAGGCTCGATGGCGGCCAGTTCGAACTGCGCCAGGAGCTCGAAGACATTCACATGAACATCGAAAGCGCCGTTATCGAGGCTTTGGGCGATGTCGGGGCCCGGGTTCACAGTGGCCGTAGCCGCAACGATCAGGTCGCCACCGACGAACGGCTCTATCTGCGGTCTGAGGCGGATGCGATTGTCGACTTGCTCAAGGACATGCAGCGGGCGCTGGTGCAGTTGGGCCGCGACAATCAGGACGTGATCCTGCCCGGTTTTACACATCTGCAGCACGCTCAGCCCGTGCTGTTGGCCCACCACCTGCTGGCCTATGTGGAGATGTTCGACCGCGACAAGGGCCGCTTGGCCGATTGCAGAGCCCGGTTCAACCGCTTGCCTCTGGGCGCGGGCGCTCTGGCCGGCTCCACGCTGCCGCTGGACCGTGAATTCGTGGCTGCCGAGCTTGGGTTCGACGGGGTTCTGCGCAACAGCATGGATGCGGTGGCCGACCGGGACTTCATGGTCGAGTTTCTCGCGGGGCTGGCGATCACTGCCATGCATCTCTCCCGTCTGGCCGAGGATGTGATTCTCTGGATGTCCCAGGAATTCAGTTTCGTTGAACTGGACGATGCCTTCTGCACGGGGTCCAGCCTCATGCCGCAGAAGAAGAACCCCGATGTGGCCGAGCTCACCCGTGGCAAGACCGGGCGAGTCTACGCCAGTCTATTCGGGCTGCTGACGGTTTTGAAGGGGCTGCCGCTGACCTATAACCGCGACCTGCAGGAGGACAAGGAAGGCCTGTTCGATGCCATCGATACGATCAAGCTCATGCTGGGGACCATGGCTCCGATGCTGGCCACGGCCAAGGTTGACGGCGAACGCACTTTGGAGGCGGCCGAGGATCCGGCTCTGATGGCCACGGATCTGGCCGAGTGGCTGGTCAAACAGGGGGTTCCTTTCCGGGATGCCCACCATCAGGTTGGCAGCTACGTGGGCTATTGCCGGGCGCACCGGCTGCCGCTGAACGGCACTACGGTCGAGCAGATGCGGGAAAGCATTCCGCTGGCCACCGCCGAGTGTTTGGCGCTGTTCTCGGCTAAAAAGAGTGTGGCCGCTCGCGACCTGATCGGGGGGACGGCCCCGGCCCAGGTGGGCAAACAACTGGACTACTGGGAAGGCGAACTGGCCTAGTTGACACTCGACCCCAGGATACCGCTTGATGGCCGAACACGATCGCGATGGCGATCACGAACACTGAATCCCGACTCCCCTGAAGCCCATGTTCAACATCGTCTTGGTTGCTCCCGAAATCCCTCAGAATACCGGCACGATCGGGCGGCTGTGTGTCTGCACCGACACCCGGCTGCACTTGGTCAAACCGCTCGGATTTTCGCTGGATGAATCGCGGATCCGTCGGGCCGGCATGGACTACTGGCAGCATCTGCCGCTGCAGGTTCACGAAACGTGGGAAGCCTTTCTGCAGGCTGTGCGCCCCGGGCGGATGATGTTTGCCAGCACCAAGTGCAGCCAAAGCATTTATGACTACCGTTTCCAGGATGGCGACTACCTGGTTTTCGGCAATGAAAGCAGCGGCCTGCCATCCGAACTTTACGAACGCTATGCGGACAGCTTGTACACGATTCCCATGCCAGGGGAGCATCAGCGTAGCCACAATCTGGCCAATTCCGTCTCCATCGTGCTTTATGAAGGGCTGCGCCAGGTGCGTGGGTGGGGGGTGTCGGAGGGATGACGGAGGAAGGCTGAGTCTGCTCTAAAAAGTCGAAACCTTGTCCCGAACCAATATTCAATAACGAACTGAGCACGAAATGCGACGACGTTCGAGACAAAGTTCAGGACAAAGTTGTCCATTTTGGCGAAGCCCGCCTTTTTTCGAGTGGACTCAAGGCTGAAAGCTGAGGGGGGGCGGGATTGACGGATTGATTGGTAGCGTGCTTTCAGCACGCGAATTGTTTTTAATCCTTTCCTAGGGCGGCGCCCTAGGCTAAGGTTGGGTTTGTGCTTCCGGCACATCTGACGTGCCAACGGCACGACTCCAGTTTTAGCCTGGGGCGGAGCCCCAGGGTACGCAGAAACGAAAATTCGCATGCCGAAGGTATGCGCCCAAACGGTGAAACACCATGCGTTTCAGACCCTGCATTGATCTGCACAACGGAGCGGTCAAACAGATCGTCGGCTCGACCCTCTGCGACGAGGGTAACGCCCCGGTCACCAACTTCGTGGCTTCCGACCCTCCGGAGTATTATGCGGCCATGTACCGGCGCGATGGTTTGACTGGCGGACACGTGATCATGCTGGGCCCCGGCAACCAGGCCGCAGCCGAAAATGCTATTGGAGCCTATCCAGATGGTCTCCAAATCGGAGGCGGGATCACGGCGTCCAACGCCAAAGCTTGGCTGGAGTTGGGCGCCTCCAAGGTGATCGTCACCTCCTATGTTTTCCGCCAGGGTCGGGTCTGCTGGGAGCGCTTGGACGAGATGGCCATTGCGGTCGGCAAAGGCCGACTGGTACTGGATTTGAGCTGCCGGCGCCGCGGAAATGACTACTTCATCGTCACCGACCGCTGGCAGAACTTTACCGAGGTGAGGGTCGACGCCGACAATCTGGCACGGTTGGGGAGCTACTGCGACGAATTCTTGGTGCATGCCGTTGATGTGGAGGGCAAGCAGGCCGGCATCGATCGGGATCTGGTCCGCCTGCTAGCCGACATCTGCCCGCTGCAGCTGACCTACGCCGGCGGCGTCCGGACCCTGGCGGACATGGAGTTAATAGAGCATCTGGGACAGGGGCGCATCGACGCCACCGTCGGCAGCGCCCTGGATATCTTCGGCGGCCCCTTGCCCTACGCCGAGCTTGTGGCCTGGGACAAGACTCACCGGTAGGTTCAACTTCTGAAGGCGGAGTTCCGGCCGGCGAACAAAGTGGGTGATGTGATGATTTTACAAGGCAGGGGAGGTGGATTTAGATTTAAACACAGAAATAGTGCCTGACTGGTAACAACGAAGAAGGAGAGGGGGGAGACAAGGCAATTGGGGGATTGTGATCATGATAGTGCATGAGGAGGATGTGTCCAAAAGCCAACAAGCCGGGCGGGATTCGGGCCGGGTGTGGCCGGATTGGTACGCCGAACTGGCGAACTACCGGGGGCCTGACAGCCGCAAGGCAAGCTGGCAGTTGGTCACTGCGCTTGTTCCTTATTTCGCCCTTTGGTATTTGATGATTCGCTCGGTAAAAGGCGGCGCCCCGTATATGGTCACCTTGGGTCTCGCCATGGTTGCCGCTGCTTTTCTGGTGCGGATCTTCATCTTGTTCCATGATTGCGTCCATGGGGCGTTTCTGACTTCCAGAGGCATGAATACATTTCTCGGCTATTTCCTGGGAGTTCTCGTCTTCACCTCGTTCGATGATTGGCGCTTCAGCCATCTTCGGCACCACGTGACCTATGCCAATCTGGATGCCAGAGGATTCGGCGACATTTGGACCATGACTCGGACAGAGTACGAAAGTTCCACAAAGACAACCCGGGTGCTTTACAGGCTCTATCGCAATCCTCTGGTGCTGATCGGATTGGGCGCTTTGTTCATTTTTGTGCTCAGGAATCGGCTCCCCACCCGAAAGGTAAGGCGCAAGGAACGCAGCGGTGTTTTGTTTACCAACCTTCTGATTGCAGCTGTGGTTTTAGTAGCCTGCCATGCGTTTGGCTGGCGTACTTATCTGGTGATTCAGTTGCCGGTGCTGTGGTTTGCGGGGGCGGCAGGAATCTGGCTGTTCTACGTACAGCATCAGTTCCCCGGAGGGTATTGGGCGCACAAACAGGCGTGGAAAGCATTGCGGGCTGCCATGGAGGGCAGTTCATTCTATGACTTGCCAGCAGTGTTGCGATGGTTTTCAGGAAGTATCGGCTATCACCATATTCACCATCTGGATCCACGAATTCCGAACTACCGTTTGAGGCAGTGCTACCAAGATGTGCCTGCCCTGCAAATCAAGAAGCCGCTCGCCTTCAAGCAAAGCCTGTCGTGTATGCATCTGAAGCTTTGGGACGAGAAACGGCAAAAACTGGTGCCTTTTCCCAGGTAGGCTATGGCTCGAGTCTGCAAAGGCGGTATAGGGCGATGGCCTCGGCGGGTTCCAGGCGGAAGGGGGAACCTTTTCCTTGAAAGAAACCGTGGTCCCGGATCAGGTGAATGCCCATGGGCGCCAGGCGCAGGGTCTTGTCCGGGGTTGTGACGGTGATGACGCCTTTGCAAGCGTTCTGCCCGCAACCGAAGGGGCAGGGAATATGGCCCATGACTTCAATCAGTTCGACGGTGATTTTTCCGCCGCACAGAGAGACGGCCGTTTCCAGCCCGGCCTCGGCGGCGGCTTGGAGTTGCTCCAGTAGACCGGCCAGGTCGCCCAAGGAGATGCCGGCGGCTTGCAACTCGTCGCAGTCCTGGGCGACAATGTCGCCCAGGGTCCGCTGGTCGCTGCCGAGAAAGCCATCGTTGGATAGGATGCCGGCGGCCATTCGCTGGCGGATCAGGGTTTCGGCTGGATTTTCTTTCATGGTTTTTTGTCCTTATCCGAACTTGTCGTAGAAGATCTGGTCTTCGGGCATGCCGTGCTTGGTGAGCACGGCAATGCAGGCGTCGATCATGCCGGGGGCGCCGCAGAGGTAGCCTTCCATGTCTGAGCAGTCCTGGCAGTGGCGGTCGACCACTTCGGTGATCAGGCCGGTCTCCCCTGGCCAGTCGTCCTCCGGTTGGGGTTCGCTCAGCGCCGGGACAAAACCGAAGTTGGCCAGGGCCTGCTCATAGGCTTTCATTTCCTCCAAGTAGAACAGATCACGTTTGGCCTTGGCACCGAAGTAGTAGGTGGCCTTGCGGGTGCTGCCAGTGCGTTTCATCTCCTCCAGGATGCTGCAGAAGGGGGCCATGCCGCTGCCGCCACCGATGAAAATCATGTCTCGACCTGAATCGTTCAAGTGAAAATCGCCGTAGGGGCCGTTGAACAGAACCTCGGCGCCCTGCTTGAGGTGGTCGAAGACCCAGGTGGTGCAGATTCCGCCTGGGACGCGGCGGACGATCAGGTCAATCTGGCGCTTGCGTTCGGGGCTGGAGGCCACGGAGTAGGCTCTGTAGACCGGCTCGGGGTGCTTGCCGTAGACGGGGGTCTCCAGCTGCACATACTGCCCCGGAACAAACTCGAGGCACTCGGGCTCCACCAGTTCCAGGCGCAATCGCTTGATGTCCCAGGTCAGGTCCTGGATTTCGCTGGCCACGGCCTGGTATTCCCGGATGGTGAATAGCTCGGGGGGGATGCTGATCTGCATGTCCTCGCGGACTTTGATTTGGCAGGAGAGACGGACGTTGTCCGCGATTTCCTCTGCGGTCAGGTGGG
>JBFJXC010000001.1:0-74196 GCA_041623325.1 Lentisphaeria bacterium | reverse complement strand
CGGGATGCGCTCAAACGCCTCGATCCCGCGCTTCACTCCTACCTGGACCGTCTGCAAGATTGACCTGGAATTCTAAAAAAAGAGGGGGGGATGGAGCCAGTGAGCGGATTCGAACCGCTGACCTATTCATTACGAGTGAATCAAGTTGAGGCAAAAAGCTTGCGCATGTGACGATTGTGCGACATATTGTCTGTGCTGGTGGGCATTGGTGAGCATTGCCTAGGCATAGATGGCCGCGAGGCGAGAAAGGGCAAGAGGATGACTGTTTTCAGGCGCAAGACACCGAGTGGGCTAACCGAAAAGTACTACTACAAGTTCCAGGTCGGCGGGAAGCTGTTTCGGGGACCCACCCCGTATACCGTCGAAAAGGAGGCTGCGGAGTGGGAAGCCAATGAAAAACGGCGGGTGCTGGAACTGGACAGCAAGGGGAAGGTGCTGGAGCAGATCCGCCGTCATGTGGTGGGCGACGGCGTGCAGTTGTCGGATGCCTGGGCCGCGTTCCTGCAGGTGCCCCGCAAGAAGCAGATGGCGGATGGCCGTCAGAAGTTGGAACTGGCCTGCTGGAATGATTTTCTGGCGTACATGGCGGACCGCTATCCGGAGATCGGGGAGCTGAACGGGGTGTCGCGGGAGATGGCCGAGGAGTATATCCAGCATATCCGTACGAAGGGGCGCTGGGTGCGGACGATCAGCTTCCGGCGCAAGGGGAAGCACAAGGGCGTGGCGTACAAGTCGAAGGCCGAAAAGCTGTCGGCCAGTACGGCAAACAACTATCTTCAGGTGTGCCGGAAGGTGTGCAAGCACCTGGAGCGGCGGGCCGGGTTGGCGGAGAATCCGTTCGGCGGCATCGAGAAGCTGGACCTGGACACGGAGACGCGGGAGGCGTTCACGCTGGAGCAGCTGGAGAAGATCGAGAAGGCGGCCACCGGCTGGATGTACTCGCTGTTCTTGACGGGGATCAACACGGGGCTGCGCGAGGGCGACATCTGCCGTCTGACCTGGGAGAATGTGGATTTGGAGAACGGCTGGCTGGATGTGGTGCCGTCGAAGACCAGCAAAAAGCGGGTGAAGGTGCGGATCCCGATGTTCCCGGCGCTGCGCGAGCACCTGGAGACGCTGCCGGGGGAGCGCAAGGGGCCGCTGTTTCCGGAGCTGGCCCGGCGCTACAAGACGGACCGGAGCGGACTGTCGAAGCAAATAACCGCCTTTCTGAGCGGGTTGGAGATCGAGACGACGCGGGAGGTGCCCGGGCGCAGCCGCCGGGCCTCGGTGCGGGACGTGCACAGCCTGCGGCACACCTTCGCGTATCTGGCGGGCATGAACGGCTGGCCGTTCCCGCTGGTGCAGTCGATCCTGGGCCACATGAGCCCGGAGATGACCAAGCTGTACATGAGCCACGCGACGGACGCGGAGAAGGCCAAGCTTGTGGCGACCGCGCCGTCCATGCACGCGGCCATGAAACAGCTGCCCCCACCCGCCGAGGCTCCCGCTGCCGAGGACGTGCTGGCCAAGGTCCGGGCGGAGCTGGAGGCGATGACGGCAAAGAACTGGAAGGAGAAACGGGAGGCGGCGTTGAAACTGCTGGATGGCGGAAAACAGGAAGCAGAAACGCCGAACGCCGAACGCTGAACATCCAACGCTCAATGGGAACGGCCCGCCGGGCGGAATGCCGGACGGGCCGTTTTTCGTTAGTGGCTAATACGCCGGGACCGTCTTCACCGGCCTGCCGTATTGATCCATATGGACGCCTAACCCATAGGCGTCTTGCTTGATGGTATTATTTCTTGTTCTCGGGGGAGGATCAACCCCGTTCATTCTCACAACCTCACGCCACGATGTAACATCTTCGCGGCTTTCGAAGATGATGCCCAATGCAGAGTTGGAATCCGCAATGCCGGTAAGGATCGGATGTTGTCTCTTGCTTAATTGGTACCGCTCGCCTGGACTCAAACCGGGAGGGACCTCATAGGTCCGGCAGCCCGCGCAGGCCAGAGAGGCCGCGATCAGTAGTGTTCCCAGTCGCTTCATCGCTCTTCCCTCTTTTGAGACATCTAGTCTTTTATAAACGGCAAGCTTATAGCCATGGCTAGGCCCCAGCAGAGCGGGCCGACCACGCAGGCGGATGCGACGAAGATCAGCATCCAGAGCAGCGGGTTGCCGTGTGAATGCATGGCGGCGAGTTTCCAGCAGATGACGGTTGCGGCTGCGCCGGAGGCGGCCATTAGCGCCAATCCGAGCTTGTCCCCCTTCTCCACGGCTCAGCCCTCCCCTTCCGGCGATTGCAGCTCTCTGGTGATACCCACGCCGTCTTTGGTGACGTTGAGGTTGATGGTGTGCCCGTGAATATGGATATGGACGGTCGAGCCGGGACCGGTGGGGATGGTCATGTGGTCGGCCTTCATGGTGACGGTTTGCTCTTTTGATTTGCCGTGAACGGGGCCACACTCCGGACAGGGATCCGAATCCAGTTTGTAGAAATTGTGCCTAACATAAGGAAAAAGCTTGTTCCAAGTATCGTTGGCAATGCCGCTTTTCCCGGTGCAGATGTTGGATATGGTCATTCTGGACACACCAGCTTTGGCAGCCAAGGTGGTCTGCCCCCCCTTGCCAAGTTCTTCGACGGTTTCTTCAACCGCCCGCTTTCTTTGTTTATAAAAGTCGCTCATATGTCTTCGCTTTAGCTCCTTGTTCCTGCCCTCCTTAGCAGACAATTAGAAAATAGGTGCGGTTTCATAAAAAACAAAAAAATAAAATATTTAACTTGTAAAGACCTTTTAATCTTGTAAAGTCAGGTCTTATCAGGAAAGATTCATAGGGATGAGTCTTACAAATCGCGGGAAGAATAGGAGAATACCCGACATGAGAAAGGTGCCGATAATCATTTCCGAAGATGTTAAGAAGCGCTTGCAGATACAGGCTATTGAGGCTGGAGTCAGCATGGGGAAGTATGCGGAGGATCTACTTACATCAGGAATGGACAAGGACGCCATGAGCGAGGGGAAGCCAGCCAAGGAAACACAACGGGTGGCTTAATCCGAGCATTCGTTAACTCTAAGATGTGGCTACTTGTGTCTTTTTTGTAAAGATTGTCTTTACAAAGCAAAAGAAGAAAGGAAACGGTCGTGAAGGTGCGCATTCTGGGAGCGGCGGGCGGGACGACGAAGGAGGCGTTCGTGGCGGCGATGCGGAAGAGGCAGCGGGAGCTGCCGATCCAGCAGCAGGCGGGCATGGGCGAAGGTATGACCATTATGGGCATACCTTCGAACGGGGGGCTGCAGGAGGCGGTGTGTCTGCCGCTGAAGTATCTGAACGGCTGGCTGTTCAAGGTGAACGCGAACCGTTACCGGGGCGAGCGTCGCGAGGCGGTCATGCTGTATCAGGGGGAGTGCTTTGAGGCGCTGTTCCGCTACTGGAACCAGGGCGGAACGGACGTGGGCGGCAAGACGAGCGAGCTGTACCGGACGGTGGAGGCGAAGGAGCAAGCCGCGGCGGGGAAGCGGTGGGAAGCGGTGGGAAGCGGTTGTGCAGGCCCTGCGGACGGTGTCGGCCGACCAGGGATTGGAGGCGGGGATGCTGACGGACGCGGCCCGGGCGGTGGAGTCCGATAAAAGGTGGCCGGTTCCGGATGTGTACGTGGACGCGGAGCGCACGAGGCTGATCGACCAGATGCTGGCGGCGACTGTCGAGCACTGAGTAGAAACGAAAGCGCCCCGACTGCTGCTGCAACAGCGGACGGGGCAAGAGAGGCAACGCCCGGAACGGGCATCACACAGAAGGAGGAAGATAGCATGGATGAGCACGCGAATCAAGGTCTGACGGAGTCGATGAAGGCGGAGCGCTATCTGGCGCGGCAGCGGATGGAGGCGCAGCGGCGGCGGGAGGACCGGCAGATTCTGGGGCTGACGGCGCTGGTCGCCAGTGCGGGGGCGGGCGTGGCCCTGGTGGCCAGCCTGTGGCTGCACCCGGCGCTGCTGAGCGGGGCGGTGGTGGCGGCGGCGACGGCCGGGGTGTTCCTGGCCGCGACCGAGACCGGGGAGGGCTGAGGGATGCACACGACTGAGATCATGCGGGGCTCGCAGCTGGACTACACGCCGGCGCAGCTGGCGCTGGTGGCCGAGATGCTGGAGGACTGGTGCAGCGACGACGAGTTCGCGGACCTCCTGGCCGACGAGTGCCCGGCCATCCGGGCGGAGATTGTGCGGAGGGCCGGGGCGTGAGCGGGAAAGCGGAGATAGGAAAGGTGAAGGCGGAAATATGAAAACGGGCATCACGGGCACGGATTTGTTTTGCGGTGGCGGGGGCTGGAGCGAGGGGATCAAGGCGGCGAGCCGTCGGCTGGGGCTGAGTGTGGAGCGTCTGATCTGTCTGAACCACTGGATGGCGGCGGTGAATACGCACTCGGCGAACCACCCGGATGCGCAGCATATATGCGACGATACGAACCGGGTGGACCCGGCGGAGTTCGGCAAGCTGGATTTCGTGATCGCCAGTCCGGAGTGCACGCACTTTAGCATCGCCCGGGGGGGCAAGCCGACGAACGAGCAAAAGCGGATTCCGGCGGGCCACGTGGCAAACTGGATCTACTGCAACCGCCCGGAGTTTTTCGCGATCGAGAATGTTCCGCAGTTTGTGGATTGGGGACCGCTGGATAAGAATGACAAGCTGATAAAATCCAGTAAGGGGGAGACGTTCCAGGAAAAGGTGGTCAACCCGATCAGGGAAATGGGCTACTCGGTTGATCACAGGGTGCTCTGTTGCGCCGACTACGGCGACCCGACCACTCGCCGGAGACTGTTCATCTGCGGACGCCGGGACGGGGCCCCGGTACAGTGGCCGGAGCCGACGCACTCGCGGCAGCCGGAAAAGGACGGGCTAGAGCCATGGGTGCCGGCACGGGATATCATCGACTGGTCTATTCCAGGCACGTCGATATTCAACCGGAAAAAGCCACTGTGCGCCAAGACGCTGCGGCGTATAGAGATTGGTATTCGGAAGTTCTGGGGACCGTGGGCGGAACCGTTTCTGGTTGTCCTGAAGGGGCAAAGCACGGCGGTCAGCATCGATGCCCCGCTTCCGACACTCTGCACTGGCGAGCATATGGCGCTGGCCCAGCCGTTCCTCATCCCGCAGCAGCGCGGCTGGGACGGGCTCAATGTCCAGTCCATAGCCAGTCCCATGCCGACGATCACCTCGAAGGGGGCGGAGGCGGTGTGCGAACCGTTCATCGTCGAATACTACGGGAATGGGATCGATCAGCCGCAATCGGTGGACTCTCCGCTTCCCACGGTCACTTGCCGCGACCGCTTCGGGGTGGTCCAGCAGTTCGGCCTGGACATCCACTATCGGATGCTACAGCCACACGAGCTGGCGGCGGCCATGGGCTTCCCGCCCAGCTATCGCTGGTACGGGACGAAGACCCAGGTGGTGCGCCAGATCGGCAACGCGGTGCCGGTGAACACGGCCGCCGCCCTGGTGGAGTGCCTGGTCCGGCAGACGATTCTGCGGAAAAAGGTAGCGGCGTAATTCACCACAGAGAACGCAGAGAGCACAGAGAAAGGAGCTGAGCATGGCGAGCGGAAAAGGCGGAGTAAAGGACGTATCGGGCGGGGTGGTGACGACGCCCCGCAAGGTGAAGAAAGGAAAGGAGAAAGGAGCATGACGAAGACTGAGTTCATCGCACGGATGCGGGGCCAGGTGGCCTCTCTTCCGGTGCAGCAGCAGGCGGGCGCGGACATCGTGCTGGCGGAGCTGGAGACGGCCAATATCGGGGGCCGCGACTGGCTGGCGATGGCCGAGGCGCAGACGTTGCTGGCCCCGCTGGGCCGGGGGGCGAAGAGCGGGGTGCTGGACCGGCGGGCCGTGGTGTCGATGATCCGTACCGGCAGGCTCGAAGCCCGCAAGCAGGCGGACACGGGGCTCTGGCGGATCGACCGGGCCAGCGCGGAGGCGCTGCTGGCGTGAAAGGCAGAAACGGCCCGGCCCGCAAGCGGACCGGGTGAGCTAACAAGAGGAAGACAATGGCAATTTCGTTGAAATCTATCAGCCGGGGGGCGCAGCTGAAGGCCCCTCGCATCATCGTGCTGGGGGTCGAGAAGATCGGCAAGACCACGTTCGCGTGCGGCAGCCGCTTCGAGGCGGGCCAGCTGGCGGAGACGGGCCTTAACGCCCCGGTGGTGATCCCCACTAAGGGGGAGGAGGGCACGGACGCGCTGGACGTGCCGGTGTTCCCGACCTGCAACAGCTTCGACGAGGTGATGCAGGGGATCGGGGCGCTGTATTCGGAGGATCACGAGTTCCGCACGGCTGTGCTGGATTCGGCCTCGGCGCTTGAGCCGCTGGTCTGGGATTCGATCTGCCAGCAGTACAGCGTGGACAGCATCGAGAAGGTCGGCGGCGGCTACGGCAAGGGCTACACCGAGGCGGTGCAGCGCTGGCGGCAGTTGCTGGAGGGGCTGGACGCGCTGCGGGCCGAGAAGAACATGGCCAGCGTGATCATCGGTCACGTGAAGGTGAAGCGTTTCGACGATCCGACCGGGGATTCGTTCGACCAGTACCAGTTCGACATCAACGACAAGGCGGCGAATCTGCTGTTTCGCTGGGCGGATCTGATCCTGTTCGCCAACACCAAGGTGGTGGTGAAGAAGGAGGATGTCGGATTCAACAAGGATAAGAAACGGGGGATCGACACGACCGGCGGCCAGCGGTTTCTGTTCACGCAGAAGCGCCCGGCGCATCCGGGGGGCGGTCGCGGTGCCTACGGGCAGCTCCCGTATGAGTTGCCGCTGGATTGGGCGGCGTTCGAGGCGGCTGTGGCAGCGGCGGCCAGGTAAGCAAGCAAGCAAGAAACCAAACCACACAGGAGAGCAGAGACATGGGCAACATCGCAGACATCTACGGCGGCGGCTTCGACACCAGCAGCGTGGAGGCGGCCAGCGGCTTCGAGCCGCTGGCGGCGGGCTGGTATCCGGTCGAGATCGAGAACGCGGAGATCCGGGACACGAAGGCGGGAACCGGCAAGTACCTGAAGCTGGAGCTGAGCGTGATCGGCGAGCAGCACAACGGGCGCAAGCTGTGGCCGAACATCAACCTGATGAACCCGAACGCCAAGGCGGTCGAAATCGGCATGCGGGAGCTGGCGGCCCTGGGGCTGGCCTGCGGGCTGGCGGCGATTACAGACACCGACGAGCTGCTGGGCAAGCAGATTCAGGCGCGGGTGAAGATCAAGCAGGAAAAGGGGTACGACCCGGACAACGAGGTGACGGCGTACAAGCCGCTGGGCTCCGGGCAGACTGCCGCCGCCCCGTCAAGGCTCGCCGCGCAGCCCGCGCAGCCGCAACCCGCCGCCCAGCCGGGTAGCAACCGGGCCGGGGCGGCCATGCGCCCCTGGGAGCGCTAGTCACGACGTGCGAATCCGGGAGCCGACAGGCGTTAAAATTTCGCTACCAGCGGGAACCGGAAAATCCCAATGGGCCTGACCGGGGCGGGACGTAGATGAGACCGCACAAATCTTAACCTCGGGAGCGGTGACAGCCGGAGAGACGGCAGCAATCAACTAACAAACCCATAAGGATTATCACAATGGAACTGAAGACTATCACAAAGCTGGTCGTTACAAAAACCGAGTATGAAAGAATCGTTTACCTCTCAAGCGACGAAGCTTCTGAGGCGGTCAAGGAAGACTGCGACGCCCTGCGCTATGTGAAGGACCAGACCGAGGCTGTTTGCCTTGAGGCGGTCAAGCGCAACGGCGACGCCCTGCAATACGTGAAGGACCAGACCGAGGCTGTTTGCCTTGAGGCGGTCAAGGAAGACGGCTACGCCCTGCAATACGTGGACCGGAAGTTGGTTGTAGTTGAGGAAAGCGAAGAAGTAACGGCTTAGTACCACGGGGCGGGACTTAGAGGTAATGATGCCCCCAAAACGCGCAACCTCCGAGCCGGTGCGAGGCCGGTAGCCAACCAATTTCACAACGGAGACATGGGAGACGACGATGATGAACCTGAGCGAACTATGCGGGAGGCTGTACGACGCCAAGCAGCGCGAGGCGGCGGCCAAGGCGGAGCGGATCGAGCTGGAGGAGGCCGTGGCCGCGCTGGTGGAGACGCCGGAGAACGGCAGCCGGACGGTGGACGCGGCCCCGGGGCTGAAGGTGAACGTGAAGCGGGCCATGGGGTACCGGGCGGACGTGGAGGCGATCCTGGGTCTGGGGCTGGCGGACGAGGCCGCGCCGCTGAGGCTGGTGCCGGCCAAGTACGAGTTCGACGCCAAGGCATACGAGCTTATCCGCCGGGGCAACCCGGCCCTGGCCGAGCGCCTGGCCGGGTGCGTGACGGCCACGCCGCGCAAGGTGGCCGTCACGCTCAAGCTGGGATAGTCCATGGAAAAGGAGCGCCCCGACCGGTGGCAGCCGGACGGGGCGCGTAGGCCACACAAGGTCTCTTCCTATTACCACACAGGAGAACAGACTATGGGCGACCTGACGCCATTTATACCGCAGGAAAGCGAGACGGTCAAGCGCATCTATGCATGGCACAAGGCCATGGGCGATGCCGAACCGGAACGCGGCTACCTGGGGGCCAGCATTGTCGGGCACGAGTGCGACCGCTTTCTCTGGTACACGTTCCGAAACTGCGTGCAGCGCGATTTTTCGGGGCGGCTTTACCGGCTGTTCGAGACCGGGGACCTGGCCGAGGCCCGCTTCGTGGCGGAGCTGCGGGGCATCGGCTGCGAGGTCCACGAGGTGGACCCGGCGACCGGGAAGCAGTTCGAGGTGCTGGCCCTGGGCGGGCACTTTTCCGGACACATGGACGGCTGCGCAGTCGGTATCCCCGAGGCCCCGGCGACCTGGCACGTGCTGGAGTTCAAGACCCACAATGCGAAATCCTTCGCCAAGCTAAAAAAAGAGGGAGTCCGCGCCAGCAAACCCATGCATTACGCCCAGATGATGGTGTACATGGGGCACACGGGCATGAGCCGCGCCCTGTATCTGGCCGCGAACAAGGACACGGACGAGCTGTATGCCGAACGCATCCGCTACGATGCCGCCGAGTTCCGGCGGCTGATGGACCGGGCCGAGCGGATCATCCGGGCCCAGCAGCCGCCGGAGCGGATCACTGGCCGCCGCGATGACTTCCGCTGCCGGTTCTGCGATGCCAAAGATTTATGCTGGGGGACCGGCGAGGTGGCCGTGCCGCTGCCCGGCAAGACCTGCCGGACTTGCTGCCACGCCACACCGGAGATCGACCAGGACGGCGCTGAGGCCCGCTGGAGTTGCGCGGCGATCAACGATTTCAATCTGCCGGAGGAACTACAGCGGACCGCGTGCCACCGTCACCTTATTTTGCCCGGTCTGGTCAACTTCGCCGAGGCCACGGACGCCGGGGACGGCTGGATCGAGTTCACCAACTGCAGCGACGGCGCGGTCTGGCGGCACGGGGACGGCTCGGGTGGAACCTGGAGCACGGAAGAGCTGATCGCCGGAGGCGGGCCGCTGGAGGGCCGGAAAGAAGCACCCTGCCCCGACTTCGGCATTTCCGACGACCTGAGCCTGATCGACCGCTACCCCTGGCAGGATTCGGAAATGATCTGGAATGGCAAGCCGGAGGACATGGGCGACGCCCTGGAGAGCGAGGCCGACATCGGGCCGCACATCCAGCCGACCGCCAGCGAGAAGACGGACGCCTGGGCCGCGTACGAATACGGCGACCATGGCTTGCTTGCCGTGATCTACCTCGCCGACAACCATGCCGCGATCTGGAGAGGGAAGGAATAATGGCCAAAAAACTAAACAACCTGGAGACGACGCTGCGCGAACTGGCCAGTTATCACGGGCTGCTGGCGCGGTGGGGCGACCTGACCGGCAACGCGGCTCCCCACGACGCGGACCGGGTGGTCTGGCAGCGCGAGCGCTTCCGGGACTACCTGGAGGAACTGTCCGAGATGAAAAGGAAAGCCTAATGGATATTATCTACGAACCGTTTAGCAAAGAATTTCCGATTGGTAAAGAGACCTGCTGGATGAGGCTGGAAATTATCCGGCTGGCAAGACACGGGCTGAAGGCGAGGATCGCGACGACTCGCGACGGCAAGCGCGAATTCCTGGAGGTGGAGGTGAAGCCATGAGCCTCTTCGCACCGCCGCCAGTGGAGGCCGGGGCCATCACGCCCCGGCCCTACCAGTCCGAGGCGCTGGACGCCCTGGACGAGCACATCCGCACCAAGCGATCGAACCCCTGCGTGGTGATCCCGACCGGGGGCGGCAAGTCTATCATCATGGCCTGGGCGATCCAGCGCTGGAAGCGGGACTATCCGCCGTTCCGCGCCTGCATTCTGGCCCACCGCAAGGAGCTGGTCCAGCAGAATGCCGCCGAACTGGCCGGGCTCTGGCCGGGCGGGGACATCGGCGTCTATTCGGCGGGACTGCGAAAGCGGAACCTGGACAACTCGATCACCTACGCCAGCATCGACAGCATCTATAACAAATGGGGGGAGTTCCCGCCGTTCGACGTGCTGATCATCGACGAGGCGCACCGCATCCCGGCCAAGGGGGAAGGCAAGTACCGGCAGTTCATAGCGGGCTGTCGCAAGTGCAACCCGGCCTTGCGGGTGGTCGGTTTCACGGCCACGCCCTACCGCATGGGCTGCGGGCCGATCTGCCACCCTGACCACATCCTGCATGAGGTCTGCTATGACGCGAACGTGGGCGACCTGATCCGCGACGGCTACTTGTGCGCCCTGCGCAGCAAGGTCGGGGACGTGCAGCCGGATATGACGCAGGTTAAGCGCAATTCGGGCGGCGACTACGTCGTCAAAAGTCTTGCCAATGCGGTGGACACGCCCAAGATCGTCCGGGATGCGGTACGGTCGGCGATGCAAATCATCAATGCCGAGCAGCGTAAGAGCATCGTGTTTTTCTGTGTGGACGTGAAGCACTGCAAGGACGTGAGCCTGGAGCTGCGCAAGTACGGGATCGAGGCCCCGTGCGTGACCGGCAAGACGCCGGTTGCCGAGCGGGACCGGATCGCGGAGCGCTTCAAGGCGGGCGGCTACCGGGCGATCTGCAACGTCAACGTCTACACCGAGGGGTTCAACGCCAAGCGGGTGGACTGCGTGGTGCTGCTGCGCCCGACGCTTTCCGCCGGGCTCTATGTGCAGATGGTCGGGCGGGGTCTGCGCCTGCATCCGGCCAAAGAGGATTGCCTGGTGCTGGACTACGCGCATTGCATCGAGAGTCACGGGCCGATCGACTGCATCGACGAAGGCGAGATAAAGCTTGCCACCTGCGGAGAATGCGGGGACGTGTTCAGCCGGGCCGCCCGGGTCTGTCCGCATTGCAACTGGGAGATTCCGAAGGAAGAGATCGAGCGGGCCGAGGCCGAGGAGCGCGAAAAGCGCATGCATGAGGCCGAGGCCGCACAAATGGCAATTCTGGGCAGCGAACCGGAGACCCTGGCGGTGGACAACGTGACGGTGCATCGGCACCGAAAGCCGGGCAAGCCGGATAGCCTCCGGGTGCAGTACCGCTGCGGGCTGTCCACGATCCGCGAGTGGGTGTGCCTGGACCACGGCGGCTTCGCGGAAACCAAGGCGCGGGCCTGGTGGGCCAGCCGCTTCGGTCGGGCCGAGGCCGCCAGTATCACCGTTGACGCAGCGGCGTACAACCTTTTCACGGGCCAGCGGATCAAGGCCGTGACCGAGTCGATCACCGTGCAGAGGCGCGGCAAGCATTCCGAGATTATCAACCACCAACTACGAGTGAGCGCATCGCATGCAACAGTCACAACCAATTGAGGCGGCCAAAACCTACGCCCGGCGGGGCTGGCCGGTGTTCCGGGTCTCGCCGCGCGGCAAGATCCCGATGCGGGGGTCGCGGGGCTGCCTGGACGCCACCGCCGACGAGGCCGCCGTCTGTCGGTGGTGGCAGGACGCGCCCGAGGCGAACGTGGGAATCGCCACCGGTCTGCGGGCCGGGTGCTGGGTGCTGGACATCGACGGCGAACGCGGGGCTCAGTCCCTGGCCGAGCTGGAAGCCGAGATCGGCGCTCTGCCGGAGACGCTGGAGCAGGCCACCGGCAGCGGCGGGCGGCATCTGTTCTTCTCGTGGCCGGAACGCGAGGTACGCAACCGGCAGAACGTGCGGGCGGGAATCGACGTGCGCGGCGAAGGCGGCTACATCGTGGCCCCGCCCTCTGTCCACCCCAGCGGCAACGCCTATCGCTGGACCAACGACCTGCCCATAGCCGAGGCCCCGACCGCCCTGCTGGATCTGGTCGCGCCTGCCGAGAAGACCGTGGCGCCCTGGGAGCGGATCGCCCCGCGAAAGCCGGTGCAAGCCCCGGCCCCGGCTCCCGTCTCCGCTGTCGGAGGCACGCCGATCATCGAACGGGCGTCGCGGTATCTGCGGGAATGCGAGCCGGCTGTTCAGGGGTCGGGCGGGCACAACGCCCTGCTCTGGGCGGCGCGAGCTCTGGTGGTCGGCTTCGAGCTTGACGACGGCACGGCCCTTTCCTTGCTCTGGTCCGAATTCAATCCGCGTTGCTCGCCGCCCTGGAAGCAGTCCGAGCGGAAGGACTTCGAGCGCAAGGTGGCCGAGGCCCGCCGGACGCCGGGAACCAAGCCACGCGGCTGGCTGCTGGATGAGTTCGGGCTGAGATCCGGCGCGGACGCCCTGGCGGAGATCGCCAGGGGCCAGGAGTCGGCAAGCAACCTGCTGGCCAGTTGTCAGGCGTCGCCGGAACCCGAGGCAATGCAGGATAGACCCGCGTTCCCTCTTGATTATTTCCCGCCGAAGATCGCCGACTATTGCCGACAGGTGGCCGAGTCGCATGTGGTGGACGAATCGTTCGCGGGGCTGCCCATGCTGGCTGTGGCGGCTACGGCCATGGGCAACACGTTTCGGTTGCAGCTCAAGAAAGGGTTTATCGTCCCGCCTACGCTGTGGGTCGGGATTGTCTCGCCGTCCGGGACGAACAAGTCCGGGCCGCTGTCCGAGGTGATCGCCCCGCTCTACCAGCCGATCCCCATCGAGGACACGGAAAACGCCCTGCTCAATCCGCAGGGGCAAAAGGCGGTCGTGTCCGACGCCACGCTTGAAGCGGTGATTACCCGGCTCTCCGAAAGTCCCCGCGGCCTGATGGTGTTCCGGGACGAGTTGGCCGGTTGGGCCAAATCGTTCAACGCCTACAAGAAGTCCGGCGGCGACGAACAGACGTGGCTTGAGTTCTGGGGGGCGAAGGAATACCACCTGGACCGCAAGACCAACAACGAGCAGATACACATTCCGGCGGCGTCAACGTGCGTGCTCGGCGGGATTCAGCCGAAAATACTGGTCGAGTGTTTCGATCCCGGCAAGTTCGCCTCCGGGCTCGTGCCCCGGCTGCTGATCACCTGCCCGCCTGCTTCGGATATGTACTGGTCGGAGGCCGAGGTCAGCGACGACGCGGCCAGGGTCTGGGCCGAGGCAATCCTCTGGCTCCGCAAGAGGCCATTCGCCGCCTTCGACCCCAATACAGGACGCTACCAGCCACACGTGCTGACCCTGACCCCGGAGGCCAAGGCCCACTACGTCGACTTCTTCAACGAGATCTCCGGCGAAATCGCCGGGATGGAGAACGAACAGGCGCGGGGGTTCGCCTCCAAGGCGCGGGTCGTCGCCGGGCGGCTGATGCTGATCCATCGCGGCCTGCACCTGGCCAGCGGCGGCTATGGCTCCATGACCGGGCCGGTCGAACTGGACAGCGCGAAAGCCGGGGTCGCCTGGGCGCGGTGGGCGCTGGCCGAACAGATGAGAGTCTACGGGTTCACCTCAATCGAGTACGCCCGCCAGCAGGCAGAGACCCTGGCCGAGGCCATCCGGGACAAGCACAAGGGCAGGGCCACCATCCGGCAGGTGCAGCACACCAACACCAAGCGCTATCCCAACGCCGAGGCGGCAAAAGACGCCATGGAACAGCTCGTAAAAGCCGGGCTGGCTAGGTGGGCGGATGGCAGCAGTAAAAAGGTGGTGCTGGTATGACCTCCGAAACCGTGACCATCGTCCTGCCGCTGCCCCCCTCCGCCCTGTCTCCCAACAGGCCGCCGGCATCCAGGGGGGGGCGCATGAAAAAGGCGGCCGCGGCCAAAAAATACCGCCGCCTGGCCAGAGAGGCGGCAGAGGCCGAGGGCATCGAGTCCGGACCATGGGAACGGGCGAGCGTCCGGGCCGCGTTCCTCCACGCCACCAAGCGCCGACGCGACGACGTGAACCATCTGGCCATGCTTAAGCCAGCCTATGACGGCATTGTCGACGCCGGGCTGCTCCTGGACGACGACAGCGAACATCTGATCACCCTGCCGCCGACGTTCGGTATCGACCGCGACTGCCCGAGGGTGGAGCTGACATTGACCCGCAACAGTATAACGGTGTAACAAGTGCAACAGAGTGTAACAAAGTATAACAGCGATTCCGCAACTGGCGATTTTACAAAGGGTTGCAAATATTTGTTATACTTTGTTATACCTGTTACACCCTGTTATACCATGTTATACCATTTCGTTTTTGTTATACTTTTTTCGTGTTATACCATGGTAAATAAGGGGTTCAGGGGAAGAGAGGAGGGTGGAGGTATAACAAAGTATAACAAGTATAACAATAACAATATTTATTAATAGGTATAACAAACAAAAGGAAGAGGTTATGACCCCCGAAGAATTCTGGAAACGCCATCCCGAGTTGGCAGACGCATCCGATCCCAAGCCGATAGGATGCGAGCTAAACGAGGCCGTCGCCGCTTACCAGGCGCAACCAGCTCCGCAAGACGCGGCACTCACTACTGCCGATCTCCGGTTGTTCCTGACCACACTGCTGGACATGTGCCGCAATTTGCGCAAGGGACACACTCGCTTCCAGGTGCTGCTGACGTGGATCACCGACTATCAGTGCCAGCGCATCACGGGACGCGACAGGATTGTCTCCGAGATAGCGGGTAAGCTGGGGTACTCCGACCGCACCGTTCGCAGGCATCTGAACTCGATCACCATGGACCCGGTGCTCGGGCAGGTGCTCAACTACAACAACGCTCGCCTCAACGGCAGGCAACGAGACACGGGAGAGTGAAATGGCAGTCATTAAAAGCGCGAGAGGTCATCGCAAGCAGGCACGGCGAAACATCCTCGAAAAGGCGGGATTGATCCCGTTTCGGACATTCTCCACGGCTGAAGAACTGGAAGCGCGGCTTATCATCGCATGCAATCTCATCGATCCGGAAAGGCCGTACAAGGCGTATGACGCTATCTGTGCGCGATACAGGCGCTATATGGCCGGTTCCAAGTTCTGCCACGCGGAGGGTCGGAAACAGCGTGCTCAGGGGCGGAGAAAGCTCTACGAAGAGGCGGACGCCTCCGGTTTTGCCGGGTCGCCCTCCCCCTCTCCTTCCGAGTCGGGTTGCGAACCCAGGATTGAGGACGCCCTGGACCCCCGGATTGGCGCATAGGCGGCGCACCCGCCGTGTTTCGTGCCCGGCGCAATACACTGCCAATGTGTAGGTGTGTCGCACGGGGCGGAATCGGGCGCGGGAGCCTGCCCCGGAGGCCGGGGGGGGGTGCGACCCTCGGGGCGGGGGCCCCGACGTAGGGTTGCCCCCTCCGGCGAAATGTTGAAAACGCGGTTTCTAGCACATGGAGAAGTGCAATGGAGATGAATCGGGAAAAGAGTCCGCATGTTCGCGTTTGCGAGTACTGCGGTGGCCGTTCGGAGAATACACAGCAGGTCCTGGTCCCCCCGTCGCTGGCGGCCTCCGGGAAGCTCCTGGCGTGCGGTCGTTGCCGGCGGATGCTTCCAAGCAAGTAAAGGAGACAGAGACGATGGGCAGGATGATCAGGAAAGTTAAGCGTGCGGTTCGTCAGCGTGCGAACCGCCAGCTGCATGAGGTGTTGGCGCATGCGTTCAGGATGCCTTGGCGGGACCGTCTGCGGCTGTGCTGGTGGATCATGCGGAAGCGTGCGGCGAAGGGCACGAAGCTGGTTGCGGAGGTGGAGCGATGAAGATGCTTGAGAAAATCAAACGCTGGCTCCCGGTGACTCGGTCCACGCTGGAGCGGGTAAGACGTGAGAAGGAAGAGGAGATCGAAAGGCTCGACCAGATGCGTGCCGGCATGGTTAAGCGTCACGAACTTGAGCTTGCCGAGGCCGTTGAAGCCGCCGCCGGGCTGGTGTCCAAACTGGCCAGTATCGACGTCCACCGTATTGATGAGCTTGGCAAGTATGCCGTGCAGGTCTACTTCCCGGTGCGGTTGAAGCCGTTTTCGTGGCAAGCGTTGTCGGACGGCGAGGCCCGCTGGCATGCCCGCATCCTTGGTCAACAGGTTGAGGGGATGGCGCTCAAGCCTCTGCTGGCTCAGACGGTTGCGCATGATGTGGAAGCTGAAAAGCGGCGGTTCGAAGACTTTGGCACGGTCGTTGACGAAGCGCTTGGCTCTGATTCAGCGCCAGTGAAGGGAAATTCGAGCGGTTGTGGCATATCGTCGAGACGAACGGCGGCGGGGAGCGGCTGAAAGAGAAGTTCCCGCAGTACGCATAGGCGGCCCGCTGTCCGGTAAGTCCCCGTTGGTGTAGTAGCCGACGGGGATTTTTTTTGTGCCGCGAAAGGAAGCGAATGCCGGAGAACAGCCACCACACGTTCAGCGTGAGATGCAGCCGCGAGGTGGTCGACAAGCTGGCCGCGAAGCTCGGCAGGAGCGGGGTCAGCCGCAGCGCCTACATCGAGGCTCTGGTGCGTGCCGACCTGGACGGTTCGCGCAAGGTGGACCGGGTCGACGCGACTCGGCAGGTGGAGGCCGACGCGAAGCTTTCGAGCCTGCTGGATCAGGCCCTGGTCAAGAAGCTGAAGAGCGATCCGGACGCGGTGATCGCGAGTCTGGACGACAAGACGCTGGCGCAGCTGATCGCGCAGCGCAGCCCGAAGCCGAAGGACCAGGACCAGGAGTTGCAGGAGAGCTACCTGAGTCTGAGCCGGTCGCTCGGGAAACTGCCCGACGTGCCGGAGGTGGCCAAGGAGGCGAACAAGGCGAAGGCGCGGTGCAGCAAGCTTGAGAACGAGCTTGAGTTCTGCCGTCAGGAGCTGCTGTTTCTGCGGTCGAAGCTGAAGCGCCAGGACGCCGAGGCGTGGCCCGCGTTCAAGCAGGCGATGGCGGCGTTTCGGGACCGCGCCATGGCGTACGCGAAGGAATGCGCCGTTCGCGGCCTGGAGGTCGAGGATCTGCGGACGCTGATTGTGTACGCATCCAAGGGAGATGACCCGCAATGACAGACGAAGCAAAAGCCATTGAATCGGTTCCGCAAATAAAGTTCGGCCTGTCTGGGGAAGAATACTTCATCGAAAAAGAGGCGTTTGTTCTCTACATCGAAGATACCGTGAATCCGGCCCGAGAGAAACACGGATTGCTTCCAATCGACCTGAAATCAGCAGAAGAGTCCTATCGGATATTGAACGATTTCGCTATCCGGTGGCGGCGAAACCCGATCACAAAAAAGAATCAGTGATGCAGAAGTTTATCGGAGTCAAAGAGATCGAAGCCCGGCCCATGACCCGGCTTGAGTACAACGAGTATCGAGGTTGGAAACTGCCAGCCGACGAGGATGGGGCCGATGAGGGCTACTTGGTCGACTATACGGACTCGCCGAACGCGAACCATCCCGACCACAAAGGTTATATCTCATGGTCCCCGAAAGAAGTTTTCGACCGCGCTCACCGTCCTGTTGACGGCATGACGTTCGGCTTTGCCATCGAGGCTGCCCGCAAGGGTGCGAAGATTGCTCGCAAGGGTTGGAATGGCAAGGGAATGTTCTTGTTCATCAGTTGTCCTGACTCCAAGAATGTTCCGTCCGAAGCGTTTTGGAGCGTGCATGGCCGCAAGTTTGCTGAGCAGAACGGCGGTTCAGCAAAGGTGTTGCCTTATCTGCTGATGAAGACGGCAGATGATTGCATTGTGCCTTGGCTCGCCTCGCAAACGGATGTACTCGCTTCCGACTGGCAGGTAGTCGACTAATCCCCCATGCCGATCGTCACGGAAAAATCTTGCGAGGCGGTGCTGGGCAAGCTGGCGTTCTATCTGGAGCGCTGGAAGCGCAACCCGCTGGCGTACGTGATCGAGGCGGTCGGCGACGTTCCCACCCACCAGCAGGCGGAGATTCTGAAGGCCATCCCGGTGCGCCGTTTCGTGTCGGTGCGTTCGGGGCACGGCATCGGGAAGAGCAAGCTTGCGGGCTGGCTGGTAAACTGGTATCTGGACTGCCACCGCCAGCCTGGCGGGGACGTGATGTGCCGGGTGCCGTGCACGAGCGGTTCGGCCAGCCAGCTGGCGGACGTGCTGTGGCCCGAGGTGGCGGCGGTGTGCAAGAAGAAGCTGCCGTGGCTCCGGGACCGCTACGAGGTGCTGAGCGACCGGATGCGCTGCAAGGAGGATCCGGAGGGCTGGTTCGCCACGCTGCGGACCAGCCGCCGTGAGAATCCGGACGCGCTGCAGGGGTTCCACCAGTGCTTCTTTCTGATCGACGAGGGCAGCGCGGTCCCCGACGAGGTGTTCGAGGTGGCCCGCGGTGCCATGGGCGACCCGGGCAGCTACGGGCTGATGACCGGCAACCCGACGCGGCTGTCCGGCTATTTCCACCGGGTGCACCATTCGGACACCTGCTGGCACGCCATGCACTTTTCTTCGGAGGATTCCCTGGCCGAGGAAACCTACCGCTACGATTACACCGACGTGCTGGGCGACATCCGCACCGTCGAGACGCACGGACGCCAGACCCGGCAGTGGGTCGAGGAGATGAAGCGGGAGTTCGGCGAGCACAGCAACACCTACAAGATCCGGGTGAAGGGCGAGTTCGCCAATCTGGGGGCGGATCTGATCGTGGAGCCGCCGTGGGTGGACCGGCTGTGGGCGCTGCCGCTGCACGAGCCGCTGGCCAAGCGCCGGCGGATCATGGGCGTGGACGTGGCCCGGAGCGGCGACGACGATTCGGCGCTGGTGATCCGCGAGGGCGACAACGTGCTCTATGTCGAGAAGTGGCACGGCTGCGATCTGGTCGAGACCCGCCAGCGGGTGGAGGCCCGTCAGAAGGAATGGCGTTGCGACGTGGTGTATGTGGACATCATCGGCATCGGGGCCGGGGTGTATGACGAACTGCGCCACAAGGGCTACCCGGTGCGCCCCGCGACGGTCAGCGAGAAGGCTCCCGAGGACAGCGACGCGGATTGCGTACTGCTGCGCGACTGGCTGTGGTGGAAGGCGCGGCGTTTCTTCCGGACCCACCAGGTCCGCTTCGCAGGGCAGGAGTCCGATCCGCTCTGGAAGCAGCTGCGCGACGAGCTGATCGCCCCCACCTACAAGTTCGACACCAAGGGCAAGGTGAAGGCGGAGGGCAAGGACGACCTCAAGAAGCGGGGCGTGAAGAGCCCGAACCTGGCCGACGCCCTGAACATGACCTTCCTGGCGGGTTTCGAGCAGCGCGGTCCGAAGCGGCGCAAGGGCGGCCAGGGCAGGCGGAAAAAGAAGAGGGGGGGCAGCTGGAAGACGGCCTGAGGGCCCGGCCCGCAAGCGGGCCTGATGACCTAGCTCAAGCCACCGCTTGCGGTGAGGCGCGGCCATCCCGTGTCCGGTAAAGCCCGTTTGGTGACAAGCAATTCACCAGACGGGTTTTTACATGTCCGAGAGACGAAACATCAATCACCGCTTCCACCGCTGGCTGACGGCCGCGGAACTGCGCGAGAGCGACTGGCGCAAGCGCAACCAGGACAATTTCGACTATTACGACGGAGAGCAGTGGAGCGAGGACGAAAAGGCCGAGCTTGAGAGCCGCAACCAGCAGCCATGCGTGCTGAACGTGGTCCGCCCGACCGTGGACATGGTCCTGGCTCTGGAGGTGGAAAAGCGCATCGACATGCAGGTGGTGGGCCGCGAGGAGTCCGACGAACTGCTGGGCCGGCTGCTGACCGAACTGCTCAAGCAGGTGTTCGACGGTTCGGACGTGGACTACTACCTGAGCCGGGTCTTCCGCGAGGGCATTATCGGCGGACGCGGCTGGGCCTTCGTGCATCCCGAGAGGGACGAAACCGGCCAGACGCAAATCGCGGTGGAGTGGCTCCCGTGGGAGGAAGTCTACATCGATCCCTTCCACCGCAAGCCGGACGGGAGCGACGCCCGCTTCATCATTCGCAAGGTCTGGATGGACCGCGACCACGTGAAGAAGCTCTATCCGGCCCACGCCGACCATATCGACACGGCGTTCAACGATGATTACGAGGGCATCGAGTACGAGGCCCAGAACGCCACCAGCGACCGGGGAATCTCCTACTACGACCACCGCAGCCAGCGCGTCTGCCTGTGCCACTGCTGGTACCGGGACGCGAACAAGAAGCTGCGCTACGCGGTCTTCGCCGACGAACTGATCCTGCGCGGCGGCGAAAACGACGGCCCTGAAAGCGAGAACCCCTACGGGATCGACTGCTATCCGCTGATCCCCTTCTACGCCTTCCGCACCCACAAGGGCGAACCCAAGGGGCTGGTGGAGTACCTGAAGGACGCCCAGGACCAGATCAACAAGCTCAACAGCAAGTACCTCTGGAACATGTCCAGCAACCGGATGCTGGTGGAGGAGGGCGCCACCGACGACCCCGACGAACTCCAGGACGAATGGAACCGCCCCAACGGCTTCGCCGTGCTGAACAGCGGCGGCCTGAGCAAGGTGCGCACCGAGGACAACCTGCGCGAGAGCGCCCACCTCTCCAGCCACCTCCAGTTCCTGCTGGGCATGATCCAGCGCACCAGCGGCATCAACGACTCGATGCTGGGCGTGGGCGGGGTGAACGAGCGGTCCGCCACCCAGCAGGAGAACCGCATCCTCCAGGGCGCGAGCATGCAGACCCAGATTCTGGAGAACCTGCACTTCACCAAGAAGCAGGTGGCCAAGGTGATCCTGCGCCTGATTGGCCGGTACTACAGCGACCGCCGCGTGGTGCGCGTGACCCAGCCCAACGGCAGCTTCGAGCACTACGCCCTCAACGAGCCCACCGGGGACCACGACGAGTCCGGTAAACCCTTTTTGAATAACGAGATCTCCGACGTGCTGAAATACGACGTGATCCTGAAGAAGGTTCCCCCGTTCAGCACGGTGCGCGAGCGGACCATGCAGGTGTTCGCCGAGGTGGCCAAGAGCGGGGCCTTCCCGCCCGAGCTGGTCGGCAAGGTCCTGCTGATGCTCTCCGACATCCCGCGCAAGGACGATCTGATCATGCAGCTGGAAGGCCACTACCAGCAGCAGCAACAGGCGCTAGCCGCCGCCCAATCCGGCGGCGGACCGCAATAGAGAACGGGTACTCCCCGAGCCAAAACGCCGGCGCGGAACACCGCTTCCCGGCAGGAGCAAAGGACACCGAGCAGAGATGAGCAACGAATCGCAAGCAGTGGAAGAAGCCTACGTGGACGATCTGATCGGCCCCGCCGAATCCGATCAATCCCGCGACGAGCAGCCGATCCCTTTCGAGCCGGAAGACGACTCGGGACTCGAACCGGAAAAGACCGACCCTCCCCCGGAAAAGCCGGATTCGGAGAAAGAGGAAAGGCCGGAAGACGAGAAGCCGGAAGAGAAGGCCCCGACCGTCGAGGACCTCCAGAAGCAGCTGGACGAACTCAACGGCAGGCTCGAAACCACCGACAAGCGATTCCGCGACAACCAGGCCAACTACCATCGCGAGCACCAGCAGCGGCTGGCCCTGGAGAAGGAAATCCGGGAGCTGAAGGCCGCCAGGCCAAAGGCGGACCCAGACGACGATTCCTGGTTCGACGATCCGGAGCCCAACGGGACTCCGGAGCAGCCGGCCCAGCCGTCCGACGCCGAGAAGCGGCTTGAGAAGCTGGAGCAAGAGGCGCGGGAACGCGCCGAGCGCGAGGCGCAGAGCGCCTGGAACGAAGCCGAGGCCCCGGTCAAGGAAAGCCACGCCGATTACGACGACGTGGTCTACAAGACCTTCCAGCCCGCCTTCGAGAAGGATGAAGCCTTGCAGCGGGAGTTCGCCGAGAAGGGCGCGACCCCCGAGGCCGCCTACAAGATCGGCAAGCGCCTGGCCCAGCGCCGGGCGCTGGAGTCCGACCCGGAGGCCTACCGCAAGCAGCTGCGCGACGAACTCAAACAGGAATTGCTGGAAGAACTCGGACAGACCGGAAAGCCCGCCCCGTCCGCCACCGAAAACCCGGACCCGGCAGACGACCCGGCGGCCATGTCGATGCCGCCGGATACGGGCGGATTGAGCGGAGGCGACGCGGGCAGCGTGGTCGACGAGCTCTTCTAGCCGAGCTTATAAAGGAACCGCCAAATGGCACATTTCATTCGAGGCACCGACAACGGTCTAACCCCCATCCAGCACTGCCGGGACATCTTCAAGCAGTACCTCATGCAGCTTTCCCTGCGCGGCGCGATGGGCAAGAAGGGATCGGGCAAGCCGATCATCATCGACACCGGTCTGAAGGGCCAGGCGGGCGATTCGATCGTCTACCACTTCATCCCCCAGAACGACACGGACGGGATCGAGGGCCAGAACGCCACCATCCTGGGCAACGAGGACAGCCTGGACGAATACAGCATGAGCCTGAAGATCGATCAGATGGCCAAAGCCTTCCGCAAGAAAGGCAAAATGACCGACAAGCGGCTCATCTGGAAGTTCCGCGAGGAAGCCAAGACCCAGCTGGCCAACTGGTTCGCCCACCGGTCCGAGCGCTGGCTGTTCGACGCCATGACCGGCTATATCAGCGACGGATACACCTACGTGACCAACCTGGCCACCGCCGATCTGGTCAACGGCTCCGGACGCCTGATCCAGGCCAGCGGCACCACCGGCGCGACCGTGCTGGCCGCTACGTCCAGCGACCAGAACGCTCTGGATGCCGCCGTGACCGCCAGCGACAAGATGAACACCTACCTGCTCGACGAGCTGGAAATCCTGGCCAAGCAGGGCAACAGCAAGTACCGCATCCGGCCGGTGAAGGTCGGCAAAGACGGTCGCGAGATGTTCGTGCTCTACATGAGTCTGAAGGCCGCCCGCGACCTGCGCCAGGACACCCGCTTCGAGAAGCACAAGCTGGCCCTGGTCGAGGCCGGGATCGCCGACGATCCGATCGCCAGCGGTGCCCTCGGGGTCTGGAACAACATCATCCTCAAGAGCTCCGAACTGGTTCGCGAGTTCTCGGTGGATGACGGCTACCTGGCCCGCAATCTTCTGGTCGGGGCCGACGCCGCCGTGCTGGGGTACGCCCAGAACATCGACTACACCGAGGAGCTGACCGACCACAAGCGGATCCTCTCCATGGCCGCCGACGAGATCCGGGGCCAGAAGAAGCTCCAGTTCGACGGCGTGGACATGGGCGTGGCCCAGGTGATCACCGCCAGCAACTGACCGTAGCGCCGGGCCGGAGCCTGTAGCCCCGGCCCGGTTTCAACCCACTCCCCAAGAAAGGAAACCGACCCATGGCAGCCACTTCCATCCTGGCGATTCTCGCCGCCCTCAAGGCCCCGTTCACGTTCCAGAAGATGGGGCGCGACGCGGTGTACGACATCGACGTGACCGACCCGGACCTGTCCGGCATCGAGACGGTCGAAACCCACAACCTGGTCGAGGTTCCCGTCGGCCAGGCTCTGATCGGGGCCAAGCTGATCGTGCTGGAGAGCTTCACGTCCGCCGGTGCGGCCACCGTGCAGTTCTCGTGCAACTCCCACAACCTTGGCGGGGCGCTGCCCAAGGCCGACCTGGCCAAGGGCGACGTGGTCGACCTGCCGGTCAACGACGCCGAGGACACCGCCGGGGGCGCTCTCTACGCCCACACCACCGCCCTGTCCATCGACATGACCGTTGGCACGGCGGCCCTCACCGCCGGGCGCTTCCTGCTCATCCCCGAGTTCGTGGACGTGTCCGCCTGCACCACCAACGGCTGATCCGCCCTCCGACCCCGGCGGCGGGGCGGGTCTCTTCCTCCCCGCTCCGCCGCTTCTCTTTATATAAGGTATAGGCAATGCCCGTCACAGTCTTCCGCGAACTGCGCACCCGCATCTACACCGAATGCCGGGACGATCTGCACATGAGCACCGGCGAGGACACGCTGGATCTGTACCTCAACGAGGCTCAGGAGGAATACGCCCGCCGCACAAAGCAACTGACCGCCGAGCTGGCCGTGACCGCCACCGGCAAGGCCGAGCATCCCCTTCCCGACGATTATCTCGAATGCCTGCGCTTCCGTCTGGCGGACGGCACGGACATCGAGCCCACCGCCTGGCAGCGCCTGGTGGCCGAGAAAGGCGCGGACTTCTTCACCGCCACCGGCACGCCCGAGGCCGCCGTGTTCGACTTCGGCGGCGAGAACACCTACCGGCTCTGCCCCTTTCCGGAAACCGAGGGCGAGGCGGTCGGAACCATGACCTACGCCCGCCTGCCGCAGGCGAACACGCTGGAGATCCGCGACACCGACGCCCTGGTTTACTACGCCCTGGCCCAGCTCTATCTGTGCGAGGCCCGCAGCAGCCTGGTCGCCAAGGCGGTCAACTATCTGGACTTGTTCAGGCGGCAGGTCAGAAAGGCGGTGCGCTAAATGACCACCTTCGAGGACATGCGCGACCGTCTCCGCCTGCTGCTGGCCGATCCCGACGCGGCGATCTGGACCGACGCCGAGTTGGACCGGCATCTGAACGCCGCCCAGGCCGAATACTGCCGCCGCACCCGCTGCCTGCCCAAATGCCTGCCCCTGATCAAGAACGAAGACGGCAGCTACCCCTGGCCCGACGATTTCGCCGCCCTGCTGGCGGCCACCGACGCCGACACCGTGCTGGACTCCGCCGGCTGGCGCGAACTGGCCCGTCGCCTCGGCCCCGACTTCGCCGGGCAGACCGGCGACGCCCTCTACATCTTCGACGGCCTGAGCGACGCCGACCGCTTCCGCCTCTGCCCCACCCCGGACCAGACCGCCGAGGCCGCGAGCTTCGACCAGGAGGAGGGGGCGGTGGTCTGTGGCTGTGGAGCAGCCGAAACCGCCGAACTGGTCGCGGAGGACAACGCCAGCCGAGTGCTCGGCGGCGACTTCGAGGTTCCGGGGGCGGACGGCATGTGGACCGCATTTGGGGATGCGTCGCTGTCGGTCGACTCCGGCCGGCTCAGGATCGCTCGCGGCTCGCAGTCCAGCTTCGGCGTCGCGCAGGGGTGTTCCCTGGACTCGCAGAAGCACTACCGTGCGAAAGTCGGACTGGCTGGCGACGGGGCCGCCGGGACCGTTACCGTGTCGGTCGGCGGGGCGGATGAGTCCTTTACGGTCACAACGCAGACGGCATTTCATCAATTCACCCTGCTTTTCCAGTACACCGGAGAGTCGTACGACCCCAACCAGCTGCTGATCGAATGCGAAGCAGCCAGCCCGGACGCTTCGTTTTCCGTGTACGACATCTCTCTGGTCGAATACTTCCCGGGGCCGGGCAACTTCACGTCGCGCTTTGCCCTGCCGGAAGACTTCCTTACGCTGCGCGAGGTGTACTACGACGTCTACCGCTACCTGCCGCACTATTTTTATGAGGGAGATCTGGTCTGCGGACTCGACGAGGTGACCATCGACTATTACACGCAATGGTCGCTGGAGATGTCCGCCGAGCCCGGCGCACTCGTCGCCGTCGAGGGCGCGACCTTCACCCGGGAGGAGGGCATCGTGGTCGCCCTGACCGAGTACGACGCCGCCCCCCTGCTCCACTACGCCCGCCTGCCGGTTGCCGGACTTCTGGAGATCCGCGACCCTCTGGCCCCGGTGCTGCTCGCCGCCGCGGCCTGCCTGGAGGCCGAAACCGAGATGCGAAACGCCAGCAAGGCCGCCGCCCTGCGCGACCTGTTCGACTCCAGGCTGGCCCGCCGCGTCAAAAGCGGCAGCCGCGCCAAGCGGACCCGCGCCGCCACCGGACAGTTCTTTTAACCTTTAACCACGAGGTGAAAACCATGCTCGCCACCAAGGCAAAGCTCCACAAGGAAGACATCGAGTTCGACACCGACGGCGACGGCGCCACCAGCCAGGTCCCGACCAGCACCGGCGGCACCCGGACCGGCAGCAAGCTCAACGCCGGGCACATCCCGCTGACAACTCAGGTGCGCCAGCTGATCGAGAGCGGCACCGATGTCGAGGCCGCCCTGCTCTACCTGCTCGGCAAGGTCGGGGACCCCGACGGGGCGGCCACCCTCACCGCCGCCGGTATAATCCGGCTGGCAACCCAGGACGAGACGCTGGCAGGCAGCAGCGGTTCCATTGCGGTCTCCCCGTCCTCCCTGAACGCCGTGGTTGAGCAGACCGTCGCGGCCATGGTCCAGACCGTGTCGGATGCATTGAGTTCCCACACATCTAACACCAACAATCCGCATTCTGTGACCGCTGAGCATGTGACCGCTGAGCAGCTGGGCGTCGCTGTCGCAAGTGAAATCCTGCACGTGCAGGAACAGCAAGCCAGCGGCACAGATGGTCATGCGGGTGATACGCCAACCGCCGACGACTGGAATCAGCGAGAGTTGAATGCCACGGTGATTAATGGAATCTCCGGCGCGGAGCTGAATAATAACCAAATCACTTTGCCGTCCGGAACGTACTGGATTGAAGCCAGGGCCCCGGCGGTTCGCGCCACAAATCATCAGATCAGAGCATACGACGTAGATAATTCAGCCACCCTTCTTGTTGGAAGCTCTGAGTACAACGCCGCTGGTGCCAGTTACGCTCAGACATCTGCACGCCTTCGCGGTCGTATTGTGCTGGGCGGATCCACCACAATACGCATTGATCACTATATCGGCTATGCGCCCGCCGCTGCCGCCGGCTTCGGCATTGCCGTCTCGTCCGGCGCGGGCGAAGTCTACACCGATGTATTCATTCAAAAACTGGCTTGATTATGATCACCGTTTCGGATTTTTCCGCGGGACTCAATACCCGCATGTCGCCGCAGGCGTTGCCCGTCAACGCCGCACGCGAACTCAATAATGCCGACGTTAGCCGCGGTTATCTCAAAGCCGTCAACAACACGGATACCGCCAACTTCTTGACGGCCTTGGAAGCGGGGCATTGCGGCAGCGCGTCCCGGTCCGTGGTTGAGTGGTTCGGTTCGCATTACTGGACGGATAACGACACGCCCGCTTATGGCGGCGAAGATCGCACGCTCGGCATCCCTTATCCGACTATGCGGCCGACGCTGGCCGCCGGCATTGATACCGGCGATGTTTTCAACGGGACGTATCGGTATTGCATTACGCATCTGTCCGACGACGGATGGGAATCCGCACCTGGTGAATCCGACGATTATTACGATGAGGTGGATGTCTCCAGTAAGACTACTGTCGAGTTAACTGCGATTCCCGCACGTCCAGACGGTATCGACGCGATTCGCATTTACCGCACGGCCGCCAATGGCGCCGATTTCTACCTGGTTGACGAGCTGAGCAACGACGAGACGACGTACACCGACGAGATGGACGATGTTGACTTGCTGCTAAGTACCGCGCTGTCGACGCTCGGCTGGCTGCCGCCGGCCGACGGCGGGCGCTATCTGACCGAGCGGGACGGCGTCTTCTTCCTGGCCGTCGGCGAAAAGCTCTACTTCTCCGAATCCGGCAACCCGCACGCCTGGCAATCGCTGAACTGGATCGGATTCGACGATACGATTACCGCTATCGGCAAGGAGTACCAGGGGCTGCTGGTGATGACCAATAACCGCGTCTACCGCGTGACCGGCACCGATGCCGATACCATCGTCAAGCAGGAAATCCCCGACCGTCAGGGCTGCCCGAACTGGCGCACCCTGGCCACCGTCGGCAACACTCCGATCTGGATGAGCAACGACGGGCTGTGCATCTGGGACGGCGACAAGGTGTCCATCGTCACCAAAGACCGGTACGATTTCGAATTCACGCCGATCCACGCCACCGTGGCCAACGACAGCTATTATCTCTGGCACTCCATGGGATCGCTGGTGCTGGACCACCGCAGCGGCGACGTGCTGCGCGAACTGGACCTGACCTGCGACTACGCCTGGTACGATGCCGACAATGACGCGCTGTACTTGGAAGGTTCGGACGATATTCAGGAATTCGGCGCGGGAGAGCCCTTGCTCTGGACCTACCGTTCCCCCTGGCTGGCCGGCGGCAGCCTGACCACGCTCAAGCGCTTTCGGCGGCTCTTCGTGACCTCCACCTGTCCGGTAACGCTCTCTTTGTACACGGACGGCGACTTGCGCTTCACCCGCGAGATCCCCGGTTCCGGCAGGCGGCAATTGCGGCTGCCCGCCGGAACCATGGGCCGATATGCGGAGGTTGTCATCAGCGGCAGCGGCACCCTGCGCGAATACACCCTGGACTACGACGAGGGTCTGAACACATGATAGCGGCGGAAATCAAACGGTACGTCGAGAACGCCATCGCCAGGCTGGAAACGCGCCTGCGGGCCTACATCGACAAGAAAATCTAGGAGGCGGCAGCATGGGCGGCAGCCAGAAATCAAGCAGCAGCAGCAGCGAAACGACCCTGACCAGGGCGCAGTCCGAGCTGCTCAAGTCCCGCGAGAAGCAGTACCAGTCCTATTTTTTCCCGGAGCTGATCGGCTCGCTGCGGGACACCCAGGGCGACGGCCACACCTCGACCCTGGCCCGGAAGTCGGTCGGCGACGCCAACAAGGCCTTCGCCGGGGCCAACCAGGACTTCCGCACCCTCATGGCCCGCCGGGGTCTGGAGGGCAGCGGCGTGGAGGCCGCCGGACTGGCCAGCCTGGCCAACGCCAAAAGCTCCGCCCTGGCCGACAGTTTCATGAAGGCCCGCCTGGCCAACCTGCAGCAGAAGAACAGCCTGCTGCAGATGGGCGGCGCCCTGGCCCCGACCCCGACCACCGCCGCGCCGATGGCGTCGCAGAGCTCGTCCAGCGGCTGGAGCATCGGCTGATGGTCGCCGTGCTCGGGCACGACCGGGAGAGCATCCGCTGCCTGACCGACTTCCTGCTGATGGACCATGTCCTGCCCAGGCTGGACGGCGGGCGCGGCTCGTTCATGGGCCTGCTGGATCTGGTGGACCGGCTGCGGGCGGGCCACCTGCGGGCCTTCGCGGCGCTCGAAGGGGGCCGGGTGGCCGGGGTCGCCTACGGGCAGGCCGACGGCGACGCCTTTGTGGTGCATGTGGCCTTCGAGCGCCACGCCCGCGCCCCGGAGGCCGCCGCCGAACTGGAGGCGGTCATCGCCCGCGTCACCGGCTGCCGGCGCATCGTCGGCTACATCCCCGAAACCAACCGGCCCGCCCGGCTCTTCGCCCGGCGCTGCGGCGCCCGCGACTGCGGGATCGACCCCGGCGCGGTCTTCGCCGACCGCCAGCGGGGCCGCGTGCCCTGCATAAAATACGAGAAGGAGATAGCAGAATGATTGCAGCCCTCGTCAAAGTCGCCGGGGCGATCAAGAAAGCCGCCGAAGCGTCGAAAGTGGCCAAGGCTGCCGGGGCGGTCGCCAAGGCTGCCAAGGCAGCAGGCCAGGCGGGGGGCAAGGCTGCCAAGGCAGCAGGCCAGACCGGAGGCTCGCCCGCCGCAGCCGCGCCCACCGGCTTCGGGCAGACCATCGCGAACTACGCCAAACAGGCCGTCCAGAACAGCGGCCCCGGCCAGGCCGTCGAGGCCGTGGCCGGCAAACTGCAGCCCGGCCAGACCCGGGGCGGCAAGATCGGCTACCAGCTGGCATCATTTCTGACAGACGGCTCCAGCGGCAAGCGCCTGGGCAAGATGGACGAGCCCGCGCCCGCCTCCCCAGACTCCTACCCGGGGCAGGGGCCCGCCGCCAGCCCCGGCCCCGCGCAGCCCCAAAGCTTCCGGACCTTCGCCGACTACCTGGAGGAATCGTTCCATGCCTGACGAACAGAAGAAGGCCGGGTTCGCCCGGATGTTCATGGAGGGGCTGGCCGACAACGGCCCCCGCGCCGCCCGCGTTCTGCTGGCCCCCATGCACACCCAGCAAGAGAAGCGCCAGGAGGCCCGCGAGGCCAAGCAGGACAAGCTGCTGGACTTCCGCCTGGCTCAGGCCACCCGAGCCGACGAGCTTGGCGATCGCACCCTCTACCAGTCCCGCTTGAAGGAAGCCAGGGAACACGCACAGGGGATCAAACGCGGCGAACTTGACGCCGCCTTGCAGAACGCACTCGGCCCCGACGCCTTCGCTCGGGTCGGCGACAACGACAAAACCTTTCTCATGGACGGCATGGCCGACGGCGTGGCCGCCGACACCGCCGCCGTTCTCTGGCTGCGGGGCCAGCAGGACACCGCCCGCCAGTACATGCGCGAGCACGGCTACCGCGTGGAAAGCCGCGACGGCCGGGAGTACCTGGTCAGCGATGACCGCCAGAGCGAGATTGAACTTTCGTGGGACAACTTCGACGGCGTCCGCGACGCCGCCTACGCCAGCGACGCCGCCGAGGTGGCCGGGCGCTTCCAGTTCCTGCAGGCCAAGCGCGATCTGGGCAGGAAGGTCCAGGCCGACTTCGCCGAAGAAGCCGTCAGAGGTGGGCTGGTCCCCAGCTATTCCGCCGCCATGAAGACCGCCGGGGAGATCTACGCCTCCGCCACACAGGACGAACAGCAGTTCCACGCCCTGCGCCAGGGCGGCCAGAAACTGCTCTCCGAGCGCGATCCGGACAAGCAGCGGCGGCTCATGGACGAGCTGGGCCTGCTGCTCTCCGCCACCCACTGGGGGGAGACGATCACGGTCACCCAGACCGACCCGGACCCCCGCAAGATCACGCTCGAGGTGGACGGCAAGCTCTACTACCTGGACCAGTACGTGGCCGAGATGGCCAAAGAGGACCGCCTGCAGCAGCGCTTCAGCTCCACTCTGGCCGCTCTGCACGGCGGGGCCGCCGTCCGGGCCGCCGCCAAGACGCCGACCATCCGGTCCGACGGCGTGGGCGGCTACCACATCCCGACCCGCGACGCCGCCGGCAACGTGGTCATGAAGCCGGTCGCCGTCAACAAGGCCCCCGCCGGGAACCCCGCGCAGAAACGCTCTCTCGCTTCCTTCTTCAACCCCGGGAAATAACCGCCATGCCCGACACCGCAACGCTGCCCCCCGACTGGTCGGAGATCGAGTCGCACGACCGCTACCGCAACGCCACGCCCGAGCAGCAGCAGGCCTACCGCAACAGGTGGATGCTGGAGCTGCACGCCGCCGGCAAGGCCGGGCTGATCGAGGGCTACTCGCCGGACGCCCTCCTGGAGCTGGCCCGAGAACACGGCATGTTCGGCGAGCATCGAACCATGGCCGTGCCGGAAGCCAGGGACGTCAAGGATGCCGTCGCCGAAGGCGGCAGGAAGTCCATGCAGGCTCTGGGCTCCGGCACGGCGGCTCTGGTAGGCGGACTGGAGAAAGCTCCCGGCCTGGTCTATGATCTGGCTGCCATCCCGCAGAATTTCGCCGCCGAAGCGCTGAATATCCCAAGCTTAAAAGTGTCGGCCAAGCAGGTCCCTGGCCTGAAACAGCTCGACCAGGCTGCGGACGACCTGCTTGACTACGCCGAAGCAATAGCCCCGGAGCGCGAACCGGGGACCATCCTGGACAGTTTCAAGCAGAAGGATCTTATCGGGGCCGGGGAAAAGCTCGGCCTTTCCGTGCTCGAGAACCTGCCGCAACTGGCCGGGCAAATCGGCCTGACCCTGGTGGGGGCCCCCCAGGCCGGTCTTGGCATGATGGGTGCCTCTTCGGCAGGCCAGAAATACCACGAAGTGGCCGACAATGCGGACATGTCCGATACCGCCAAAAAACTGAATGCTGTCGGCACGGGTCTGGCCGAAGTGCTGTTCGAGCGCTGGGGCACCCAGGGCCTGATCGAGAAAGCCTTGGCCGCAAAAGGAGGCGAAGAGCTGCTGAAATTCGGGCTTCGCGATGGCGCGAAGAAGATCCTGGCCGCCGTCGGCGTGGAGGCCACCGAAGAGGCCCAGACCCAACTGACCGAAAATCTTTTCGATATTACCACCGGCAACGAAAAGAAGATCGGCAACATCTTCGACGGCGTGTTCGACGCCGCCTTGGTCGGTGGCGTGATGGGCGGCGGTATGGGCTCCGTCGATGTGGCGGTAACCGCAGAGGCTGCGAAGTCCCTGGCTCATCAGGACCGCTCGCGGTCCGGGTCCGAAACCGAGGCTCCCTCCTCCGAGCCCGCCCCCCGCATCGCCGAGGCCGAGCAGGCCCAGCAGGCCGAAAAAGCCAGCAAGGAATTCGCCCGCCACTACGTGCAGACCGAAACCGAGGCCACCGGCCTGCTGGAGGCGGTCAACTCCAAGCGCTCGCCGGAAACGGCCCTGCCCGAGGGCTCCTATCTTATCGCCGAGCCCAAAAGCCGGGAGACCAGGCTGGCCGCCAAGGTCGCCAAGTACCTCGGGCTGGAGGCGGTCTTCGTCACCCCGGCCAGCGCCGAGGCCGGATTCTTCAACGGCTCCATCGTCGACGGCGTCATCTACCTGAACACGGCCCCCGGCGGCGACCCCGCCCTGGTCACCGTCGGACACGAGTTCGGCCACTACCTGAAAACCACTGACCGCGCCGCCCACGACAGCTTTGTAAAGCTGCTGACCGACTCCAGCGACACGCTTTCCGACAAGTACCGCGCCTACATCGACAGACTCACCAGCCAGTACGCCGAATCCGGCGCGGATCTCAACGAGGAGTTCGCCAGCGACGTGATGGGCGACCTGTTCGGCGACGCCGACTTCTGGCGCGAACTCTCCGCACGCGATCAAACGCTTGCCCGCCGCCTGGCCGACATGGTCGTGCGCTTCGTCGAGCAGGTCAAAACCCGTCTCAAGGGGGAACGCGACGCCACAGGCTTCCTAAAAGATTTGGACGCGATCCGCAGCCGGGCCGCCGAGATCGCCGCCGGGCAGATGCAGGCCGTCGAGCAAAACCGGCAACTCGAAAAATCCCGGGAAAAACGTGCCCGACAGGCCCGGTGGGAGCAGGACACCAGCACCCCGACCACCCGCGCCCGCGCCCTGATCCGCGAAGAGGGCGGCGTGAAGGTGGACATGGAGGAGCTTTCCGGCATCTCCCCCTACTATCGCGGCAGCGGGCTCACCTACGATCAGGCCATCGCCCTGATCGCCGCCGAGGAACCCAGCCTGCTCGGCCCGGACGCCGATCCCGAAGACCTGGTCCGCATCCTCCAGGGCGACGGCAGACTCGACTCCCCCGCCAAACTGGAGCGCGAAGAGGCCGACTACTGGGAGCAACAGCGCCAGGCCGCCAGCCTGCGCCCTAGTTCACCGAATCCGCTTGCAGATTCGGAACCGGACGACGTCCCCTTCAGCCGCCGGAAAAGCTTGACTTCCGCAGAAACCGGTGCGACAGTCCGGCATGAGCAAGAAACCGAAAAGCAAGGCCCGCAAGAAGCCCTTTACCTATCCTATCGAGGGATGCCGGCTCGGTCTGGATCAGGAGCCGGACGAAACAGCCGAGTACCGCGTCGGAAGAAAATCGACTTCTCGGTCCGCTCCCGATACCGGGAGAACCTCGCCCGGATCGGGAGCCTCAAGGTCGGCGGACTGAGGCTCTCCACGCCCTCCGAGGCCGCCCAGCTGCTGCACGACCTGCACAATCCCTCCCAGGAGCGCCTGACCTTCGTGCCGGTCGCAAAAGACGGCACCGTCGGCAAAACCGGCGTGGTGGTCCTGACCATGGGCACGGTTAGCAGCTCCCCGTTCGACATCAAGCAGCTCTTCAAGGCCATGCGCCACACCGGGGCCGACCGCTTCATGCTGGTCCACAACCACCCCGGCGGAGACCCGACCCCCTCGCAGGGCGACATCGCCACGACCAAGGCGGTGCGCAAAGCCATGCGGGACATCGGCAGGCCGGACGCCCTTGCGGACCATATCGTGCTCGGCAACTGGCAGGCCTATTCGTTCGCCGAAGGCGGCAAACACTCCTACATCCCGGAACCCGGCGACAACAACGTGCCGATTTCGATCATGGGCGAATTCGGCGGCGACACCGACACCATGGTCGATCCGGTCACGGGGCGGCAGGATACACACCTGTCCAGCCCCATGGTGATCGATCCCGAAACCGCCACTCGCACCATCCGCACCGTCCTGCAGCAAACCCCCGAAGGCGAGCTGCTGCCCAGCTACACCGTGCTGGGACTGGACAACCGCATGCGAGTCGTGTCGGTCCAGACTTCCCCGATGGACCAGTTCGACGCGGCCACCATCGCCGCCGAAACCCTGGCGCAGCCGGGAGTGGCCAAAACCGTCCTGGGCGTGGTCGGCGACGCGGCGGACCCGGACTTCCGCGATCGGGTGCAGGCCGTGGCCGAGCCCCTGACGGCCATGCGCGAAGGCTTCCTGGACGTGATCGTCATGGATAGCGCCCTCCTGAAGCACCGCTCCATGCGCGAAACCGGCCAGATAAGGTTCTCCATGGCCGGCGAGCGAGCCCGAACCATGGACTCGCCCGCCTTGGCCCGCGCCACGACAATGGAAGAGGCCGGGGCCGACTCCGAAGCCGTCCGCAAAGAAACCGGCTGGTTTCGCGGGCTGGACGGCATCTGGCGCTTCGAGATCGACGATTCGCGGGCCAGGCTCAAGACCCCGGACTGGACCATAACCGAAAAGAGCGGGCGCTTCTTCGTGCGCCGCAAGGGCGTGGACCGGGGCGTCTTCCCAGACCGCGACAGCGCCGAGCGCTTCCGGGGGGAGCAGACGGCCCGCTTCACCCTGCGCGGCAAACTCGCCGATCTGCTCGACCATCCCGAACTCTTCAAGGCCTACCCGGAACTGGGGCGCGTGCCAGCCGAGATCCGCGTGGGCCGCCATCTGCCGTTCAAAGGGGTGTACGGCCACGACCGCGCCCCACTGCCAGACCTGCAGGTGTCCGCCCCTACCCCAGACACGGCCCGGATCGTGCTCCTGCACGAGCTGCAGCACGCCATCCAGCGCCGCGAGGGTTTCGCCAAAGGCGGCAGCCCGGCCATGTTCCGCAAGCACAACTACACCCTCGAAGCCCTGAACGATGCCAGGGTGCTGCACGAGCTGCAGCAGGGCAGGCCGGACCTGCAGGGCTACCGGATCATCGACGAATTGTTCCCGAAACGGATCGGTCGAAGGCCAGCCCCCGGCGCGGCGGGGGCCTTCGACCGCCTGAGCCTGGAGGCGATTCAAGCCGAGCTGGCAGCCGGAACCCCCGAGCGCCGCTATCGCCGCCTGGCCGGCGAGATCGAGGCCCGCAACGTGGAGGTCCGCAGCGGCTTCTCTCCCGAAATCCGCCGCAATATTCGTCCGGACATCGACCGGGAAGACGCCGACGTGCGCTTCTCCTTAAACGCCTCCCGTCAATCCCTCCGCTCCCCCGAGCAGATGGCCCGCTTCGTGAACCTGCTGGAAAAGCCCGACCTCGAACCCGCACGCCCCGACCTGGCCAACCCCGCCGAGTCAAAAGAGGGCCGCAAGCTTATGGACGCCGTTGATCAGCTGCGTCTTGAAAACGGCCTGCCCGCCCGCCAGACCGTGGCCGAGTGGGAGGCCGAGGCCGACGCCCGTCTGACCGGCAACGAGGATCGTGTCTGGCAGGACCTGGCCGAGGGTCGCCTGGCCATGGACGATCCGGTCAACACCCTCATGGCCAAGCGCCTGCTGGAGAGCAAGGGGAGCGAGGCGGTCCGCACCATGGACGCCGACGCGTTGAAGACCGCCATGCTCGCCGCCCAAGCCTACCGCTCGGGACGCTCGGCAATCGCCCGCGCCATGCGGGCCGGGTTCGATCCGCTCAAGTCCAGGCTCGACCAGGTCCGCGCCCTGATCAACGGGGCCTTTCTGGATCCCGGCAGGATGAAGCCAGGCGACGCCGACAAGATCCTGCCCCGGAAGATCGGGCAGCTGCGCAAGCTCAAGGCCCGCCTGAAGAAACGCGGCATCGACCTGGACAACCTGACCGAGGCCGACGTGGACACCCCGCAGAAAGCCGCCGCGCTCGTGCGCGAGATCCAGGCGGCCAAGGCGTCCAAGGGGGACAAGGCCTACGAGTGGTGGATCAACGTCCTGCTCTCCATGCCCACCACACACGCGGCCAACATGCTGGGCAACTCCGTCTTCGCCGTGGGCGAACTCACCCTCCAGCGCTTCACCGAGGCGTCCATCAACCTGCTGGCCCGCCGCAAGGAGGCCGCCAGCTTCGGCGAGTTCCGGCACATGGCCGGGGCTCTGAAGGGCAACGTTCGCCAGGCGTTCCGCAACGGGGCCCTGGCCTTCGAGCTGGAGCGCCCCGTGGTCGGCGGCACTCAGAAACTGGAAGGCGGCAACGCCGCGGCCATCGCCGGAAAGCCGGGCCGGATCATCCGCGCCCCCGGTCGCCTCCTGCTCTGGGCCGACGAGATCGCCAAGAGCCTGATCGTGCCCATCGAGGCCAGCGCCTACGCCTACCGCCAGGCCAAGGCCGAGGGACTGACCGGCCAGGCGCTGGAGAACCGCGTGGCCGAACTGGCGGGGGATCAGGACGGCGACGCCGTGGCCTGGGCCACCAACCGCGCCCTGGAGCTGACCTTCCAGGCAAAGCCGGGCCAGTTCGTGCAGCACCTGCTGAACGCCCGGAATGCGGGCGGGCCGCTCGGGACCGTGGCCAAGTACGCCCTGCCCTTTCTGACCACCCCCGCAAACATCATCCTGACCACCGTCCGCAAGTCGCCGCTGGGAGCCGCGAACCTCGCCTACAACGCCGCCGCCGGAAACTACAAGGGCGACGCCAACCGCGCCGTCCACCACGCCGCCGAGCAGCTGCTGGCCTGGGGGGCGCTCATGGCCCTGCACTCCCTGATGGGCGACGATGACGAAGAGCCGTGGATCACCGGCAGCCGCCCCAGCTACAAGGAAAGGGGCAAGTATGCCTTCAAGATGCAGAACCTGCCGCCCACCTCGATCCGCATCGGCGACCGCTGGTTCTCGTACAACCGCATCGAGCCCATGGCCGGAGCCCTGACCATGATGGTCGACTCCCTCCAGGCGTTCCGCGACGCCAAGGACGGCAAGGAGGGCGGGAAGATCGCCAAGGATATGCTGAACTCCGCCGTCCAGAACGTCCGCGACAAAACATTCCTGCAGACCGTCGGCGACATCGTCCGGGCCACCGAGGACCCGGACACCGGCGGGCGGCTGGCCACCAACTTCCTGGCCTCTTGGGTTCCCAACGCCGTGCGCGCCTCGTTGCGCGGTTTCGACGACAAGATCCGGGAGTCCAGGAACTACGAGCGCGGCCTGTCCTACTGGCAGAATCAGTTCGGGGGTAAGGTGCTGGAGAAGGCCGGGTTGGTCCGACCTCTGCCCAAGGTCGATCTCTGGGGCCGCGACATCGACAAGCGCGAGAACTTCGGCAGCCATGCCACCGACATCGCCTTCCGGCTCGTGTCCCCCGTCTACACCGCCAAACCCGGCGACATGGCCGACGCCGACCGCCTGATCTGGAACTACAACCGCGCCAATCCCAACGACCAGTACTGGCCGACTGTCCCCTCCCCCCGCCGCACCGTGTCCGGTAAGACTCAATGGATGACGGCGGATCAGCACTACCGCTACACCGTCCGCGCCGGGCAGCTGGCGCGCGCGAAAGTCGACGAGCTGATCCGCGACGGTCGCCTGAACCCCGACTCCCCCGGCCAACGGGACGCGAAGATCCTCAAGAAGGTCTTCAGCCGCTCCCGCCTCCGGGCCAAGCGGGAACTGTTCGACTAACCGGGCGGGACGCCTCCGAAGCTCCCGCCGCCAAACGGGAGCATTGACAAGATGCACGTCCTCAACGCCTACGCCCCGACCCAGGTCAGCGTCGGTACTAGCTCAGGAGAGCTGCTTGCAGCCGACTCCAAACTGCGCACCGTGATGCTGACCCACGTCTCCGGACCCGACGTCTGGTACTGCCACAAAGCCAACGCCGCCGAGCTTAATAAGGGCTTCTGCTTAAAAGAGGGTGGCCAGATCACCTTCGACAAGGATTCCATCCCCCTGGCGGGCCTCAACGCCATCGCCTCCAGCTCCGCCGTTGTCGCCATCGGAAAGGGCTGATCGATGATTCATTCAAGCAATCCCGGTAGTTCCACCCCCTCCGGCCTGCACAGCGCCGACAGTTTCCGCAGCCCCGTCCGCTGGGACGCGGTCAACTCCGAGGCCTATGCCGAGCTGCCCCACGACGAGGCCAGCCTGGTCATCGCGGGCGACGTGAGGAGCGGCACCAAGGCCGTGATATCCTACCGCAACCCCGGCGCGCTCACCGGCGACGTGGTACTAGACATCATCGTGGTGGACAAAGCCACCGGCACCGAGACCACCACCAGCACGACGCTGACCATCAGCCCTAACCAGCTGATTGTTGACGCCTCAATCACACTGGGTACACCGGTGACAGCACTGGCCGAACTGCGGATCAGCCGGGACTACGCCGATGCCGCTGACACGCTGGCCAGCTACCTCAATTTGCTAACAGCCGGGGTGGCCTAATGAAGCGGGCGACGGCGAGAAAACTGACCTACGGCGGGCCACAAGCATGCCTTGATCTATCTGGGAATGGCAAGGATGGCGTACCTATTGGGGGTGTTAGCTGGGACCAGATCCAGGGAGCAGTGTTTAGTGCAACGGCTGGCGAGTACATAACTCTGGGAACAGTAGCAGAAGTGGGGCTGAATATTGATGTCGATGATGAATGGTCTATTGCATTTTGGGTTGACCTGGATAATCTGGCAGCCCTTCGAGGCTTGTTTGGACATGGGGCTTTTGGACTTGATGGGTGGTATGCTTATCACACGTCAACTGGTGAAGTCACCATTCGCAACAACACTGGTGGGGTTCCTTACAACACCTCTACAGGAGCTGGTGCATTAACCGCCGGGCGACATCATATCCTATTAAGGCAGACAGCAACCGTACAGTCAATTTTTATCGACGGGGTTGATGAAACAACAATACAAACGTCTACTCGTGGAGACGCTACATCAACTGGGCGTAGTGTAATTATTGGATCTTACTCTGTTTCTTCTGGAGCTATTCTTGGAAGTATGTCTTCTGTGCGGATATATAATCGGGCCATTTCTGACTCCGAAGCCGCAGAGCTTGCCAATGGACATGAGATCGACAGCAGTGCTTTGGTCCTCTATCACGACTACACCCGCCAACACCCATCCTGCCTCCTTGCGGTCGAGCCTCGCAACCCCTGCGCGGACAAAAGCGGTCTAGGCAACGACGGCACCCCCACGGCGGTCGAGTTCGATACGGTCAACGGGGCGGTGATAGGCTCAACGGACTCATATATCAATTGCGGAAATGATGCATCGTTGCAGATATCCAGCGGAGATATCACATATGCAGCTTGGATAAAGGCAAGCGATTCGAGCTATAAATACATCATCGCCAAGCGAAACAATACAGTTGGAGCGTATAGCTTGTCCTACGACATCAACGGTAAGCTACAGCTAGTTGGAGGCATTAGTGGCACTGGCGCGGCGTCAAATACGGCTGTAAATGATAACACATGGCACCACGTTGCCGTAACCGTAAATGGGACAACGGTTACGTTTTATTTGGACGGAACTCCAGACGGCTCATATACGCTTGCGGCTGTCACACTGACAGAATCTGTTAATCTACTGATTGGTATCAGAGATGAGTACAGCTCTTCACTAAACGGTGATATGCGTGAAGCATGGGTGTACGGTCGCGCCTTGTCCCCATCCGAAATCTCTGATCTGGCCAACAATCTGCCCGTCAGCTCAACCAACTTGGTCCTTCACCACGACTACCGCACCAACGCCCCCGTTGATTTAAGCCCCACGGGTGCCAAGCTGACACTCAACGGCTGTACCCCCCAGCCCGACGGCACGCTCCTGTTCGACGGGGCAGGGCAGTATGCGAGCGTCCCGGACTGCATCCCGGTGGACGAGAGCTGGTGGGCAGAGTGCTGGCTGGACCCCGACGCCATCGGGACATATCCTCGGATTTTCGACACCGGAAGTGCCTATTGGGCTCTAAAAAGCTCTGACAGCAACATGTTCGCATCTGCCGACGTTGGGGCGACAGACGCCTATTCAGGCATCAACAGCATTGCGACGGGCATCTGGCAGCACCTGGCCGTCTCCATGCGCTACGACTCCGGCGACGGCCACATGTACGCCTCGTTCTACATCAACGGCGTCCAGAGTGGCACCGAGCAGGACGCGGGCGTCCCCTCTGCAGGGACCACCGATCTCTTCATCGGCAACCGCGCCGCTGGCGACCGCACCTTCGACGGCCAGCTCCAGACCCCGCGCATCTTCCGGGGGGAGGCCACCGTGGCCGACATCATTGCCCGAGCCGACGAGCGCTGCCCCGCCGGGGTGGCCCCGAGCTGGATGCTGGGGCCGGAGCTGGTCACGAACGGGGACTTTAGTGACGGGACGACGGGGTGGACGCTAGGTGATGGCTGGAGTATTTCTGGCGGGCTTGCAGTCGCAGTCGAGACAAGCGGGAGCATCTACCAGAGTATCGCCAGCCATGTGACCGGCAACGTCTATAGGGTAGTGTGCGGCGTAGTTGAAATTCCAATAGCCGGGTTTCGGCCCATCCTAGGCGGAGCATTGGGAATCACTAACAATTCAATAGGCCAGTCTGTTGATATTTTGAGCACAGTTTCGTCGGACAAAAACATATACCTAGACGCTGGTATTAGCGCCGGGTCGGTAAGTTTGAACAACGTCTCTTGCCGCCGCCTCATCTCCCCCCTCGCCGCCGCCGTGGCCTCCATCTCTTAGAAAGGAAATAAATTATGCTAAACTCACACGTACTACTCGACCCCAACGGCTGGGGATCTAGCTGGTTCCGGGGCGACGACAGCCGCCCCCCGGCCAACGCCGCGCCCGTGCCAGACAGCCTGCGCACCGTCGAGACCGTCGTCCCCGAAAGCACCGACCCAGAGACCGGCGGGACCGTCCCGGCCCACACCGTCGAGACCCTGGCCGACCCCAAGCTTCTGCGCCTCGTCGACGGGGTCCTGGCCGCCGCCACCCCGGCAGACCGCGACGAATACGACCGGGAGAAGACCATCGCCAGCATCCCGGACGACACCAAGGCCGCCGCCGCTCGTCTGCTGGCCGTCCTGGCCGAGGTGGCATCGGAAGGCGTGGACGTGTCCGCCTCCAGCACCACCGACGAGCTCTTCGACGCCATCGACGGCAGCAGCCTGAGCATGACCAAAAAATCCTACTACGCGGCCAAGCTGATGGCACGCTGGAAGCGCTACAGCGAGGAGTGCGGCGGCACCTGGGAGCAGATGCGCCTGATCGCGGAGGCGGGCCAGTGAGCATCGCCTACACCCGCCTGAAAAGGGGCTGGCTCTGGGGTCTGCTTACTCCCGACCGCAACCGCCTCGAGCAGCGCTACAGCATCCGCACCGGCATCGCCACCGGCCAGACCGCCGTCTCCGGCCCCGTCGTGCTGGGACCGAGCGGCCGCCTGACCATCCAGCGCGGTTTCGAATGGGACGGGGCCAGCGGCCCCACCGTCGACACCGGGGCCACCATGGAGGCCAGCCTGGTCCACGACGCTCTCTACGGGCTGCTGGCCGACGGGCTGCTGGAGCCCCGTTGGAAGACCGCCGCGGATGCCCTGCTGTGGCGGCTCCTGCGCGAGAACGGCGTGGGCAGCTTTCGGGCTGGCTACTGGCTGCGCGCCGTGGACCTGTTCGGCGGGTCGCATCTGCTGGAACCCAAGCCCCAGCCGGAGGCCGCATCATGAGCACCGTCGAGATCGTCTGCATCCTGGTCGGCACCGTCATCGCCGCCGTCACCGCCACCGCCAGCGCCTTCTATCTGGTCCTGACCCTGGTCGTCAAGAACGCCATCGCCGAGCTGCACCTGGCCATCTCCAAGGAGTACACCAGCCAGGACGCCTGCCGCGCCATCCGCAGCGACTGCCACCGGCACTAGGCCGCCATTTTCCGCCCCCGCCCCGGCTCCCCGCCGGGGCTTTTTTTTGAAAAAGTGTCGCACAAACGTCGCATCAAATAAAAAAAACTTCCCCTCTCATCCAAAAAGTCACACCTGTTCGCCAGAAAAAAAACGCGATTTTATGTGCCGTTTATGTGACTTTTTCCTAAAAAAAACGCCCCTATGTGACACTTATGCGACACCCCGCGCATAGGTGCACATAGCTATGGCACAAGCATGCATAGTGCTCTAGCAGAGGGGGTTACGAAAGGGAAAGCAAAGGGAGAGATGGAGCCAGTGAGCGGATTCGAACCGCTGACCTATTCATTACGAGTGAATTGCTCTACCGACTGAGCTACACTGGCACCGAACGGCGTATACTCTACACATTTCCGCCCCGAATGCGAGCCGGTGAGCGGGGAAATTGCGGCAGAAATCGGTACCGGGCCGGAACGATACTGCTCTCCGAATCATGGGGCCTCAAGGGGTTGTTTTGGGGAGATGAGAAACCGCCGCCATGGCGGCGGCATAGCAAATAGCGGCCATCAGAATGAGAGCAACGAAGCCGAAGGACATGGCCAGCAATGGCGCCGCGACGGTGGCCACCACGGATGAGCAGCCATTGACCGCCCAGGCGAACGGCACCAACGAGGAGGAGTGCTTGCTGATCTGGCGAAGCGCCACGGGAAACATATGCCCCATGGCCACAGCCAGCGGGGCCACGGTCAGAACGCCGACGCCAAAGCGCCCCCACAAAGGCCAGGATTGGGTCAGCGACAGCCACGGCGCCAACGCCACCGTGCAAAGAAACGCCAGAAGCATAACCACAGAACCTGCCGCGAGGATGACCTCCCGGCTCCGAAACTTCCACTTCCCACTGAGTTGGGAGCCGATACCGGCAAAGACCAGGAAGCTGGCAATGACCGCCGCGGCCGAATAGATGGGATGCGCCAGATACAAAATGAAGCGGTGCAGAAACGCCATTTCCAGAAACATGAAGCCAGCCCCAAGCGAGATGAAATAGACCAGCATCGCACCGCCACCTGCGGCCGGCCTTTTTCGGCGAGCGCCTTTTCGCCGGATCAGTCTCCTCCGAAAGCCCCATACTGGCAGCAGAATCAGCAGCAACGCCAGCAAAACCGACTGGACCAGGGCGGCAACCAGCAAGATATATCCCAGTTCCCAATAAGCCGGACTCTGCCCACCCAAATGCTCCCGAATCCAGACAAAGCCCCGCCACTTGAAGAAGTGAAAGAAGAACGGTCTGTCATCGCGGGGGGCGGACACCTCGAAAACGTAATTGTCCAGAAAATCCTGTCGCGCCGGGCCAAGCAGATTCCGGGCTGCCTGGAAATAATCGGCCTGCTCGAGAATGTGGTGGCGGTTGGCCTGGCCCGGGCGCAGCCCGGGCAAATAGCACAGATCGAAGCCGCGCCGGTCGCAAAAGGCCCGGATGGCCTGGAGGTCGCCTCCCCCCAGCGCCCGCTTCGAAACCAGAACCGTTACCGTGCCCCAGCTGCGAATCATGGCCAGATGCTTTTCCGCGGGCAAACCGTGATTCCGCAAGGCGGCCACCGCCAAGTCGAAGACCCGGAGCTCCCCACTCGGCGGTGTTCTGGCCCAACGGGTAACGCATAGCAAGCCGGTTTGTCCAAGCCTGTCCAGCATGAGTTGAAAAGACTCGACCGTATACAGGTAGGATTCCTGGGAAGCATACAAACCGGCCCCCGAAGCCCCGAACGCCTCCAAGGCGGGGAGTTGGATCAGGTCGAACACGTCCGACTTGGCTGCCAGGTAGCCCCGAGCCTCCTGATTGATAACCCTCACCCCCGCCGCTCCGTAGATTCCACCCCCTTTGTCCCGCAAGGGACCTCGCATGGTTGCGATGATTTGGGAATTCATTTCCAGTGCCCGCACCTGCCGTACCCCATGGTAAACCGCCAAGCCAATATCCCCACCGCCGCCACCCCCGATCACCAGAACAGTCTCCGGTTTGCGCAGATGGTAGGGCAACGCGCCGGTCGTATAATCCATGAACCGCCAATCGTCGGGCTCCTCGCAGTTGTAGACCGCTCCGATTGGGTCGCCATCGGCCAGCAGCAGACGGTGTGGCGGAACATGTTGATCGTAGAGAAGGCTCAAACCAGGCGCATAGTGAATCCATTGGCCCTCCACCACGTCCAGGCGCCCCAAAGGTCCCTCCCGGGTGGCCACGACACGGGTTCCCGGCATGGCCTTGACTTGGGGCAGCATCTTGTAGGGTGATATGAACGCCTCCCGAGGAAGGCTCCAAAGCGCCACGGCCAGCAACGCGCCTCCAACCACTGCACGGCGCAACATGGCCGGTCCGCATCCCTTGGGGATCGCGGCCAACGCCCCGGCATAGCCGAGCAATGCCACGACCATAAAGAGAAACGGTGTTTCCAACACATTCATCAGCAGAACCGCGCCCAAGGACCCGAGGCCGGAGCCGATCAGGTTGGCCGCATAGTGTCCGCCAAGACGGTCCGGGCGATCCATCAACGCCAGACCGATCACCCCGCCGGACAGGAAGAACGGCACCAGCATGACCAGCTGAATAAGCACAATGTGCAGGAACTCGGCGCCAAAATTCCAGGCCAAAAACGGCGGATTGAGAGGAACCAGGCGAGCCGTCTGGTGACAGAAAGGCACGCTGAGTGAAAAACACAACGCCAAAACGAATAACCATTTCCAGCGCGGACGGAGCAAGTGTACGCGGGCCAGGCTCAAGGCCGAACCACTAGCGCCGATCCCCAGCAGGGCCACGCTGATCACCAAATAGGCGAAATGCTGCCAATAGCGCAGGGACAGTTCGCGCATCAGCGCCAGTTCCAGTCCAACAAGCCCCATAGCCGTCAGGGCTACCGTCAAGCGAATCCGTGTTGCCGACAGGCTAACCATGATCCCCTTCCCTTTATCACCAGGAGCTGACCAAGGCCCTCTCACCGGTGTTGTTGCATGCTGCTTCTGCCTGAGCGGCTTCCGCGATCGGATTCTCTCTAGAGCCCGGCCGGATCATCCCGGATCAACGGCACAAACCGAACCCCCATTAGGGAACGACTCCGGATCTGTCCCTCCTCGCCCTTCTCCACCAGCATAAGCGATTGGGTGGCGAACACGGCGCCGATGGGGATGACCATGCGGCCGCCGGGAGCTAGCTGCGCAATGAGCGGAGAGGGGATTTGTCCTGAGGCGCAAGTGACGATAATCGCGTCAAAAGGCCCCTTCTCCGGCCAGCCGAAGTAGCCATCGCGATTGGCGACCGAGATCCGGTCGTAGCCCAGGCGTTGCAGCGTTTCCTCCGCGGCAGTGGCCAGTGGTTTGACAATCTCAACTGTACAGACGTTTGGGGTCAGCTGGCTGAGAACGGCAGCCTGATACCCAGATCCGGTGCCGACCTCCAGCACCTTGGAGGTCGCTTTCAATTCCAGAAGACGGGTCATCTCGGCCACAATGAACGGTTGGGAGATCGTCTGACCGTAGCCGATCGGCAGGGGCGTGTCTCTATAGGCCCGGGACCGGTAGGCCTCGGGCACGAACAGGTGCCTCGGGACCGCCCCCATCGCGGCCAGCACGCGCTCATCTTTCAAACCGTAGCGCAGCCGTATGGTGCGAACCATGCGATCCCGCTCCGCTTGACGATCCGTGAAGATGGGAGACACCCAGCTGACGCTTCCCCCGGGCGCCTCTAATTCCTGCACTGGCCGGGTCTCGGCTCCCCGGACTTGGCCGAAAGCATCACCCCCCCCGCCTCCGGTTAGGACAAGCAGCGCCAGAACGGCCCGCGCAAAACCTCCGCCTTCGCATCCCATTTTGATCACCTCCTGATGGCATAGCCGCCACCCCACCAATATAGCGGGTCGGCACGAAGGCCGAAAGAACCAGGGCCATGGAGCCTAGGGATCGTCCGCCGGGAGTAGTCGTGTTTCCAGCCAAGAACAGTGGCCGCAGCGGATCAGCGGGTCGGCGCGGTCGCCGGCAACGCGGCTACATCGGTGTGAGCCAGCCAGCGCTGAATCCGGGACCAGTCCCGGTTGCCGCCGAGTCTGCTGAAGTAGCGGTAGCCATCCCCGTAATCCGGATCCGGACAGGTTTCGATGTCCCGAAGCGTGTCTTTCAATCCTCGGCGCCGACAGACGGCGGCCGCCACGTACTGGCAGATCCCCTCCTCCACCCAGAGAGGCCCGTTTTTCAGCTGGGGATAGTTTTCGGCAAGGAGATCGTGAGTCAGCTCGTGGGCGGCGGTGGCCAGAAAGGCGTCCTTGGTCAGACCGTAGAGAAGCATCACCTTTTCGGTCACGTCGACGTCCTTTTTAAGCACCATGCCCAGGATGTTCTTGGTTTCGGTCACGGTTTCCTGCCTCAGGTAGAGTCCGCGAAGCACCATGCTGGTCGCGGTCGGCCTCTTGTCTGTGGCATCCTTGATCTGATTGACATCGACCAGCTGAAACGGGGGCAGCGTCCCGGACTGCATCCCGGTCACGGCCGCCACATCAGTTCTGGCCTGGAGATAAAGGGAGCGGGCTTGGGCGCGGGTGAACACCGCCTGCGGCCGGCATGTCTGGCAGAGCACCCGTCCGTCCTGCAGCTTGACCCCCTTGGCCGTCGGCAAAGCGCACACGAAACATCCCGGCCGTTCCGTGCAGCTCCGGCAGTAGATATGATCATTGACGGTAATGGCCTGGCGCAGGCGCTTTCGGCAAATCTCGCACTGGGGCAGTGTGGATTCGAAGCAGCGATCCGAACAGAACACCTTGCCCTCGCTGGTGATGTATCGGCCTTGAATCCGGTTTGCGCAGACCGCACAGGCCGGCAAGGTCCTCGTATAGCAGCTCTGGGAACAGAAGCTCTTGCCTCCCGATGTCAGATAGCGCCCGGCTAGGCGCTTACTACACAATGTGCACCGCAGCGGATCAGCCCCCGAAGCGGGCCCCCACAGACACATGGCCGCCAGACAAAAAAGCCGCAAAATTCTCAACATGGGAAACACCATTCTGAATTCCATTGCAGAGCCTGCTGTTTGGACTGACTAAAGCACCTGAGGTTCCACAATCCTGAAGCAAGAGCACTGTCAAATGCGGCCCGGGACGGCCGCAATCAAGAAGGCGGTTCATACTGTATGTGACTGGACTGTCCAGGAACTTGGCGGTCTTACGGGGCGGACGGCGAGGCCTGGGAAACGGCCTTTCTATTCCGAAGAGTACGGAACTGCTCGAGATCCTGTCGGCTCAGGGCCAGAGAGAATATCATGGCCTTGTCGTTGAGACCCGTCTTGAAGGTTTGCAGCATGGGCAGGGAAGGACCCACAGCCGCGGCCAAGGCAAACTTGCCCATACTCATCACCACCGTATCCACAAACAATTTCAGGGCCTGGGCCGAGCCGGCATCCTGCATGGCCAAAGTCAGAGCCATCTCGAGCGTCTCGGCGGCCGTGAACGAGAGGCAGGAGCCAGCCATTCCGGACAGCAACTCCAAGGACTTGGCTAACAGGAAATTGCCCTTTGAGGTGACATCCTGAGCCTGCTTCTTCAGATTGGCCCGCATGGACGCGGTCGGAACCAACAGCATTTGCACATGCGCCCGACCGGCGGCGGCGCGCACCGCCCGAAGGGCTTCGGAAAGGTCGGCCATTTGGTCGTCGGCCAGACGGTCCAAAGCCTGTCTGAGCCCTTTTTGCGATCCCAGCAGCAAAGCCTGGTTTCCGGCGATCAGGGCAAGGTGAATCTGTTGAACCGGCCGACTCTGGTCGCCAGCCTTGTCCGTCAGCACTAGACAGGGGACGCCGGCGTAGGTTTCATGCCGGACGGCGATGGCGTGGGGCTGCTCCCGATTCATATGCTCGATGGCGGTTGTAATCCGATCCAGATCCAATGGAGCTTGCAGTTCAAATCCGAACAGGATGTTGAGCTGTTCGAATGGCGTGGTGCCCTGTTCGTTCATGTCATCCAAATCGATGGCAAAAACAAACGACTTCAGAGCTCCCTCTCGAAGTCCAAGCCGCTCCCGCAAATCATCGATAAGAGACAGAGGGGAGGAAGCATTGCCAGCGCCATATTTCTGCCGCTGGGTTTCCAGAAACGACTTGAGATCCTTCTGGATCGGCGTTCCGCGGATGGCCTGGGCATTGCCAACCATGACGAAATCCGCGCCGGGCATCAGCACCGGTTTGAGCACCCCCTGCTCCGGGGGCTCGGCCAGTAGCCCAACGCCTCCAGACACCATGAACAACCACACCAGCGCCAGCTTGCGCATCATACTCAATCCTTCCTATAGATGATGGTCTATTCCGGACGATCCTACCAATGCAGGCACGATAGGACCAGGCCAGCCACTTTTCAATCTCCATCGCCCCCTTCTATCCCATGCCGGCACGGCCAGATGAGGCCTCCTGGCTTTCGCCACCGGCGAAAGCCAGCTATTTGCCAAGCTCAAACCGATGCTTAAGCCCGCGGGTGGCCGCCGCTGGATCCCCGGAAGCCAATATGGAAGAGATCACACAAATCCCATCCACGCCCGTATCCGCCAGCGAGGCAGCGTTGTCCAAGCCGATTCCGCCGATGGCCACAGCCGGAAGCGAACTGAGTCCGGCTAGGCGCCGGATGCCGTCCACCCCCAGCACCGGCCCCGTGTCGGTCTTGGTTGAGGTCCCAAACGCCGGGCCGATGCCCACGTAGTCCGCCCCGCAGGCGGCGGCATGCTGCAACGTCTCCGGGGTATTCGCAGTGTAGCCCACGATCTTTCCAGGTGCCAGCGCCCTCACCTTGTCCAGGGGCAGGTCGTTCCGACCCACGTGCACCCCCTCGGCATCCAGGGCCAGCATGATATCCACCCGATCGTTGATCAGCAGAGGCACCCCGTAATGCCGGGTCACCTCGTGAAGCTTCCGACCGAGGTCGTAGAACTCCCGGCTGCTGCACTGCTTCTCCCGCAGCTGAACCACGGTTACCCCGTTTTCCAGACACTGCTCCACCACTCCGACCAAGTCGCGCCCCCCCAGCAGAGCGCGATCCGTGGCTAGATAGAGGCGGTAGTCAACCATGACAGGCATCTGATTCTCCTGTGTATTGCCGCCGGGAGACGGGAGAGTGCCATTGAGATTTCTGGCGTCGCCGTCGCATCCCGTGATCGTGCTCCGTCGTCGTGTGCCGAGAAGGGAGATCAAATTCAAGACGTGTCAATATTTTCGGTCTCAACATCGAAACCGGAAAGCCATAACCTAAGACCCACCCTCTCCTTTGCAACGGCAGGCGGCATGCAGGACGCTGGACGGGAACTGGGCCCTCAATCTGCACCTGGGTCTGTTTCGGCCGTTCCGGCCGCCTCCACACTCCCAACCGAATGTTCCTTGACAATACATTTTGGCGAGTTATTTATATCCCCAGAACATGACGCCGGATTTACAAGGCCGTTTCTCCATGCCAACGCTAGCCGCTCCCATGTATGATTTCGCCGTGCTGCGTGAACTGCGCAAGCGCGACAACTTGAACATCGCCGTCGTGTCCGAACGCTCCGGCGTGTCCGCGGCGGTGATTTCCAAACTGGAGCGCAACCAGAGCCAACCCAACTTGGACACGCTGTACCGCCTGGGCCGCGTCTTCGGAATGAACCCCTCCGACCTGCTGAAGCTGTCCGAATCGCGCTCTGCCCACAAACGCACCGCCAGCGAACATCTCAGCGACGGCTTCGCCTTCCAGGAAATCCAGTACGGGAACGTGCGCTGCCTGCTGGGAAGCGCCCCGGCTGGCAGCAAAGTTTCCCGGCCCCAAATACACAAGGACGACTACGAGGTTTGCTGGGTGCTGAAGGGGAAGCTGCGCTTCCGGCTGCCCCACGAAACCCATGAACTCGAGCCCGGACAGGCTATTCAATTCGACGCCATTCTGGAGCATACCTACGAAGCGCTGGAGGATTCCAGCTTTATTCTCGTCCACCTGACCAAGGGGAAACGTTTTTAGAAAAGGACCGTGGACAGTGGGACCCCCAATCGTGATCGCGCTCGTAAACGCGCTGGTCATCGGGTCTCAGGTGTCAACTATTAACCAGGACTGGACAGCACAACGCACACTGACGCCCCAAACCAAAGATTCGATTAGGAGCGCGATGATGATTTTCACCGGACAACAGACCACGGACAACGGACAACGATGACCGATTTCAGACGATTCAATCTCAACACTCTGGACGACCTCCGCTCGGAACTGGACAAGCTGGGCCTCTATCTGCCGATCTGTGAGGATCTTGGCGTGCTCGGGGAAACCGTGAGCATCGGCGACCGCCACTTGGCCAACCGCTTCATTGTGCAGCCCATGGAGGGTGTGGACGGAGATCCGGCCACTGGCGCCCCCTCGGAACTGACCTATCGCCGCTACCGTCGCTTCGCGGAGGGGGGCAGTTCGCTGATTTGGGCCGAGGCCGTGGCCGTGCTGCCCGAAGGGCGCTCCAACCCCAAGCAGATGCAGATAACCGCGCAGAACTTGGAGGCCTACAAGCGGCTGGTGGAGGAAACCAAAGAGGCGGCGCGCAAGCAGTTCGGCCACGAGGTCCAACTGGTGGTTCAGCTCACCCACAGCGGGCGCTTCAGCAAGCCGACCGGCGTTCCCAGCCCCTTGAAGGTCCAGCACAACCCCCATCTGGACAATATGCTCGGCATGCAGGACATCCAACCGGTGGACGACGACTACCTGGACCGCCTGCAGGACGACTTCGTCCGCTCGGCCAGGCTGGCCGCCGCCGCCGGGTTCGACGGAGTCGACATGAAGGCGGTGCATGGCTACCTGATCGCCGAATTGCTGGGGGCGCACACCCGCCCCGGGCGCTACGGCGGCTCCTTCGAAAACCGCACCCGCTTCCTGCGCGAATGCATCCAACGCATGAAGAGCGAGCTGCCCCCATCCTGTTTCGTGACCACCCGGACCACCGCGCTCGAGCCCTGCCCCTACCCCTACGGCTGGGGGGTGGCCCCCGTCGAAGGCGACGCTTGGCAACTGGACCTGACCGAACCCAAACAGTTGTCCCGCGATCTCGAAGCACTGGGTATTCCGCTGTTCAACGTTTCCATCGGCTATCCCCGCTTCCAACCGTACATGAACCGGCCCCACGACAACTCGCTGGTGGGGGCTCCCCCTCCCCCTGAATATCCGCTCGAAGGCGTGGTCCGCTTCCAAAACGTGATCCGGGACATTCAGAAGACGGTCCCGAACCTGCCGGTTCCCACGGCCGGTTTAGCCTGGCTTCGGCACCTGATGCCCTATGTGGCCGCAGGCATGATCAAGGAAGGCTGGTGCACCCTGGTCGGACAAGGGCGCGGCGCCTTCGCCTATCCCGATTCAGTCAGGGACATTCTGACCACCGGTCGGATGGATCCCAAGAAGTGCTGCACCACCTGCTCCATGTGCAGCCAGATCATGAAGGACGGCGTGGCCTGCGGCGGATGCGTGGTCCGCGATCGCGAGATCTACGGGCCTCAACTCAAGAAAGGCCGGATGGCAGCCAAGGAGAAGGGATTGCCATAGGAAACAGGTTTTTCTGTGCCAACGGCACAGGGCCAACCATAGCCTAGGGCGCAGCCCTAGGTGCTAGAAATTAAAGAAGTATGCGTGCGGAACGTACGCATCCAATCCAAGGAGAGCAACGCCATGAGTCAAGTCGCACTGATCACCGGAGCCGGCCGGGGCATCGGCTACGGCATCGCCCAATGTCTGGCCAAGGACGGCGTGAACATCGCCGTAATGGACATCCATGCCGAGGACGCGGTGGCCGAGAACATGCAGGGCCTGCGGGACCTCGGGGTCGAGGTCCTCTACTGCCGAGGCGACATCACCAAAGCGGCCGACCGCAACGCGGCTCTGGACGCCATCGAGGCCAAATTCGGCGTCCTGAACATTCTGGTCAACAACGCCGGAGTGGCGCCCCGGGTGCGGGCCGATATCCTGGAGGCAACCGAGGAGAGCTACGACTTCGTCATGAACATCAACCTCAAGGGGGCCTACTTCCTGACCCAGGCCGTGGCCAACCGCATGATCGCCTACAAGAAGGCCGATCCCGCCTACCGCGGCTGCATTGTCAACATCTCCTCGGTCTCCGCCACGGTCGCCTCCCCCAGCCGCGGGGAATACTGCCTGTCCAAAGCTGGCATTAGCATGGCCACCCGCCTCTGGGCCACCCGCCTGGGCGAGTTCGACATCCCCGTCTACGAAGTCCGGCCCGGCGTGATCAAAACCGACATGACCGCCGTGGTCACCGAAAAGTACGACAAGCTGATCGCCGAAGGTCTCTGCCTGCAGCAACGCTGGGGGTTCCCGGAAGACATCGGCCGCGCCGTGGCCATGATGGCCCGCGGCGATATCGCCTACTCCACCGGCCAGGTGATCCTGGTCGACGGCGGCATGACCGTGCCGAAGCTGTAGGGGAGGTTTCAGTGTTCAGGTCTCGGGTTTCGGACAATCGTAATCGCGCTCGTAATCGCAATCGTGATCGATTACTCAGGGATGAGGTTGAAGTATTCAGGCCGCTTTCCTGACACCCGAAACCCTCTTAAACCAACTACAACGGTTTAACGATTTTCAACGAATTAAGGAGCCAATCATGCTAAACGACACCATCAGCCTGCAGCTGGAGAACGGACAGGAGATCCGCTTCCCGGTCGTTTCGGTCAACACTCTGATCATCGGGGCCGGAGCCGCCGGGCTCAAGTGCGCCGATGCCCTCTACAGCCAGGGCGTCAAGGATGTGGCCATCGTGGTCGACAAGCTGGGCAATGGCACCAGCAACAACGCCGGCAGCGACAAGCAGACTTATTACAAAATGGGGGTCTTCGGCCAGGACGCCGACAGCCCCATCGACTTCGCCAAATCGCTCTTCCAAGGCGGCATGATGCACGGCGACCTGGCCTACATCGAGGGCCTGGGCTCCCTTCCGGCCTTCTTCGATCTATGCAAGATCGGCGTGCCCTTCCCCTTCAACCGTCTCGGCGCCTACGTCGGCTACAAGACCGACCACGATCCGCGCCAGCGCGCCACCTCGGCCGGCCCCAAAACCTCCATGTTCATGTTCAAAAAGCTCTTGGAGCAGGTCCGGGCCAAGGAGATCAGCATTTTTGATCACCACGAGGCCGTCAAGCTGCTGGTGACGGAAACCTCCGAGGGCAAGCGCATCTGCGGGGCCATCTGCCTGAACAAGACCGAGTTCTTCCAGGACAACTACGGCATGACCCTGTTCAACGCCGAAAACGTGGTCCTGGCCACCGGTGGCCCCGGCGAAATGTACAAGATCAGCGTCTGGCCCCACGGGCAGCTGGGCTCCCACGGCCTGGCCTTAGAAGCCGGCGCGATCGGCAACAACCTGACCGAACTCCAGTACGGCCTGGCCTCCACCAAATTCCGCTGGAACCTGTCCGGAACCTATCAGCAGGTCATTCCCGACTACTTCAGCACCGCCGAGGACGGCGTCAGCGACAAGCGCTATTTCCTGCACGACTACTTCGACGACATGCCCACCATGGCCACCAACATCTTCCTGAAGGGCTACCAGTGGCCCTTCCACGCCTCCCGTCTCCAGAACGTGGGCAGCTCGCTGGTGGACATTGCCGTCGACCGCGAGATCGCGGCCGGCCGCCGCGTCTTCATGGACTTCATGAAGAACCCCACCCCGGCCGAGGGCATGGCCGAGTTCAAGATCGAAGAACTCCACGACGAGGCCCGCGTCTACCTGGAGCGTTCCGAGGCGTTTCAGGACACCCCGTACGCCCGCCTGCAGCACATGAACCAGCAGAGCATCGACCTGTACGCCGAGCATGATGTGGATCTGCGCGAGCCGTTGGAAGTGGCCGTCTGCGCCCAGCATGCCAACGGCGGACTTCGCGGCAACATCTGGTGGGAAACCAACGTGCCCCACCTTTTCGCCATCGGCGAACTCAACGGCAGCCATGGCGTGCGCCCCGGTGGCAGCGCCCTCAACAGCGGCCAGGTCGGGGCGGTTCGCGCCGCCCAGTACATCGCCAACGTCTACCGCGAATCCCCGGTGCCGGCCGAGGCCTTCGAGGCCTTGGTCGCCGACCAGATCGCCGAGCAGTACGAGGAGTTCACCCGCTACCTGAACGCCGGAGAGAACGCCCGGCAGCTCAGCGGAATCCGTCCGGAAATCCAGGAGCGCATGAGCGCCCACGGCGCCTTCATCCGCGACATCGCCGGGGTCACGAAGGCCGTAACCGAAGCCAAGGCCCTGTATCAGGATATCTTGGAAAACGGTATCGCCTGCGGTAGCCGCAAGCAGCTGGCCCGGGCCTCCGAGGACAAGCTCATGGCCCTGACCAGCATCGCCTTACTCGACGCCATCCGCTACTACATCGAAAACGGCGGCGGCTCCCGCGGCGGCTACATGATTCTGGACGAAAACGGCGACCTGACCGTGGACAGCAAGCGCGGCAGCGAACTGCGCCACCGTTCCGAAAACATGGATAAGCGCCAGGAAATTCTGGAAGCCATTCAGCTGGAAGACCAGCCTGGCGAATTCGAGATCACCCCGGTTCCGGTCCGGCCGTTGCCCGAAGACGACAGCTGGTTCGAGACCACCTGGGCCGCCTGGAATCGCGGCGAGATCTACACCCCGTAGCACCCCCCGACCAAGTCCGTCCTTCGTCGGCTGCCGAGGTTGTCCCAATGTCGGGATGGACTCGGCAGCCATTTTTCTTGCCATAGCCGCGCAATCCGCCTCTTGGGGGATTAGGCAGACTTTGGGGGCTTCAGCTCCCCACCCAATTCGTGGGTGCGGGGGGAGGTTTGGCCACAAGCTTTCGACAATCCGCTTCCAGACGGTAAATTGACCCCAGACCAGCTTCGCCTGTCAGGGCCGGGCGCTCACCTGAAACCCGAACCACTGGACCACCTTGCCTTCATCTTCGACCATCTCCCAATTGCTCCGAGCGACCGTCGCCGCCCTTCACGACGGCGGCATCGGCAACGCCCGTCAGGAGGCCGAATGGCTGCTACGGCGGGTGGCCGACTTCTCCCGGACCGCCATCTACACAGATCCTGACAAGCGAGTGGATCCGGACGCCGTCGCTCGTCTGCAGCCGCTACTTGAGCGCCGCCTCGGCGGCGAGCCGCTGCAGTACATTCTGGGGGACACCGAGTTTTTCGGGCTGGAATTGGCCGTTGGCCCCGGGGTGCTGATTCCGCGGCCTGAAACCGAACGTCTGGTCGAGTTGGCCCTGGATCACTATCCCGGCAGCGGCGCAATTTGCGACCTCTGCACCGGTTCGGGTGCCATTGCCCTGGCTCTGGCCAGCCAGTTGAAGGGGGCGGTGGACATCGCGGCGGTCGACATTTCACCGGCGGCCCTGGCCTACGCCCGCCGGAACCGCGATCAGCTTGGCCTGATCAAGGTCGCGCTCTACGAAGGCGACCTTTTCGCCCCCCTGCCCCCGTCGCTTCGCTTCTCCCTGATCACGGCCAATCCGCCTTACATCGACCCGGTCGCGTATGCGGAACTGGATACACAAGTCAGGGATCACGAGCCCGAGCTGGCTTTGGCTGCTGCCAACCGCGGCCTGGCCGTACTCGAACGCATCGCCGACCTCAGCCGCAAACGCCTGCGACAGGACGCCTGGATCTTCTGTGAAATCGGCAGCGACCAGGGAAGCGAAGTTCTGGACCTCTTCAGGCGCTTCGATTACCGCCAGGTCCGGATCCATCGCGACTACTGCAATCGCGACCGCATCCTCCAGGCCCAAGCCCCGGAGACAAGCCAACGATAGCCTCCTGGGTCCCGATGTCTGACCGCGACATCCTCGCACCTAACCGGGGACCGCCGTATAGTAACGGTATTCCAGCCCACGAAAGGAGACCTTCAATGCGAAACGTACGGAAACACCTGCTGACCGGAATGGGCAGTTTGCTCCTCACGGTGTGCCTCAACGCCCAGGACATGGAGCTGCCAGCACCGAATAGGGAGGGGGGCATGCCGTTGATGCAGGCCTTGGCAAAGCGGCAAAGCTCCCGGCTTTTCAGTCCGCGCGAGCTGCCGACTCAAATCCTCTCCGACCTGCTTTGGGCCGCCTTCGGGGTCAATCGCCCCGATGGCAAACGCACCGCCCCCTCCAGCAACAATACCCAGGCCATCGACATCTATGTCTGCCTGCCCAATGGCGTCTTCCTCTACGATGCCCGACGCCACGCACTCAAAGCCTACCTGGCCAACGATATCCGGAAGGCAACCGGGCGGCAGTCGTTCACGCAGATTGCGCCGGTCAATTTGGTCTACGTGGCAAACCTTGACCGATTGCGGGGGCGGGACGAGCAGCGCACCTTCTATTCGGCAACCGACACCGGCTTCATCAGCCAGAATGTCTATCTGTACTGCGCGGCGACAGGCTTGAACACCGTGGTCCTGGGGTACGTGGAACGGGAGCAGCTTCACCAGGCCTTGAAGTTGAGCGACAAGCAGACGGTCGTGCTGACCCAGCCGGTGGGTTTCCCTCCGTGAAGCCGGCCCTCATGAACGCATGCTTCTTCACACCATGGATAAAATCAAACTCGGCATCAGCGCCTGTCTCCTAGGCCGGAAAGTCCGCTACGACGGACAAGCCAAACTGGATCCGTTCCTGCGGGACACCCTGGGTCGATATGTCGACTACGTGCCAGTCTGTCCCGAGGTGGCGGTTGGACTGGGCGTTCCCCGGGAGTCGATGCATCTGACCGGCGACCCCGCCTGCCCCCGATTGGTCACGATCCACAGCGGGCAGGATCACAGTGATCTATTGCGCGGCTGGGCCTGTCGGCGGATCGTGGAGCTTGAGAAAGAGGGGCTATGCGGCTTCGTCTTCAAAAGCAAGTCTCCCAGCTGCGGCATGGAGCGGGTGAAAGTGTACAATCACAAAGGCCAGGCGGTCAAGACTGGAGTGGGCCTGTTTGCCGCTGCTTTCAAGGAGCGCTTTCCCTTGCTTCCGGTGGAGGAGGAAGGCCGCTTGCACGATCTGCCCATCCGGGAGAACTTCATCGAGAGCATTTTTGCCTTGAAGCGTTGGCGGGACATGATCGAAACGGGAAAAACCCCAAGCCACCTGGTTCACTTCCACACCACTCACAAAATGCTGATCCTCTCCCATAGCCAACTTCACTATCGCCAGATGGGACAATTGGTGGCTAATGGCCACAACCTGGCCGTGGACGACCTTTTCAATCGCTACAGGGAGTTGCTGCTGACGGCCCTGCGCCTGAAGGCCACCAGGCGCAAGCACATGAATGTGCTGCAGCACATTCAGGGTTTTTTCAAGAAACAGCTCAATCCCGACGAAAAGCAGGAGTTGACGGAGATCATCGCCCAATTCGCCGAAGGCAGTCTGCCCCTGATCGTGCCGGTTACCCTGTTGAATCACTACGTCCGCCAATATGGTCAAGAATACCTGGCAGGGCAATTCTACCTGCATCCCCACCCTCTCGAATTGCAACTGCGCAACCACGGTTGAAGCTGATTGTTCAACCTAAATTCAATCTGGCCGGCGATCATCACTCAGACTCGATCGCCTGACTTGGTTTCCCTCGCCTATTTGCCGCTACACGTTCAACCGTGACCACGCAGAAGCCAGGCGAAATTGCGATAACGCATTTGCAGCCGCCATGCTAATGCTGTATAATTGCCCAGGTTTGAGTGCATGGAGATCGATGATAGTGGAAAAACTTCAGCCGCATCCGTTAAAATATCAACACATTGCCAACGAGTTGCGCGCCCAAGTGGGGCAGATGTGCGCCGGGGCGCGCTTGCCGTCCGAACGGGCGTTGGCTCAACAATATGAGTGCAACGTTCTGACGGTGCGCCGAGGATTGTCCAGCCTGGTCGAGGAGGGCCGCATCGAGCGCCGTCTCGGCAGCGGAACGTTTGTGCTGGATTGTGAGGCTAAGAGAGGCAGCAATTCGCCCGGGCCTGCTGCCAAACAGATCGGTCTTCTGGCCTTCACCGGCGCCAATGCCTACGGCCAACAGGTAATGCAGGCCTTGGTCCGGATTGCGGGTGAGACCGAGGTGCAATTGAGCACGGCCTGGTTCCACGATTTTGGTGAGCGCACGCTGCAAGAAGTGGAAAATCTGGCCGGGGACGGTTGTACCGCCTTGGTCCTGCCATGGTTCCCGCATGCCATAGGCCCTGGACTTGGCCCCTTCGTGAACCGATGCCCGTTGCCCGTCAGCCTGCCCCTGCTGGTGCCAGGCTTGGAACGGTATTGCTTCGAAAGTCCAGATTGTTTTGGATGCAGCACGTTGCAATACACCGCAGCCTTGTGCCACTACTTTGAGCTCCTGGGCCATAAGCGCATCGCCCTGTTGGGACCCAACGAACCTGGCGACCCGATTCTCCAGGCACAATTGGGGGCCTATTCCTGCGCCATGAGCGGCCTAGGGAGAGAACAGCTCTGCGGCCTGGTCGGCCCTACCGCAGCTGAAACCGATGCGTTGGCTACGCGCTGGGCTGGTTTCCGCGGTGACTTGGCCATCATCTCCTACGACGACACCCATGCCATTCGACTGATGACGGCCATGCACAAACTCGGAATCAAAGCGCCGACGGACTACGCCATTGTTGGAGTCAACAATATCGAGGCCGCCCCCTATTGTGATCCTCCCTTATCCAGCCTGGCCCAAGATTTCGACTATATCAGTCAGGCACTGCTCCGCCACGCCGTGGAGCTTGGACGTGGAGGCTCTGCACAGTCTACCGAGTCCTCTCCTCACCGGCTGGTGGTCCGCCATTCTTGCGGAGGAGCCGGGCGAATCGATGCCAAACTCTCTGCTGAGCTAAGGGAGTGTGGGCTGGTACTTGCCGATGGCACGGGCGCCGCTCTTTTCGAGTAAAGAAAAAATGGGGCTGTCCGCCTGGCCACACCCCGGGATGAACCGCCCTCACGGCTCCATCCAGCCAACGTCCCGACTAGTTCACGATAGGAGAACGCGATGAGAAATTGCCTGACCAACCTATTGATGCTGGCCTGTCTGGCCCTTGCGGGTTGGCGGATGCATGCCGCCGAGAACCTGATTGCCAACGGCGACTTCGAGGCCAGCACCCGCTCCCCAGGGCAGCCAGACCACTGGGGGATCAAAGAGGCCATGGGCCAACACTGGCTCCAGGAGGAGAACGGCAACCACTTCCTACATCTCAAGGTCACCACACCGGGCAAGATGAACCTGGTCTATCGCGAAATTCATCTAAAACCCGACGAGGCCGGCAAGGCGCTGCAATTGAGCCTGAAGATTCGGTGCAATGGATTGGTCCCCGGTGACCGTCCCTGGCATGACGGACGGATCTTTGTAAACTTCAAGGATGCCAAAGGCAATAAACTAAAAAGTCCCAGCGCGCCCTATGTCAAAGGAACCCTGAAGGAGTGGGCCGAAAAGAAAATCCAGATGAAGGTTCCCGAAGGGGCGGCCCGCTTGGAAATCATGCCGGTGCTGTTTCAAGCCCAGGCGGGGAGCGTGGACTTTGACGACCTGGAATTGGTCTGGATCGACAGGCTTGTCGAGAAGCCCAAGACACGGGCTCAAACCGCCACGTTTCCGGTCGATGGAGGCAAGCCCCATCCGCCCATGCTCAAAGTAAGAGGAAACAAGCTTGTGGACACCGCCGAACAGGAGCACTGGCTTCAGGGTGTGAGCATCCCCAGCCTAGAGTGGTCGCGCACTGGCGACTACATCCACAACTCCGTCGTGATCGCCATACAGGAATGGAATGCCAACTGCATTCGCCTGCCGGTGCACACCAAATTCTGGTTCGGCACCAGCGGCTGGGAGGATGATGGCGGCAAGCAGTACCGGGAACTGGTGGACAAGCTCGTCGAGTCCACCGCCTCGCGCGGAGCCTATCTGATTCTGGACCTGCACGAGTACAAGGCCATCCAGCCATTGCACGTGAAATTCTGGATCGATGCGGCCACCCGCTACAAGAACCACCCGGCGGTACTGTTCGGACTTCTCAACGAGCCTCACAGCATTACCTGGGACCAATGGAAATACGGCGGACAGATCAAGCAGAAAACCAAGGCCAAGGCGGGGGTCGCGGCCGAAAACAGCATCACCTACGAAACCTTCCAATCTCCAGGCATGCAGGCCTGCCTGGATGCCGTGCGCCAAACCGGAGCCAAAAACATCTGTGTGATCGGCGCTTTGGACTGGGCGTACGATTTGTCCGGCATCCTTAAGGGATACGACATTACGGACCCCCATGGCAATGGTGTGATGTATGACACCCACGTCTATCCTTGGAAATCCGACTGGCAAGGCAAGTTCCTGGATGTCGCCGCAAAGCATCCCATCCTGCTTGGAGAAAACGGTTGCGACACCAAGCGGATGCCCTGGGAAACCAATCCGGAAAACCCCTACACCTGGGCACCGGACATGATTGGCTGCATCCAGAAGTACAAGCTCAACTGGACGGCCTGGAGTTTCCATATCGGCGCCACTCCGAGGGTGCTGGCTGACTGGAATTACACCCCCACCGACTTCTGGGGCAAATTCGTCAAGCAGGCCCTTCACGGCACGCCGTTTGAAATGAAGAAGATGCGCTAAAACCAGGGTCATGGTTACATGACCAGCCATTCCAGGAGGCATCGCCGATCAGGATTCAACTCCGTCCCAGCAGCAATCTGGCACGTCCATTGGCCTGTGGGGCAAGCCTCGCCTGGCGGCGAGAATCCGACGCACGTTTTGATGGGGTCGCAACGGTGTGATCCCGCGTTAACAAAACCAGAAGAAGGAGACATGAGATGTCGACAACCGTGATGAGACTTTGCGTCCTCGTGATGGGGTCCGTGCTGACCAGTGGGGTGTATGCCGGTGGCAACCTGTTCAAAAATGGAGACTTTGAAACGGAAGATTCCAAGAAACCCGGCACCCCTGCGCATTGGGGCATCAACAAGGCCAAGGGCAGCAGTTGGGAAACAGAAGACGGGAACAAATACCTGCGTCTGGCTTGCATCGAGCCGGGCAAAATGGTGCTGACCTATCGCATGTTCATGCTCAAACCCCAAGACGCTGGCAAAAAGATGAAGATGGGCTTCAAGATGCGCTGCAACGGCGTTGAACAGGGTGAGAAGGCCTGGTTCGTGGGCACGCTGTTCATGCAATTCAGGGACGCGGACGGCAAGAAGACGGGGGGGGTCAAAGGCGTTCCCCGCATGGCCGGAACCCATGCCGAGTGGGAAGACAAAGTGCTTGAATTCGAAGTCCCTGAGGGGGCTCAAAAATTCGAAGTCATGCCGGTACTGTTCAACGTTATGGCCGGAACCATGGACTTCGACGATTTCACCCTCGAATTCGTCGATTAGAGCATTTGCGTTCTAAGGTCCAAAAGCCCAGGTGAACTCACCTGGGCTTTTTTTTCGGCATATTGAGTGTTCAGGTACGACACGGAGCGCCTGAACTCCTGACCACCGAAGGCAGGAGGCCGGAGCCTGCAAGGGCAAACCAATGGCGTTTTGCCTTCCGGAAACTCCTGCGCAATCCGCTCGGCTCAGCAGCTTGAAGCCTGAATCCCCGGCCCTGTTCAGGATTTCGAATCGTACAGAAGAACCTGGGCGGCCCTGATGATTTCTCCCAGCGGCAGCTGGTTGGGGCAGCGGCTGCTGCAGAGACCGCAGCCGGTGCACTTGTCCAGGCGCAGGCCGTCCTCCCACTGCTTGGCGTTGAACTCGGCTTTGGCCTCCTCCATACCCATGTACTTGTAGAGATTGTAGTAGGAAAGACAGGCGCCCACATTGATGAAATGCGGACAGGGCTGGCAGTAGCCGCAGGCCGTGCAGCGCGGCTGATCGGCATCGAGCATCTCGTTGACCCGGGCCAGCATCTGGTCGGCCGTGAGTTTCCAGTCCGGCAGGGTGTCCAGCACCCACTTGGCGTAGGCCACCTCCTCCGCGCTGCTGAAACCGATCAGCACATGCACGTTGGGCAGCGACAGCAAATAGCGCAGGGCCAGTTCCTTCAACTCCTCGTTCTTGGCCAGGAACCCGCCGGCCAGCGGGTTCATGGCGATGACCCGGATGCCGTTCTCAACGCAATAGTCGACCACCCCAAGCCGGGTGGTGTTGACGATGTTCAGCGGGATGGTCACGGTCTCGAAAAGACCGGATTCCAAAAACTCGACAATGGTCTGGGTGTCCGCATGAGTGGTCACTCCCAGGTGCTGCCACTTGCCTTTGAGCCCCTTCACCCCCTCGTACCAGCCCCCCGGCTTCATGGCCTCGGCGAACTGTTCGCGGGTATGGGTGGTCCAGAGGTGATAATAGTCGACCGACGGCAGATTCATACGCCCCAGAGACTGGGCGAAAACCTGCTCCAACTGGGCGGCCGAGCGCACCCCGAAACCGCCTTCCGGCATGAAGTCGCCCAACCCCAGCCCCCCGTTGCCCGGGGTACACTTGGTCGAGACCATCACCCGCTCCCGGTAGTCGGCCTGATTCAGGGCCGCGCCCACCCACGCCTCAGAGTTCTCCTGCTCGTCCTTACGGCAGTAGCACGGCGAGGTGTCGATATAGTTGAAACCGGCATCGATGGCCGCATGGATGGTCTCGACCGCCGCTTGGCGGTTGGGGAAGCGCATGGCGCCGATGACAATTCTGCTCAGGTTCATTGGGGAAGCTCTCCTTTTTCGTGGCAGTTCAGCCCTCAATATAGCCGATCCGCCAACGATGCGGTTCCCCGCCGAGCGTTTTCCCTTGCGAGAACCAGCTTCAGAACGCAAGCAACCCAACCGGAGGTTCGCCGGCGTTGCGAGAGACGGAAAAAGCAAGTAGCGGCTCGGTCAAAGCTCGCTGCAGGATGTACCGCCAGCGAAGCAGGCAAAGCAGCGCGGATGTGCCAGCATCACACGGGCGCTACAGGCCTCGGCCAAGTTGCCGCCGAGGTCGAATTCGGGTCGGTCATCGACAAGGGTGCACGCGTAGATCCTCATGCCCCCGTTCTGCTTGACCGCCATCCGGCTGAAGGCACACATGAATCTGGCCCGTGTTTCGGCCGTCTGATAGGTTCTCATGCAGTCCTCGGTGATTTCCGGCGTGCAGGTTCTCCGAAGGTCAGGAAAAGCGATTATGGGCACGGAGACCGGCACACCGACCGACTCCAACCAGGTCGCGTAGGCGGCATCGGTTGCGGCCGAGTCCTCGCCATCTTCCTTGCGGCGGGCGATGGCGACCTGGAAGCCTGAACGGTAGAGCTCGGCGAGGGTCTGCAGTGCCAAGGCGAACATTCCCTTACCACGCCGGGCATCATGCTTCTGCGGATTGGGCGCATCAAGACTTATGCGGAACGAAAGCGGGTATGGTTTGTCGGCCAGAGCCTTTACGGCCGCCATTTTCTGCCGAAGTGGTTGCGTTCCATTGGTCAGGACCAGGCACGGTCGTTGTGTCAGGGCGTACGCCAGAATCGGAACCATGTTCGGGTTCATGAATGGCTCCCCGCCAGTGAAGGAGAACTTCTCGACCCCTCTAGCCACAGCTTGCTCGATAATCGGCCGAACATCTTCCATAGCGATTTCCTCAAGCCGTTGGTTATCGGGGCTGGAGTGCTCATAGCAGTCCGGGCAGCGCAAATTGCAGGTGGTACCGGTATGGAACCAAAGTTCCCGGAGCCGCGGCATGTCGATGTATCCGCGCGGCTTGCCATCGGCGGTTCGACGCCATGAAACCGGTTTTGGCTCATTCATACTCTCGACTCCCTACTCCCAGCAAATATTTTTTCTGATTTTCCGCTGTGGTAGAAACGCGCCAACCGTTGCGGCGAGATGCCGGCAAGGAAACCGGCGACCACCAGCTGGTTGCGAACCAGCGTGCGCAAAACTCCAAGCCGGCGCCAACGCCGAAAAGAGGTCATAACCGATTCCTCGAGGATGGTCACCTTCCCCCTTCGCCCCAAGCGTCGAACGAGATCAAAATCTTCCATGATCGGCAGGCCAGCAAAGCCTCCCATTTCCTGAAACACCCGTTTCTCCAGGAACAGAGCCTGATCGCCATAGGGCAAGCCAAGCAGGGTTGAGCGCAGGTTCGCCCCCCATTCCATGAGCCGCATGGCCCAGCCAGCACCATCGGTGCGCAAGCGGAACGCCCCCGCGACCACCTCCGGCCGTTCGAGGGCCGTTCGGATGCGATCCTCATACTGGTCGGGAAGAAGCGTATCGGCGTGCAGAAAAACCAGAATCCTTCCCTGGGCGGAAGAGGCGCCGGCATTCATCTGCGCCGCGCGGCCGGCACGTGTCTCCAGCACCCTGGCGCCAGACCGGGCGGCAATCTGCCGGGTGCCGTCCACACTGCCCCCATCGGCCACGATAAGTTCGACACCATTGGCGCACTTTGCTCGCGCAAGAGTGCTGCCGATGACACCGGCCTCGTTGAGTGTCGGAACGATCACCGACAGTAGTGGCAGCCCGGTCAAGACATCGGCAACGATCGGGTTCTCGCGGAGTTCGGCAAGATCATCCGGACGGTCGACATCGCCGAGAGTTGGCAACTCGCCCAGGCTAAGTCCCAGCTTCCTGATTGCCGAGCAGGTCTGGTCCGCCACCTGCCCACTGCCCCAGTCGATGCCCGCGAAGAGTTCCGGATGAGGCCCGTTGAGCCCGATCAGGTAGTATCCCCCGTCCTCGGCGCGGCCAAGCACTACGTCGTGCGAAGCCAGCATTGCCGCAGCCCGGCCCAGGATCCCAGCGGTCGTGTCTGGCACGTCGGTTCCCATGGCAAGCACGCGGGTCGCGCCTGCGGCAAAAGCGTCGTCGACGGCCCGGCAAAGGCGCCGCCCAAGGTCTCCGGCTGCCTGTTGTCTGTACTGCAGGTCGGGACCAAGCCATGACCGGAACGCGCTGGTTTTCCCCCCAGTACCGCAGACCGTGACGTTCAACCCGTGGATATCGCGGGCCAAGCGGGCCACCGCGACCGCGTGCTCGGTCAGACGCCGATGCAACCGGGCCGCACCAACAGAGCCCAGCGCCGGAATCAGCCGGGTCTTGGCTTCTCCTGGAACGGGAAACCGGGCCAACATGATCAGCGACACCATCTGTTCCCTCGTGTTCATGCATCAGACCTCAGTGTTACTGTTGATTTGAACGCCCTGATTTTAAGTGTTCAGGTTCAGTATTCAGGCACGATACTGAACCCCTGAACTCCTGACCGCCGAAGGCAGAGGCCGGAGCCTGCGATCCCGCTAAGCGGGAAAGCGTCAAACCTATGGCGTTTAACTTTACAGCAACTCCTGTTCAATCCATTGAGTTCTGATGCATATGCCGCATTGGCCCGTTACAGGAAACTCCCGCAGCACGAAACACTGCCCCAACACTCCAATTCTCCATCTCTCCACAGACCCTATGGGACGCCCGTGCGGCGACTTCCGAGCTGCTCCGCCAATTGGGCCGGATCGGTCGTCGGCAGTTTGCAGACATTGTTTTCGCAGACGTAGGCGGTGGCCTTGCCGTCGAGGCGCTGAATGGAGGCGACGAAGCCGAAATGCCGGGCCAGGGCCTGCTGGTTGTCCGCGCCATCGGCGAGCAGGACGATCTTGTTGGGAATGAAGCGGGCGTGGACTTCGCGCAGGAGACGCTGCGTATCCTCTGCCGCAGGATCGCCGGCAATGATAATTTGCTTCGGTTGGTCGAGGTGATAATCAAACGCCGCCATCATCTGCGGCATGGCGTGGGGGGCGCGCGTCAGGTGGGCAGCGAAAGCCGCCAGCGTCTTGTCCGCCTTGGTGCGGTATTGCGAGTGGTCGGTCATCTGGGCTAGGCGCAACAGGTTGAGCACTGAGATTGAGTTCGGCGATGGCTCCGCACCGTCATAGTCGTTTTTCATCCGCAGCAGAACGGCTTCGTCCTGCCCGGTCGTGTCGAAATAGCCACCGCCGCTGGGATCCCAGAAGAGGTCGTTCTGCTTGTTCTGAAGCGCAATCGCCCACGTCAGGTATTCGGCATCGAACGAGGCTTCGTACAGATCGAGCAGGCCGCGGATCAGGAAGGCGTAGTCGTCGAGGTAGCCATCGATGGCGGCTTCGCCGTCGCGATACCGGCGCAACAGCAGGCCCCGTTGTCCATCATAGAGCCTGGTTCGGATGAAACCGGCGGCCGCGCGGGCGCTCTCCAGGTAGTTGTGTTCATCCAGAACCTGGTGGGCGCGGGCGAAGGCGGAGATCATCAGGCCGTTCCAGGCGGTGATGGTCTTGTCGTCCAGATGCGGACGGGGGCGTTCCGTGCGCCTGACGAAGAGCTTGCGGCGGGCCTGGTCAAGAAGGCGGACCACCTCATCGGGTGACTTGCCGAAACGGTCTGAGGTTTCCGCAGCCGAGTGCGCAACATAGAGAATGTTCTTGCGCTGGAACTCGCCATGGGGATCGTCGCGGACGTTGCCGGCTTTGCCGATGCCGTAATGGAAGCAGAAGATATCGGTCGCCTGAGCGCCTAACACGGCGTCGATCTCGTCGCGCTCCCAGACATAGAACGCGCCTTCGGCATGGTGGCCGGGCTTGCCGGGGATGTCGCTGTCGGCGTCTTCGGCCGAATAGAATTGCCCGGCCGGCCCGGTCAGGTCGCGCCGAACGTAGTCGAGCGTCTGGCGGGCCACACGGGCAAAGGCCGCATCCTGTGTGACTTGATAGGCATCCAGATAGGTGCAAACGAGTTGGGCCTGATCGTAGAGCATCTTCTCGAAGTGCGGCACGTGCCAGCGTTCGTCCACGGAATAGCGGTGAAAGCCTCCCCCGAGATGATCGTACATTCCCCCTTTGGCCATTTCGCGCAGAGTATGCCGCGTCATGTCCAGCGCATCCTGCTTGCCGGTTCGGGCATGATAGCGCAACATGAAATCCGGGGCGGATGGCCGGGGGAATTTGGGTGCACCGCCGAATCCACCATGGCGCGAGTCGTATGAGGACCTTATTTGCGCGTAGGCCGTGTCGAGAAGTTCGCGCTCCAATTCTAAGGACGGATCAGGGGCGGTGATGGTGGCCTGGCGCAGATGCTCGACGGCCGAGTCGGCGGCGGCGACGATCCGATCCCGGTCCAGCTCCCAGGCCTCGGCGATGCGCAGCAGGATGCTCGTGAAACCCGGCCTGCCCCAGCGGTCTTCCGGCGGGTAGTATGTCCCGCCCACAAAGGGCTTGAGAGAGGGCGTCAGCCAGACGCTCATGGGCCAACCGCCACCACCAGTGGTGGCCTGCACGTAGCTCATGTAGACCTTGTCGATATCGGGACGCTCTTCGCGATCCACCTTGATGGATACAAAGTGCTGGTTGAGTACCGCGGCGATCTCCTCGTTTTCGAACGATTCGCGCGCCATGACATGGCACCAATGGCAGGTCGAGTAACCCACCGACAGAAAGATCGGCTTGTTCTCCCGCCGTGCCTTGGCGAAGGCCTCCTCTCCCCAGGGATACCAGTCAACCGGGTTATGGGCATGCTGGAGCAGGTAGGGGCTCTTCTCGCGGATCAGTCGATTGGTTTGCATGGTGCTCTTTTCATTCATGTGCTGGGTCGCCGTCCCTTTCGGGCCCTCGCCGCTGCAGCCGTGCCCCCCCAGCAGAGCAGCCCCGGCTAATGCCCGCAGAACCGTGTTCCACATGTGATTGTTCATTACTAGAGTCTCGCCTAGTAGTGGGGCTCTGGAGTGCCGGAGTGCAGCGACTCGGTAAAGTGTTGCTGCCGCGACACTCGGATATTTGCCCTCAAGCCTCCGGTCAATGCCCGGCCAGGCGGCGGAACGAAAACGTGACTTTGGCGGAGGCTGCCTTGCCGCCCACTTCCAGCACCGGATAGGCCAGGAAGTTGATCGGACCCGACGCGGGCAACGGATCGACCGCGATGTCGCGGCCGCGGCTGAGCTCGAAACGGTTTGCCGGGTGATGGCCGAAGTAGTACGTGGCCAGGCTGGAGTATTTGTCGCCCTCACTGATGTCGACCGGCCACCATTTGCCGTCGGCATGGAACTCTGCCCAGCAGTGATAGCCGTCGATACCGCCTTCGTCACGCTCGGAAGGTATGGCGGCACCGATGGCAAAACGAGCGGGAATTTCCACAGAGCGCGCCAACGCAATAAAATAGGAATGGAAGTCGGTGCAGTTGCCAGTGGCCGCGTTGCAGGCGTAGTTGGCATCCCCCCGTCCCCAGCCATCGCCGTATTTCATGTAGCGCATCCGGTCGATGACGTGGTCATAGAGGGCGCGCGCCCGTACCAGATCCTGTGTCTTGCCGGCAACGACCCTTTCGGCGATGGAGCGGAAATTGTCTGCGGCTGGAACGAGCCTCTCGGGCTTGAGGTAGCGTTTGGCATCCGATTCAGAACCCGAATAGATGGCCTTCTCCCGCCGGCTTACCCTGAAGTCGACCTCCACGGTTCCGGCACTGTCTTCCGGTGCAAGTTCCAGGAACAGGATACGGTTGGCGTGGTCCCGGTCCCACAGCACGCGTTGCTTGCCGGGCGCGCGGACCGAAAGAACCTCAACGGCCTGAAAGGCATCCGTCTCCGGCAGTGGCAGCCACATCCGGGCGGGGCCGGACAGTTCCGGCAGCACCGCCTTGTACCGGAACTCAAAGGTGTCGCGCCCCCGAAGGACGCCAAAATGCTCATCCGATGCTCGTTCCACCGGAATACGGTGCCAGGTGCGGTCCTTCCTCTGTTCCCAGGCGTAATAAGGTTGCCCGTTGATCTTGTGGACTGTGGTTTCGGTGACGGCCATGGCCCCCGGAGGACCGGCAAGGAAAAAATCCACATCGTAGACATCGCCGCTGACGTCCGCCAGATCCACGCAGGCGAAATGCACCCCTCCCCCGAGGTCGGAGAGGTACTCCATGTGTACCCGAACCAACTTCAGCTGCAACTCCTTGTCGCCGTGCTGCAGCCGGTAGTACCCCCCGTCCGCCTTGACTTTGGCCGCGATATGTGAGTCGATGCCCTCGGCGATCTGTTCGATGGTGACGGTCTGCCCCGCCGGAACCGTGTCTTCCGGGGATGCACACCGGCACGTGAACATGGCCCCAGCTACAACCAGCCTCCAAACGGCCGGAATACCTATGGTCGCTTTCATGGTTTTCATCTTACCCTCCCCTCTTGAATTGTGCCTACTGCTGTACCACGACCCGCTTCGTCAGTGTTCCCGTGCTGAACCACCACTTCCTAAAGGATGACTTTATTTTCATTCGGGTGATTTCGCAACGGAGTTGCCAGCATGCCGGGCAAGGTCTGATGCCCGGATTCGCTCCAGCCATCGAGTCCGATCTGGATTGCGGACAGGGCAGGCTGCAGCCGGAAGGAACCAAACACTCGATCCCACAAGGATAACAACGAGGTGTAGTTCGAGTCCGTCTCCAACCGGATGCGAGAGTGGTGCACCTTGTGCATGGCTGGGGTCACCAACAGGGTCCTTAGTAAGCGGTCGAACCGTTCCGGCAAGGCCACATTGGCATGATGGAAGTCCACGACCATCCCCATAAGCAACTCGTAGAAAGCCAGTTCCCACAAGTGAATGCCCAGGACGACTATTAGGGGCGCACGTAGAATTGAGGACATGGCGATCTCTCCCGGATGAAAGCGCCGTGCGCTGGTCACATCCAACTCCGGATCAGAGTGATGCATGCGGTGGAATCGCCACAGGAAGGCCAGCCGATGATTTGCCCGGTGCCACCAATAGGTCCAGATGTCCAACAGCAGAATTGCCGCACCTGCATGCAGCCACATCGGCATGGCGATGCGATCCAGAATGCCCAACCCCGCGTCCGTCGACCAAGCGGCACCTTTCCGCCATAGGGTGGAAAAGAACAGCACCGTCAGCGCGGCATTCAGCAACCCCACGCTCAAGTTTCGTGCTAGGTGCTTGCGGCGTCTCCGCCCCGCCCCGGCGAAGAACGGAAAAAATGGCTTCCACGACTCCCAAAGCAGCAAGGCCACCAATACGGACGTGCCGATGGCAATGCGGGTCAACATTGGATTTGAGAACAGGATGGTCATCACCTATCGCCTCTGCCACCTCAACCACCCGGCCAACAGTTTCTTGATGGTTGGGGTCAGGCGGGTGCGGTTGTAGGCGTCGGCAACGCGCTTCAGCGCCTCGGTCTGGGTTGGATAGGGGTGGATCGCGGCAGACAGAGTCTTCAGACCGGCATTCGCGGCCATGGCGACGGAGATCTCGCTGATCATCTCGCCGGCATGGGCGGAAACGATAGTGGCGCCGAGTATCCGGTCCGTGCCCTTGCGAACAAGCACCTTGACAAAGCCCTCGGTCTGGCCGTCGGCCTGGGCCCGGTCGATGTCGGCCATCTCGACCCTGAACGTGTCGGTCTCGACCCCGCGCTCTGCGGCATCATATTCATAGAGCCCCACATGCGCGATCTCCGGATCGGTGTAGGTGCACCAAGGCATGATCAGACGGGAGAGCCTGGCCCGGCCCTTGAAGAGCGCGTTCTGGATGACAAGGCGGGCGGCGGCATCCGCGGCGTGGGTGAATTTCCAAGCCATGCAGCAGTCGCCCGCCGCGTAGATGCGCGGATTGCTTGTGCGCAGAAAGTCGTCGACGATCACGCCTCGCCTCGGGTCATACTGCACACCGGCCGCATCCAGATTCAGCCCATCGACATTCGGGGCGCGGCCCGCACCGATGAGGATCTGCTCGCCCTCGAGGATCTCGTCCTGCCCGTTATGGGTGACGATGACCTGCCTGCGGCCACCTTGCCTCCGAACCAGCTTGGTGTCCGCGTCGAGAAGCACGCGGATGCCTTCACGCTCGAACACTCGGGCGAGTATGGCCGAGGCATCCGGATCCTCTCGGGGAAGAAACCTGGAATGCTGGACAATGCTGACGTCCGCCCCCAGCCTGCGGAAGGCCTGGGCCAGTTCGCAACCAATGGGTCCGCCACCGACAACGATGAGCTGCCGAGGCAGTTCGGTTAGATTGAAGACGGTCTCGTTGGTCAGAAAGCCAGTGTCGGCAAGCCCTTCGATGCGCGGATGCACTGCGCTGGCACCGGTCGCAATGACCGCCTTCTTGAAACGCAGCTGTTTACCGCCGACTTCGACTGCGTCCGGCCCGCAGAATGTCGCCTCGCCCAAAAACAGATCGACTCCCAGTTCATCCCGGTAGCGGCTGGCCGAATCATGCCGGCTGATCTCCGCCCGGATGCGCCGCAGCCGCTGCATAACACGCGGAAAATCGTCCTGGCGAACGTCGCCGCCGGTGAGTCCGAATTCGGCCGCCTTCTTCATTTCCGTCGCCAGGCGTGCGGAGCGGATGAGAGACTTGGAGGGGACACAGCCCACATTCAGGCAGTCGCCTCCCATGAGATGCCGCTCGACCAGGGCCACCTTCGCCCCAAGGCCAGCCGCGCCGGCCGCGCTGATCAACCCGGCGGTGCCGGCTCCAATCACAACCAGGTTGTAGATCGGTTGCGGATCCGGGTTACGCCATTCCGGCGGATGCACATTCCCGAGCAAAGCACGGTTGCACGCATCGCGGGGAGAAACGGGAAATTTCCATGATTCGCTCATGGCGTGCCTCCCGGCGAGATCTTCTTGTTCAGCGCGCGGCGCGCGATGCGGGTGACGTAGACGGTGACGGCAACGGTGGCCAGCAAACCGGCGGCGTAGAACACCCACTGCGCCGCGCTGCGCTCACAGCCCGGACAGTCCGCCCCCAGCGCGCTCAGCGATTTTGCCAGCGACCCCAGGTAGACGTACATGACCGTTCCCGGCAGCATGCCGAGCCAGGAGGCAACAAAGTAGTCGCCCAGCCGCACCTTGGTCAGGCCGTAGGCATAGTTGAGCAAGGCGAAGGGAAAAGCCGGCGACAGGCGCGTCAGAGCGACGATTCTCCAGCCCTCGACGCCAACCGCGTTGTCGATGGCGGCGAATCTTGCATTTCCCTGCACCTTGCCGACCACCCAGTCGCGCGCCAGATGCCGACCGATTAGGAATGCCGCCGTCGCCCCGACTGCCGAGGACACCGAGACCAGAATCGACCCAACGACCACACCGTAGATTGCCCCAGCCCCAAGAGTCAGAATCGAACCGGGAACCAGAAACACGCAGGCCGTCACATAGAGCGCAAAGAACACCACATACCCGAGTCCACCAAGAGACTCAATCGAGTGCAGCAGACTGTGCAGCTGCGCGGGGGCGTCCACCGCCTTGCCGACGGCGATCAACACGGCCACGGCCAGAAGCAGCAGCACGGGGCGGAGCCAGCCTGACTCGTGTTTCGGTTTCATGTCGGCTTCCCTTCTCCTTCCTGCAAGCAGGGGAGACCGAGCGCAGATTCATCTCGGTCCGTCCTGTTCGTTCAGCGACCAGTCGTAGTCGACGTAGCGAATCTTGAGTCCGCCGATGTCCCGCCCACTGTGCCTTTCAATGAAATCAGGAACTGAGGCAAAGTCGCGGCCATACCACTTGAAGATCGCCGAGAGGTAGACGACGCCTCTGTCGCGCTCGACCCGCATGCCGGCGGGGCTGGTGAGATAGACCCGCGCCTGGTCGTTAAGCTGTTCGTCCAACTTCTCTGCCGTGTACGCATCAGCGCGCAGCGGCGGGCATCCTTTTGCGGCGCAGACCAGCGCCATGTGCAGTCGCGGCTCCTCATACTGCTTGCGCAGAATGTCGTGCTCGAGATGGTTCAGGGTGATCGTATCGCCAAGCAGCCTGACTACTGGTTGATCCCATGGCCCTTTGAACCAGCCCCCGATGTCCTTGATGCTTTCGACTGGGTAGTGATTGATGATGAGCTTGAGCGTGGCCGCGTTGTAGAGGTTGATGAGGAAGGCCAGCTGCTGAGGCTGGGTCCAGGTTTCGACCTGCGCTTCGGTGACAGTCGCGGTCGCGGCGAGATAGCGATCAAGCGGGGCCGGATCGGCCTTCAGGGCCTTGTAGTCGACTTGACCGGCCACGACATGCGCCTTGAGGACCGCATCGTACAGCGCGTGGCTTTGGTCGAAGCCTTGCGCGACCGCAGAGCCCGCGACCACGCAGCACAACCATGCTGAACGCCGGAATGTACAGGTTCTGTTCATCGCGCGCTATTCCCACGTTGTGCCAGCAATGCGGATCGACATCTGTCTACCCTCGATTGCTCTTTTGGGGCCACATAGCCGTACGCCGTCCCCCTAAAAACGCCCAGCACCATCATGTTACTCAAGATAACCGGCAACAGATTCCAAACCAAATGGATCCAGATTATGCATCTTTCGATGCATTCGAGCGGGACGATGCCTTTCCAGGCATGATCGCCCCGGTGGGGGTAGACTCGAAATTCATCCCGCCTTGCATGAGTCCCATTCTCCACGGCCGGGACGACCCCAGTCCTTCAGCTTGAGTAGTACGGGCGTCCCCGCCTGTACATTCAGCACATGCACGTTGGGCAGCAACAGCAGATCGGCCGAGACCTTGCCGCGGAGCAGGGTCTCCGCCAATGTCTCTGCCTCGGGCGCCTAAGCCAAGGACTGGCCGATGGTCAATGCCGTCAGCACGACCGTCAGCCTGGATCTATGTCGCTTATGCATGGGGGCTCTTTCTACAACCTAGCCGATTTGCGTGGTGTACGGCCTCATAAAGAGGTCCTTCTCGTAGTGGAAGCCTCCAAAGTCTATATGCTGGGCAACCACCACTTCCGGGTTGAGCTCGACATCCCTGAGCACCCAGTCGCGAAACACCCCGTAGCCAGTGCGGTCCACGATGTAGCCCACGTGCTCCTTGGGCAGAGCCCGGTTGATATACTGGTCGATATAAGAATAGGTGTTTTCGATCACCTTAATCACCACGCTTTCGGCCGCCCAGTTCAGGAAGGGCATGGCGATTCGCGGATTCTTCTTGCCGGTGCGCCCCATGATGACCAGATTGAAGAACTTGGTGGGATTCCGGGTCCAAGCGGCGGTCGGGCACTTCAGCACACATTCCCCGCAGCCGATGCAGCGGCGAGCGTCCCGACGGACCTTGCCATTGTGCAGGGTCAGGGCACCGGTCACGCGGGAGGTGCAGTTCTTGACGCAGGCCTCGCAGCCAATGCAGCGCTCGTACTCGTATTGGGGCTCGGCCATGCCCACAATGCCAAAGTCCTGCATGCGGGCCTTGATGCAGTCGTTGGGACATCCGGTCAGGGCGATTTTGACATGGTAGTTGTTGGGGTAGATGGCTTTTTCCAGCTTGGTGGCCAGCGTGGTGGTGTCGTAGTTGGCGAAGGGACAGACCCGGTTGCCAATGCAGGCGGAGACATTGCGG